>DATGKM010000160.1:0-22404 GCA_035294665.1 Bryobacteraceae bacterium | reverse complement strand
GTTCGCGCTCTGACCAGTGCGATCCACGATTACCTCAAGGACTACAACGAGAACCCCAGACCATTTCGATGGATCGCGAGCGCCAGCCAAATCATCCGCAAGGTCAATAAATATAAAGCTATTTCAGAGACGGCAGACTAGCGTTCGCCTCGCCGCTGATGGCGGCGTACTGTACAATTGCCCACACCGAGGAAGAGTGCTAGCAGGTTGCGGAAAAAGGGTTCTGAACCGCCGAAAATGACCCTCCCTCGAACGGAGAATCAACAACTTACCACCGCTGAAAGGCACCGGAAATGCGTTTTTCCGCAACCTGCTAGACGGTAGATGGACAGTATTGCTGTATCGCCCGCGAGTACATCGTCTGCGACGACCCCGATTACAACTGCTATTACGAGACGGGATTGCTGCTCGCCTGGCTACTGCGAGCCCGGCGGGTCGGACTGCGACCTTGGGCAAGAGTGATGGAGGACTGAGATGGTGCGCTTCCTTTTGGCCGTTTTGCCGGCACTGCTTCCGGTGGGCACGTTCGCCCAAACTGCCTATGTAATTCCGTGGACAACGGTCGGGCTTCCCGCTGCGAACAACCTGGATATATCTCTTCCGGGCGCGAGTTATCAACATTGGGTTGTCGGTATCAGGGCCGTTGCCGGGGGAGCGATCGGGTAGAGGTGGTAGACGCCTCGTTCCGTACGCCTTTGGGCCGGGCCCCGTCTGGTTCCTCCTCCTCCGCGGCAACCTATATACCATTGGCAGCGCATCCCGCGTCTCTGATCAGTATCTCCGGCACTCAAGTCTCGATCGGGGGCTCGGGGCGTACTCTCGTGATATATGTAGCGCTGTCGCAGCCTCGGCAGGTCGCCATAAATGCGGGTACAGGTGTGCCGCTTTCGCTAACCGTCAACTCAACGTTGGTCGTCGTGGATGGCGCCGTTGAATCGACCACACTTCCGAGCGAGATCAAATTAATCCCATTGGCGATGACGGTTTCCTCCGGTGCAGAAAGCTTCCGTGCCGGTGCCTGTCGGGGCACAGAGCCCTTCCGCGGGTTCGGTCGTATCGCGGAACGGGATCAACACCGTCGTCGGCCTCAGTTACCTGCGCTCCCACGTGACTCGGTACGTAGAGTTGCCGGCTAATGCGGGCAGCGGCCAGTTCGGGGTGGCTCGGGTCGCAGTTACAATCGGGGCCGATGGAATGGTGCAGGATGTTTCCTGCGGGCCGCAGGCTTCGGCGGCAGGCATCGGATGCGACGCCGTAGTGGCCACGATTAAGCAATGGGCCTTCAGCCCGTTTGTTGTCAACGGACAGCCGTCGCCCGTCGTGGCCCACGTCGCCATCATCTCCACGGCAGGCGGTGTTAGCTCGACGGTTTCGCCGGGATGGTCATCGGAATAGGGGGAATCCTGTTTTGGCTGGAAGGTCGCTTGCGGTCATGGTTCACGATTGAAAGGGCCTCAACGGAGAACCGAAATCGATGGCGGCTCGCGCCCGGTGACGGGCTGACTAGTCCGGTTTCAGATCTGCAATCACCTCCGAAATCTGCTCCAACGCCCAAGCCGCTTCGCTCTCCGTGATTGCGTAGGGCGGCATGAAATAGACCACATTGCCCAGGGGGCGGAGAAGCAGGCCGCGATCCAGAAATGCGCGGTATAGCCGGGGGCCGAGCGCATCGAGATAACCGGGCTCGGACGATTTCAGTTCCACAATACCCACGCCGCCGATGACGCGCACGTCGCCCACCCAGGGCAGGCGCCGCAGCGGCTCCAGGTCCGCGCGCAGTTGGCATTCGAGCGCGACGACGCGTTCCAGCACACCCTCTTTGCGGAAAATTTCGAGGCTCGCGATGCCTATCGCGCAGGCCAGCGGATTGGCGGTGTAGGAGTGACCGTGGAAGAACGCCTTGCCGCGGTCCTCGCTCAAGAACGCTTCGTAAATTTCCGCCGTGGCGGCGGTCGCGCCCATCGGCAGGTAGCCCGCCGTCAGGCCCTTGGAAAGGCAGACGAGGTCTGGCCGCACGCCGGCGTGCTCGCACGCGAACATCTTTCCGGTGCGGCCGAAACCGGTGAGCACTTCATCGGCAATCAGCAGCGTGCCGTAGCGATCGGCGAGGCGGCGCGCGCCCGCGAGAAATTCCTTCGGCCAGACGATCATGCCGCCGGCGCCTTGCAGCATCGGCTCGATCAGCACGGCGGCGGCGGTGTCGCCGGCCTCGGCCAAACGGGCTTCGAGATCCTCGAGACACGCGATGCCGCAGGTTTCACGGCGCAGACCGAGCGGGCAGCGGTAGCAGTACGGCGCATGCGCGCGGACCACCGGAAACAGCATGGGCGCAAACGGGCGCGTGAACAGCGAATCCTCGCTGGCCGACATCGACCCGACGGTATCGCCATGATAGGCGTGATGCAGCGTGACAAACGTGCGCCGCCGCGGCTGGCCGCGATTGCGCCAATATTGCAGCGCCAGCTTGAGCGCGACTTCGACGGCGGTTGAGCCGTTATCGGAATAGAAGATGCGCGCCAGGCCGCGCGGCAACGCTTCCAGAAGCCGCTCGGCCAGTTCCACGGCCGGCCGGTGCGTGCAGCCCGCGAAGATCACCTGTTCCATTTCGCGCGCCTGCGCCGCCAGCGATTCGTTCAGCTTCGGATGCGAATGGCCATGAAGGTTCACCCACCAGGAGGAAATGCCGTCCAGGATACGCCGGCCGTCCTCGGTATAGAGATAGACGCCTTGTGCGCGGACCACCGGCAGCAGCGGCGGCTGGGTGAGCATCTGGGTGTAGGGATGCCAGAGACACGCCTGGTCGCGGTCCACCAGACCGCTCAAGCCAGGAACTCCGCCAGGCGGCCTCGGGCATCGAGTCCCGTACGCGCCCACGCGCCGAGGGCGGCCGCGTCCAGCGGCTGTAAAATGGGCAGTTCCCCGAGCACGGGCGTCTGCCCGTACTTCTCAATTGCCGCGCAATTATCGGCGTTATGCTTGCCGACCAAAACTACGCCTCCCACCGGCTGGGAGCGCGCGCGCAGCGCTTCAAGAGTGAGCAACGTATGGTTGATCGTGCCCAGGCCGGAACGCGCGGCTACCACCACCGCCAAACCGAGCGCGCGCATTAAGTCGATCATCAGTTCACTCCCGTTTAGCGGCACCAGCGCGCCGCCCGCTCCTTCCACAATCCAGCGGGACTCTTCCTTATCGGGCGGCAGCATGGCGAGCAAGCCGTCGACCGAAATTCTGATGCCGGCGCGCGCCGCCGCCAGGTGTGGCGAAACCGGGTTTGCCAGGCGCAGGCCCAATTCGCACAGCTCTTCCTCCCTGGCGCCCAGGCGGCGGACCTCCGCGGTATCGTCGTCCTGCTCGATTCCGGTCTGTACGGGCTTCCAGTACCGCAGCGGGGCCGAATCACGGTATCGTCCGAGCAGAGCCGCCGAAAGTACTGTCTTGCCCACGCCGGTATCGGTTCCGGTTACGAAAAGGCCACGCATTCCCGTTTTTTCACCGTATGCACCAGCATAGCCGCAAAACGTTCCAGCGTCCGTTCGGAAATGCCCACATTCACCGCCACCCGCAACCGCGCGGTTCCTTCGGGGACGCTGGGCGGGCGGATCGCGCGAACATCGAAGCCTTCCTGTTGCAATTCCTCCGCAACCCGAAGCGCATCCCGGTTCTCCCCAATCACAACCGGCACAATGGCGGAATCGCCGGGCATGCCCAACAATTGTCGCAAATAACGCGCGCGATGGCGCAGCAGGCTGCGCCGCCAGGGCTCGTGTTCGATCAATGTCAAAGCTGTGTCGAGCGCCGCAGCCACCGGGACCGGGGCGGCCGTCGAGAAGATAAATGGCCGGGCTTTTTGCGCCAGATACTCGATGGCCCACTCCGGCCCGGCTACAAACGCGCCGCTCACGCCTAGTGCTTTACCGGCCGTGTTTATGGAAATCAGCGCTGGGGCGCCGCTCTCTTCAAGCAGACCCGATCCGCGCCGCCCATAAATGCCCACCGCGTGCGCTTCGTCCACGATGAGCACCGCTCCGGTTTCGCGGCAGAGCGCCGCGTATTCGGCCAGCGGCGCCCGGTCGCCATCCATGCTGAACAGGGACTCGGTGACCACGAATTTCTGTCCGGCCGTGCCCGCTTCCCGCAGTCGAAGCGCGAGCGCGCGCGTATCGCAATGGGCGAAGATCTGCCGCCTGGCGTGCGATAGCCGCATGCCATCGATGAGGCTGGCATGATTCAGCGCATCGGAAAAGACCGTGTCGCCGGCTTGCGGAAATGTGGAAAGCACCGCCAGGTTTGCCAGGAATCCGCTCGAAAAATAGAGCGCTCGCTCCGCTCCCTGAAAAGCCGCGAAACGCGCTTCCAAACGCCGGAAGCATTCCCGCTCGCCGCGCAGAAGCCGCGACCCGGTGCTGCCGCAGCCTTCGCGCACTGCCGCTTCGGCCATGGCCCGGCGTACGGACGGGTGGGCCGCCAGGCAAAGATAATCGTTGGAGGAGAGATCGATTCCGGAAGGAGGGCGCGGCGCGCGGCGCAGATTGTGCTCCTCGAGCGCGGCCAGTTCGCGCCGGAGGCGGATTTCGAAGCCAGCCACCTACTTTTTGGGCGCGGCCTGCTTGCGCACTTGCTCGAAGTACTGTTCCACGTAGCTTTCGAGCGCCACGGGAATTTCGTCGCGGTGGATTTCGGCGCCGGATTGCGAGTGATCCGCCTGGCGGTCCTGATATCCGGTGCGCAACTGCTGGCTGGTGCTCTGCACGTCCACGGTAGCTTCCCCGGTCACGTTAGCCGCGCGCTTGCCGATGATCTCGCTGATCTTTCCCATCGCCGCAAGCTGCTGCGCTTGGCGAATGTCCTTAGCCCCGTCGCGGTTGCCGGCGCCGCTGCCCGGCTGCTTGTTGGCGAGGGGCGAATCCTGCTGATCGGTGGATTGGCCGGGCGAATTCTGCGCCTGCTGGCCTTCATCGGCGGATTGCTGGTCCTGCGAATCGCCGGATTGCGACTTGCTCTTTTCGCCCTTGGTCTGCTGCTTCGCCTGGTTTTGCTGGCCCTTGCTGCTCTTGCCGTTCTGGTTCGAAGCGCTCTGCTGATCGCGCGGATCCTGCTTCATGCTGGAAAGCAGGTTCTGCATGGCTTCCTTCACTTTGCCGAGCAGGCTTTGATTATTCTGCCGCGACTGCGAATTGGAGCCGCCATTCTGCGAATCCTGCGCCTGCTTATCTCCGCTCTGGTTGGCGGCATCCTGCTGCTGGCTATCGGCCGGCTGCTCGGATGGGTCCGCCTGCCCATCCTGATCGGAATCGCTCTGGGCTTGGCCGTTCTTGTTTTTGCCATCGGCCTTGGCGGCGCTCTTGGGCGGCGTTTCGGGCTGATCTTCCACCGGATCGTTCGGCTGGGTCGCATCCACGGGATCGGCAGGCTGCTCCTGTTCACCCTTTAAGAGGTCGTCGTTCTGACTCTTAGGAATCCGTTCGTCTAGATTAGCGGCCTGAACGCATTCCGGCAGCCCCAGGCCATCGCGCACCAGGCGGGCCAGCGGCTTTTTCAAATCCAGCCGGTCGGTCAAACCGTAGCGCAGGGCAAAGAGGCTTGACGCCACCAACAACAGGGCGCCGGTCGCGTAGGCGGTACGGGGCACCGCATACGGGATCGCCCGCCGCACTTCGATGCCGCGGGCCAGCCGCTCGGCCTCGGCCAGTTGGCTGCGCCGCAACTCCGCCGGGCCGCGCGTCTGCTCACTGCTAAAATACACCGCCGTCGAAAGCGTATCGGCGAGCCGCATGCGCCCGTCCACCCGCTGCGCGGTTTTATACAGATCGGGCAGCCGTTGCCGCACGCGCCAGACTGCGTAAACCGCCGCGGCCGCCGGCAACAGTACGAGCCAATACCAATTCAGAACCTGCGTGCCCAGAATTAAGAGCAGAATGAAAGCCGCCAGAGCCGCGCTCGCAGCATTGGACCCCTCCTCGAACAGAAGGTTATGGAGAATGCGCCGCCTTGCCCTCCGAACCAATGCCAGCACGTTCAAACCTCGTATTGATCCCAACACTCGCCCGGAGCCCGGAATCCTGCGCCTAGAGAATTTCATTTTAATCGTATCATTTCCCGTCCGGCGCCGGAGCGGCGCGCCCCCCCTTTTTTGCCTGCACGTGTGCGTCCGAAGATTCGCCGCGGCTTAGAATAGGGTAAGGACTGAGGATTTCTTTGAACTCGCAATTAAAAGTGCTTGTAGTCGACGACGAAGCCAGCCAGCGGAGCGGCTTGGCCGCGATGATCTCCGCCTGGGGAATGGTGGCGGAAACCGCCGCCGAGGGCAACGAAGCGTTGCTCAAACTGAATTCGTTTCCCGCCGACGTAATCATTACCGATCTGAACATGCCGGGCCTCGATGGCTTCGGGTTTCTGCAGCGGCTGCGCGACTCCGGCGACATGCCGCCCACGATTGTGCTGACCGCGTTCGGCAGCATCGAGACCGCCGTCAGAACGGTTCATGAGTTAGGCGCGTATTGGTTTCTTGAAAAACCGCTTAGCCCGCCCACGCTGGAAGTTTTGCTCCGCCGTGCCGGATCGCACGCCGGCCTGCGTGCCGAAAACCGGCACCTGGAGCGCCAGCTCAGCTACAAAGGCGCGCTAGGGGAAATGGTGGGCACCTCCCGCCAGATGCAGGAAATTTTTGCGCTGCTGCAGCAGGCCGGGCCGAGCAAGGCGTGCGTGCTGATCACGGGGGAAAGCGGCACGGGCAAGGAACTGGTGGCCCGCACGATTCACGCGTTGAGCCCGCGCCGGCAGGGACCTTTCATTGCCATTAACTGCGCGGCGCTGCCGGATACGCTGATCGAAAGCGAACTGTTCGGCCACGAAAAAGGTTCGTTCACCGGAGCTTCGGAACGGCGCGCCGGCTGCTTCGAAGTCGCCCAGCACGGCACCCTGCTGCTCGATGAAATCGGCGAGATGCCGCTGGCCACGCAAGCCAAGCTGCTGCGCATTCTGGAGGATTCGCGAGTGCGCCGCCTGGGCGGCAAGACGGAATTCGAGGTGGATGTGCGTGTCGTCGCGGCTACCAACAAGGTTCCCGAGGAAGCCGTGCGCGGCGGCCATTTGCGAGAGGACCTCTATTACCGCCTGAATGTTTTCCATCTCCATCTCCCCCCGCTGCGGGAGCGCAAGCAGGATATTCAGCCGATTGCCGAGGCGCTGATCGGCGATTTGAACCGCAAGCACGAATGCCGGGTCTCAGATCTTTCGCCCGCGGTGCTGGAAGCGCTCGACCGGCACAACTGGCCGGGCAACGTCCGCGAGCTGCGAAACGTGCTGGAGCGCGCCGTGATCCTGGCGGGGGAAGGCACCATCGAAATCAAGCACCTCCCGGGATGGTTGCAAAACCAGGCCGCGCCCGCGCCGGCAACAGCTACGGGCCAGGCCGCTCCCGCCGAGGCGCCTTCCGGTGCGCCGGCGCTTTCGGCCGCGGCGGCCGCTTCCGAGGACACGATCCAGTTCCAAATCGGCACTACCGTGGAAGGCGCCGAAAAAATGCTGATTCTGCGGACGCTGGAACACACGCGGAACAATAAAACCCGGGCCGCGGAAATCCTGGGCATCAGCCTCAAAACGCTGCACAACAAGCTGAAGGAATACGGCGCGAAGGAATACGGCGCGGGCGCGTAGGGAATTGCAAGGAACAAACATTGGGGCAGGCGCTGCCGCCGGCCCGCGCGCCCTACTTCATGCGGATCGGCCCGGAAGAGAGCACTAATTCCGCGTGACTGATAGTTTCCACTGCTGTAGGCGTCATGCGGGCCAAAACCAGCACGCAGCCGATCTGTTCGCCCACGGTTGTCAGCACTTCCATTTCGCCGCCCGTGTGCTGATGGATTAACCGGTGCTGCACGTTGATTACACCCACCACGCGGTTGCGCGCAATAATCGGCGCCGACAGAAACGCCTCGAAGGTATCCTCAGGTAGTTCCCCGAAGCTCTTGAAGCGGGGATCGGCATAGGCTTCGCGGGAAATCGCCAGCAGGCGGCGCTCCCGCGCAACCCAGCCGGTCAGTCCTTCGTTCATGCGCAGCCGGACCTTGCCTATGGTCGAAGGATGAGGCGTATTGGATGCGCAGAGGACGAGTTCCTCGCCATCGAGCAGGTAAACTAAACAGGAATCGCCCTGTGTGTATTCGACAACCAGCGACACCACTCCCTGCAATACTTCCTGCAGACTCATTTCCCGCACCATGAACCGGCTGATCTTCTGGAATAGCCGTAGCTGCTGCTCGGTGCGCTGCAAGCGCCATTCGAGGTCTTTACCCTTCGGCACGCCTCTATTATAGATGCCGTTGCGCCGGTGTCCAGGCCGTCTGGCGGCAGCTTAGAATGGGAATTCGCATGGCCTCGCGCGGCGTCTTCATTACCTTCGAAGGCATGGATGGTTCCGGCAAAAGCACGCAATTGCAGCGGCTCGCGGTGCGTCTCCACGGAATGGGCCGGGCCGTGCTTAAAACCGTTGAGCCAGGCGGCACTGCCATAGGGCGCAAGATCCGGCAGATTCTGCTCGATGCGGCCAACCGGGAATTGCGCCCCACGGCCGAGTTGCTGCTGTATTTCGCGTCGCGCGCGCAGAACGTGGAGGAAATGATTTTGCCGGCGCTCGCGCGCGGCGAGATCGTGCTGGCCGATCGCTTCACCGATTCCACGCTGGTATATCAAGGCTGTGCGCGGGGTCTGGGGCCGGACGTGGTGCGCGCGCTGGACCGCATTGCCTGCCACGGCCTGCGGCCCGATCTGACGCTGCTTCTGGATATCGGCCCCGAAACCAGCCTGGCGCGCGCGCACGCCCGCAATCTCGCCGAAACCAGCGCGGAAACGCGCATGGACGAGCAATCGGCTGAATTTCACCGCAAGGTGTATGAGGCGTACCAGGCGTTAGCCGCGAGCGAGCCGGAGCGGGTTCGCCGGATTCCGGCGGCCGGTTCAATAGAAGAGGTGGAGCGGGCTGTTTGGGAGGCGGTCCAAGGCTATGTTTGAAAACTTCTGGGGCAACCGGCACGTGCTCGACGCGCTTGACCAGATGCTGGCGCAGGACCGCTTGGCGCAGACCTTGCTGTTTTCCGGCCCGGAAGGCGTGGGCAAAGCCACGCTGGCCCGCCGGTTGGGGGCGCGGCTGCTGGGCCACAAAGAGCTGATCGAGCGCGACGACCTCAGTCTGGAAGAGAACCGCGAAACCATTGCCGCGCGGGAACGCTGGCCTTCCGAGAAGCGCAATGACGACCCGCTGCAGTTTGCCTCGCACCCCGATTTCGTAACCTTCCCGCCGGATGGGCCGCTCCGCCAGATCTCGATCCAGCAGACGCGGCTGCTTAAAGAGCGCGCACAGTTTTTGCCGCACCATGGAAAGCGCCGGATATTCCTGATCGACCACGTGGATCGCGCCAATGAGCAAGCCGCCAATTCGTTGCTCAAGATCCTCGAAGAGCCGCCGGACCATCTTGTCCTGGTGATGACGGCCGAGAACGGTTACGACCTGCTGCCCACCATCCGCTCGCGTTCGGTGCCGTTCCACTTCGCGCCGCTGGCTAAGGAGGAGTTGCGCGGGTTTGTCGAAGCGCGCAAACTCGATCAGCCCGATCGCCGCGTGGCGCTGGCCGCCGGGAGCCCCGGGGTCGCAGTCTCGCTGGACCTGGAGGCGTTCGATAAGCGCCGCTCCGCCATGCTGGTGCTGCTAAAGACCGCCGCTGGAGCGGCTCCACTCAGCGCCTGGGCGCCGGTTTCGGAAGCCATCGGCCGCGGCAAGAGCGAAAAGTTCGAATCCTATTTGAAGGTTCTCTATGATCTGCTGCGCGATGTGCTGATTCTGCGGGAAGGCGGTGGCGAGATCCGTAACCAGGACATCCGCCGCGACCTGCAACCGCTCGCGGCCCGGCTGGACTTCGAGTGGATCCGCAAGGCCGTGGCGCGGGTGGATGAGATTGTGCGGCTCATCCGGAGAAATATTCAGAGGACGATCGCGCTGGACGCGTTGATTATGGAGCTAAGGACGGGGTGAGGGGACTCCGCGCGGTCCTTTAGGCAGGAGCGGCGCCAGCATCCGTCTGGCCCAGGCGCGTTCCTTCGGCGTGGGCGGCAGTTTTCATACCAGCTACCATATCATCTCAGAAACTGGATCAGGCCGCGGCGGAACTCACTCCCGCCAGCGTCTCCCAGAACTCGGGAAACGAAACCGAAGCCGCATCCGCGTCCTCGATCACCGATTCGCCGTCCGCCGCCAAGGCAGCTACGGCGAACGCCATGGCGATGCGATGATCGCCGTAGGATTCAAAATGCGCCGCGCGGAATGTTTGGCGGCCGGGGACCACGAAGCCGTCCGGCAGTTCCTCGGCGGCGATTCCCATGCGCCGCAGGTTCTCTACAATCGTGCGGATCCGGTCGGTCTCCTTAATGCGCAGTTCGCCGGCGTCGCGGACGGTGAGACCTTCTTCGGAAGCGGCGCCCAGCACGGCCAGAACGGGGATCTCGTCGATGAGCGCGGCCGTGAGCGCGCCTTCCACCACGCCGCCCCGCACCGGCGCATGCTCCACCAGGATGTCGCCTACTAGTTCGCCATTGGCGCTCTCCAGGTTGGGGATGCGGATGCGCGCGCCCATGCCGCTGAGCACATCGAGCAGCGCGGAGCGCGTGGGATTCAGGCCGACGCCGTGAATCGCCAGCCGCGAACCGGGCACCAGCAGCGCGGCCACCATGAAGAACGCGGCCGAGGAAAGGTCGGAGGGCACGGCCAGGTCGCGGCCGGTCAGCTTGGGCCGCCCGGTGATCGCGATCTTCTGCCGCTCGATCGTGAGATCGGCGCCAAACTCCCGCAGCGCGATTTCGGTGTGATCGCGCGTGCGCACCGGCTCAATCACCGAGGTCTGGCCTTCGGCAAACAGGCCCGCGAACAGCACGCAAGTCTTCACCTGCGCGCTGGGCACGGGCAACGCGTAGTGGACGGAATGAAGGGGCGCCCCTTCAATCTCCAGTGGCGGATATTTTTCTTCGCGCGCGCGGATCGAAGCCCCCATTTCCGCGAGCGGGCGCATGATCCGCTGCATCGGACGCCGCGAAAGCGATTCATCGCCGCCAATCCGGCTGGCAAAATGTTGACCCGCCAGAATGCCGGAGAGCATGCGGATGGTGGAACCGGAGTTGCCGGCGTCGAGTTGCCGGCCGGGAGCGCGCAGCCCGTCGAGCCCGCGCCCCTGAATGGTCACTTCAGTTCCCTGGACGTCGATTTCGACGCCCAAATTGCGCAGGCAGCCGAGAGTGGAGTGGCAATCCGCGCCGGTTGAGTAGTTACGGATTCGCGTCCGGCCATTGGCCAGCGAGGCGATCATGGCATAACGGTGGGAAATCGATTTGTCGCCCGGTAAAACAATGCTGCCGGACAGAGGAGAAGCGGGACAGATATGTTGTTGCATCCGAAAGTACCAGAGTACCAAGCGCCAGCGGCGGAAGCGTGCGATGCGTTACCATGAGCCGCTGGAAGACTGCCATGGCTTTTCAACTGTTCTCGCCCGGATTTGTGGAAAGCGGATGGATTCCCGAACTGCACACTTGCCAGGGCGCCGATATTTCCCCGTCTTTGGAGTGGAGCGGGGAGCCTGGAGAGACGCGCAGCTTCGCCCTGCTTCTGGAGGACCCGGACGCTCCCGGCGGCATTTGGACGCACTGGCTGCTCTGGGACATTCCCCCGAAAGTGCACAACCTGGCGCAGGGACTCAAGCCGGGAACTTTGGGAGTGAGCGGCCGGAACGATTTTCAGAAGCTGGGCTACGGAGGCCCGTGCCCGCCAAAGGGGCACGGGGCGCACCGTTATTTCTTCAAACTATACGCACTAAATGTCCCGACCCTCAGCTTGGCGGAAGGCAGCAGCAAGCGCGATGTCGAGAAAGCCACCAAAGATCATGTGCTCGCCCAGACACAGTACATGGGCCGGTACGAAAGGCGATAGCGCCAGGCGATCGCGGCTTGTAAGAACCTACACGCGCCGCACCAGGTATCCGATCAACATCAGCACAAACACGATAATGAACGCATAGAACAGCAATTTCGCGGCTGCTGCGAAGGTCGCTGCGACGAACCCGAATCCCAGGATGGCGGCAATCACCGCCAGAACGAAAAATATCAGTGCCCATCTGAGTAGCATCTCCAACCCTCCGGGCAACGGTCCGCAGTTAACCTGCCACTTGACGGCATCGGTTGAGCGTCGATTACGATCGAAGACGTATGGTCTATACCTGTTTCGAGATGGTTCGGGATTGCCGCGCAAACCGGCCCGAAGGCTGGTCGTACTTCATTTCCAACTACCTTCCGGTGATCCGCAGAATTGTGCGGCATTACCGGCCGGAGTCCACAGTTGCGGAGGTTGACATTGTGGCCGCAATCCGCGATCCGCAGTCCAGCCTGTTTGCTTCGGTCGATCCGGTTCCGGAGCGGCCGTTTGTCGCCGCGATGCGCCAGCATGTGCTGGGCGCGCTCGATCGGATGGCGCCTGTGCCGGAACCGGAAATGGGAATCGATCTGGAGTCGCTCACCGCGGCCCTCGAGCCCCTTACGCTGCTTGAAAAGCAGGCGGTCTGGCTGGAGACGATGCGGTATTCACCGGCCGAAACGGCGGCCATGCTGCGTTCCGCGCCCGCTACTATCGAAAAGATTCGCGATAAAGCAGGCGAGCGCCTGCGTGCTGAAACGAACCACTGGAGCGCGGCGCTGTTGCCGGATAACGGCCGGCAGTTAAGCCTGGCGGCCGAGGCTTCCGGCACACAAGGATGCTTGCCGGCGAAGGCATTTCTCGATATGCTCGATGGGCGCACCACCTGGAAAGGCCGGGAAGATCTGGAGAGACACGCCCACGGCTGCTGGCGCTGCATTGATCATTTCTGCCGCTTAGTGGAGACCGTCGAGTTGTTGCGGGGCGTGCAGCCGCTCCCGGACACGGAGGCCAAACCATTGTGCGAGCTGCTGGGTATTCCGGCGGCGAAACAGCCGGGGTGGAAACGCCTTTTTGGCGCGCGCACGGGAGCGTGAGGGCGGTTATGATAGTGTCTCGTCTCCATTCGTGACTCGCTTCCCTTTTCTGGACTGGATGCGCGGACTCGCCGTAGTCATCATGATCCAGTGCCACGTGTTCAACTCACTCACCCGGCTCGACGCGCGCCACAGCGCTGTCTATATCTTCACCCAGTTCGTGGGCGGTATGGCCGCGCCATTGTTTCTATTCATGGCCGGTATGACTACCGGCTTTTTAATGGACCGGCTGGAGGCGCGCGGGCTCACGCCCCTCCGCCGCTGGCTGGTGGCGCTCAAACGCGCGGGATACCTGTTTGTCATAGCCTACCTGTTCCGCTTCACGAACACTCTGTTCGCCTGGAATTTCGCGGCATTCCTGAAAGTGGATATTCTCAACTGCATGGGCCTGGCGATGGCCGTATTTTCCGCGGCGGCTATGTGGGATTCCGCCCGCCGCGTCCGGGGCGCGATCGCGGTCGCGGTGCTGATCGCCATTCTCGCGCCGGTTGTGAGCGGATTCGACTGGAGCCGCACACCCGCAGTCCTTCACTATTACATCGCTCCGGGCCCGGACCGCGCGCAGTTTCCGTTCTTTCCGTGCGCCGCGTATCTGGGATTCGGGATTGCCGCCGGGTCGTTGGTCAAGAGCGCGGACAAGGCGGATAGCCCCGGCCATCTGGATAGCCTGATGCGCTGGCTGTTCCTTACGGCGATGGGGACGTTTCTGGCAGCGGAGTACTTTTCCAATCTGCCGTTCTCCATCTATGCCGCGTCCGATTTCTGGAGGAGCAGCCCGGGCCTGATTTTCATTCGCCTGGCGATCATGCTGGCCATGCTGGCAGGCGCGTATCTGTGGACCGAATATCTGGCGCGCCCGGGTTGGAGCTGGATGCAGACTCTGGGTAAAGCGTCGTTGCTCGTCTATTGGGTCCACGTGATGCTGGTTTATGGAATCACCGCCGAGCCCTGGAAGCGTTCGCTTGCTCCAGCCGGTTCCGCCCTGGCGGCTCTTACGGTGCTGGTTTGCATGATCGCGCTGGCCGAAGCGCGCTTGCGAAAATTCCGGTGGAACGGCAATGCCCGTTACCTGCAGCCAGGGCCGCGCGCCAGAGGCGCTCGAGCGCACGCAGCCGCGAAGTAAAATCCCGCCGCGATAATTTTCCGCTTGACACCGGCGTTACTTAGTACTAATAAATTAGTATGCGTCCGCGAAGCAAGACCCTAACCGGGCAGGAACTGGAAATCATGAAAATCGTCTGGGAGCGCGAGCGCGCTACCGTCCGCGACGTTTATGAAGCTCTGCTCGAGCGCCGTAAAGTTGCCTACACCACGGTCATGACCATGATGAAGATCCTGGAGCAGAAAGGCTTCCTGAAGAAATCGCAGGAGGAGCGCGCCTATGTATACCGCGCCGCCCAGCCCAAACGGCAGGTGATCGGCGTGATGGTGCGCGATTTCATCAACCGCGTCTTCAACGGCTCCGCCGAGCCGTTGCTGGTGCACCTGGTGGAAGAGCATCACCTTTCGCCGAAGGACCTGGAAGAAATTGCCAGGCTTCGAAAGAAGCAGGGGCGCAGCCATGAACCTCGATAATGCCGCGGCGTGGAGCCTGCAGATTGCCGTGGTCGTGGCCGCGGCGGGGCTGGCCGCAACTGTACTGCGCCTGCGCGCGCCGGGAGCCCGGCTGTTGTATTGGCAAATGGCGCTCCTGGCGTCGCTCGTGCTGCCGTTCGCGCGACCCTGGAGAGAACGGCCGATGGCGGCGGACGTTTCCGTTTCCAATGTCGTGTTGGCCACCGGCTCCGCCGGGACTGCGCATCATCTCCCTACCCTGCGCGAAGCGGCGCTGTGGCTGCTGTTGGCTGGAATTGGCCTGCGCCTTCTCTGGCTCTCGATAGGGTTGTGGCGGCTGGGGCGCTATCGCCGCCAGTCGACGCCGTTCGGCGAGCGTGACGGGGCCGCGCTTCTGCTCTCGGAAGCCATCGCGAGTCCGGTCACCTTCGGCGCGCGGCGTCCGGTGGTGCTGCTGCCCGCGCGCTTCCCCGAATTCGACGCTGTCACGCGGGAAGCGATTCTCTGCCACGAACTTCTGCATGTGCGCCGGCGCGACTGGCTGTACACGCTGGCCGAGGAAGTGGTGCGCGCCATCTTCTGGTTTCACCCCTTCATGTGGTGGCTGCTGGGCGAAATCGCCCTGGCTCGCGAAGAAGAAGTGGACCGGTTGGCGGTTGCCCAAACCCGCGCACGCGACAAATACGTCGATGCGCTGCTCGCCATCGCCGGAGCCGGCAGCCAGCCCGATCTCGCCCCGGCTCCGCTGTTTCTGCGCAAACGTCACCTGAAGCGGCGAGTGCTTTCGATTTTGAAGGAGGTCCGTATGTCCAAAACGCGCTTGGTTTCTTCTCTGGCGGGGGCACTGGGAATCCTGGTGGCCGCCTGCTGGTTAGCTGCGGCCACATTCCCGCTTTCGGCTGCATCCGACTCAGTAACCGATTCGCCCGGAGTACAGGTGGATACGGGCGGCGCGCCGCTCATGCATCGCGCGCCGGTGCTGTATCCGGAGAGCGCCCGCAAACAGGGCATCTCCGGAACGGTGGCGGTGCAAGCCGCTGTGGATGCGAGCGGCGATGTGACCGATGCCCAGGTCTTGAGCGGGCCGCAGGAACTGCGCAAAGCCGCGCTGCAATCGGTGTTGCAATGGCACTTTGAGGCGGATGCCGGAGCCAGGTCCCACCAGGTGACGATCAGCTTTCAACCCAGTACGGCGCCTGCAGTCGTCCCGCCAGCCGCGTCCCCGGGGATTCGGTTGGCCGGAAGCATCCTGAGCCATATCGTAGTGATAGGAATTTCTGATGCCGCTCGCGCCCAGTTGCTGGCCCAACTACCGGTTCATCCCGGCGACAAATTGCAAGGGAGCAGTGACATCAACCGGATCAGATCCGCGGTGGCCAACTTCGATCCGCATCTGACCGTCTCCTTTTTGATTCCTGTACGCGATCCCAACCAACAATCCCCCAGCGAGGTTGCAATCAAGGTCGCGCCGCGGGCTGAGCCAAGTACCGAACTGCGCGTGGGCGGCAATGTCCAGGCGGCCAAGCTGATCTTCCAGCCCAGACCAACCTATCCGGCAGAAGCCAAACAGGCACACATCCAAGGCGTCGTGAAGCTGGATGTCTCCGTCGCCGCCGATGGAACTGTACAGAACATCGACGTCGTCAGCGGCCATCCGCTACTCGTGCCGGCGGCAGTCGAAGCTGTCAAGCAATGGGTCTATCAGCCGACACTGCTGAACGGAAATCCGGTTCCCGTCGAAACCGAAGTCGATGTGAATTTTACGCTGTCGCAGTAGCGGCGTTACGCCCGCTCCAGATACGTCCCCTCAGCCGTATTCACGCGGATCTTTTCGCCTTCGGTAATGAAGGGCGGCACCTGCACGACCAAGCCGGTTTCGAGCTTCGCCGGCTTGGTCACGTTCGAAACCGTGGCGCCCTTCAATCCCGGTTCGGTTTCGATCACCTTCAGATCCACCGTGGCGGGCAGTTCCACACTGATCGGTTTGCCTTCAAAAAATTCGATGGTAACGCGCAACTGCGGAATCAGGTATTGCGGTGCGTCCCCGAGCAGTTCCTTGGTGAGGTGCATCTGCTCGTAGGTCTCGGTGTTCATGAAATAGTAGTACTCGCCATCGTCATACAAGTACTCCATTTCCTGCTCCTCCAGGTTCGCCTTCTCCACACGGTCTTCCGACGAGAACCGGTGCTCGAACATGGAGCCGCTGCGCAGATTGCGCATCTTGGCCTGGACAAATCCGCGAAGATTGCCGGGCGTGCGATGGTTGACGCTGAAGACGGAATGCAATTCCTTATTGAAGAGAATCACCATTCCGGGCCGCAATTGTGTGGCGGAAACTTGCATAAACTCCTTCGTGCTTGGATCGATCGATTCGTTCGATTACACAGTATAACAACCGTGCGGCGGCGCTCATCCTTCAATGAGAAGACGCTCCCGGGCGGGCGGGGTCGCCGGGCGCGTATTGTGTGGCGGAAACGTTCGGCGCCCGGGGACTCCTGTTTCGGCGGCTAGTCGGATGGAGACTGGGACACAGATGGAGAGGAAGACCAGCCCTGGGTTTTATTCCACCAGTTATCGACTTGTTGGACTGCCGAGGCGTTTGCGGCAGACGGGCTGGGCTGAGCCAGATACGAAGTAATCTGCTGGCTCAATTGAGCGGCTTCATCGGCGTGCGGCGTGCCCTCGGACTGATAGGTCTGGAGCGCGGAAGCGGCCTCGCGGAGAGGCGCCCGCATATCCGCATACCGGCCCTGGGAAGCCATGTCGCGCGCCAGGATCAAATTCTGGCGGGCCTGCACCAACGGCCGGTCCTCGGCCACGTACACCATATCGACGCGGTCCTGCACGGCTTTCAGGTTACTATCTGCCGCGTCGGTATTGCCCTCCTGCAAAGCCATGTTCGCGGCTTCCAGGTCTCTTCGGGCGGCGTTCACGTCGAGCGAAACACTGGTAAAATCCTGGGTCACATCTTGAGCTACGAGCTGCCGGCCATACCGCGGCTGTGCATTTTCCGGATTGAGCGGTTCGTTCTCCTCGCCGTTCTCCTCGGCCTGTGGCTCGTTATTGGGTGGCTCGTTGGCCTCGCGGTTCGCCTGTTCTTGATTCGGCGCCTCCCCGGCATTAGTGGCATGCTCCTGCTGCTCAGCGGCGGTTTCGTTGTCCCGGTTGAACGCCGTCTGCCGCCTTTCGCGGGTAATTGGGCGCCACACCGTGATCTGGCCGAACTCCACGTAAATCGGGATCACATTTGCCTGCCGGCGGTTGCTGCCGGTCATCCGGTCGATCCGCCGGATGTCGTGTAGCGCGCTCTGAATGCACTCGCTGGCCATCGAACTATTTCCTTGTGAAATATCCGCCCGGGCCTGATTGGTATCTCGCAGAACGCGGGTAGCCAGGCGAGATTCCATCAGTTCCCGATTACTGTTTCCGGAATTACTCGCTGTATTTCCATTATTCGCTGCATTATCGTTTGAGGAGTAGGAGTCATTAGTGCTGGGGCATCCGTTATTAGATAAAGTCTCGTTCCGCCAATTGTTAGTGCCTTCCGCGGCCGTGTTATCGGGTTGCGCGGTAGTATTTTGTTGTTGCGGAGTATTACTTTGTTGCTCACTGTTAGGGTAAGAGGATTGCGCGAAAGCGGCACCTCCCGCCAATAACAGAGAGCACATGATCGGTAAGTACCTCATATACCCTCCATCTTCAGGTTAGCTCCGGTGAATTTTCTATTTGCGCCAATTCACGGCGCAACTGTAGTGTTGCCAACCGGCCATCGCCAGGCCCGGCGGGAATGAGGTTACAATCGTCCGGTGCACGCGCGGCGTATGATTTGTCTGGTGCTCGGGCTATGGCTGGGGGGCATGGCCGCGGTGGACTGGATTGCCGGCCAAAACCGTCTGGCGGCGAATATCTCCGCGGAAAACGATCCTGCCGCGGAGGCCGCCGCTCAGACTCTCGGAAAACCGGCCGCGGAATGGCTTCTGCGCCGCCAGGCTTCCGCGCAGAACCGGAGGCTTTCCGAAACCTGGGGCGAAATGCAAGCAGTACTGGGTAGCGCCTTTTTGTTATTTGTACTGTTCGGCAGCCAGGAAGGTAAGCTCACGTTATTCCTGGTATTACTCATGCTAGTGACAGTTATGGTTCAGTTATTCGTCTTTGTGCCCCAACTGAATCTGCCGGACGGCGCTGCGGCGCGGGGTTCCACCGCCGGGTGGGCCGTTTGGGGCAATCGGGCGGGGGAAATTCTGAAGGCCTGCTTCGGTCTAGCGCTCGCCTTGAGACTGATCTCGCGGCGGCAAGGATCAGGATACTCCGGGAAGAATATCGATCTGGTCGATAAACCCAATCACGGCCATATCGATCGGTGATTGCGGGCGGCCGGCCGCCGAAGAGGCCGCATAGCCATCGGTAGTGAGCAGCACCCGATCGCCCACGCCGGCATCCACCGCGTCCAGGGCGATAACCGCGTCGCCGCGGTCGGATCCATCCAGGTTTAGCGGCTGCACCAGCAGCAGTTTGCGGCCCTCATGACTGGCGTGCTTGTGGGTGGCCACCAGTTCGCCAATCACGCGAGCGATCAACATGCGCGGCCTTTTCGGCTGGTTTTCGCCTCGCGCGGAGGCGCCGGATCGGAAACTGCCGCCGGGCGCTTCACATGTACCTCATCCACAATTCCCACCACGGTGGCATCGGAAGAAACCTCTTTGGGCAGGAACGGGAAACAAGCTTCGCGGCCGCGCACCCAATAGATCAACTCGCCCGCCCCGGCGCCGGAGGAATCGGCGCAGATCAGGCGCTTGCCGGTTGGGTTCAGTTCGGGAGTGAGCGGCTGCACCACCAGGAAACGCAGCCCTTCCAGTTGCGGATTCTTGGCGGTGGACCACACGCAGCCGATGACGCGCCCCAGGAACACGGCTAATCCAACTTTCTAATCCAAACGCACGTCGTCCACGATGCCGACGATCGCGGTATCGACCGGCGTGTCTTTGCAGCCTTCGGCCATACGCGCGGAACTGCCGGAAACCGCCAGCACCCGCTCCCGGTAACCGGCGCTCACGGTGTCGACGGCCACTACGTAGCCGGCTTCGTCTTTGCCCTCGGGCGAAACCGGCTTGAGGATGAGCAGCTTCTTGCCTTCGAGGCGGGAATCTTTGCGGGTAGCGACCACGGTCCCCACGACGCGCGCCAGAATCATGCCAGTGACTACTTCGCGGAGGCGGCCTGGCTGGCCGGCGGAGCCGATCTGCCGATCGGCAAAACGTCTTCCAGGCTCTGGTGCGGCCGCGGGATGACGTGCACGGCAATGAGTTCGCCCACCCGCCGGGCGGCAGCCGCTCCGGCATCGGTAGCCGCGCGCACGGCGGCCACATCGCCGCGCACCAGCGCGGTCACGTAACCGGAACCGATCTTCTCCCATCCCACCAAAGTCACTTTGGCGGCTTTGACCATGGCATCGGCGGCTTCGATCATCGCCACCAGGCCACGAGTCTCAATCATTCCTAATGCTTCACCCATTTCCGTTCTCCCCAGTTCCCGCTGCTATGCCGGCCCCCGGCTGTCGGCGGCGGGCCGCGCGGCGGACCGCAACGCTTCATCTACCAGGCCGATCAGCTCGCTGCGTGTTACCCAGAACCGCTCTTCGGTTTGCGAACCCAAATCCTCGGCCGCGATCGGGCATTCCGGCTGCCCGCTCGACGCCGCCTTTACGCCGTAGCGCGTGCGCGAATCGAGCAGCTTCTCTACTTCCTTGCGCGGCAGCACGTTCGGGCCGCCCAGCATTTCGGCCACAAACTGAATGCGCGCGCTATGTTCCACCGTCTCCATGCGGAAATACGCCTGAAGTAAGTCTTCTCCGTACGCCACCACGCCATGATTCGCCATCAGCAGCGCATTGTGCCGGGGAATGAGAGGCCGCATCGGAGCAGTCAGTTCAGCCGTGCCCGGAAGGCCATACTCCGCAATCGGCACGCAGCCGAAACTGATAATCACTTCGGGCAGCAAGGCCAGATTCAGCGGTTTGCCCGCGGTGGCAAACCCGGTGGACACCGGCGGATGAGCATGCACCACCGCCTGGATCTCGGGCCGCAGATCGTAAATCGTCAGATGCATGTTGATCTCGGTGGTCCGCTCGCGCGTGCCCGAAAGCTTGTTGCCGCGCCGGTCCAGAACGATCAGATCGCCGGCCTGCATCATGCCCTTCGACATGCCCGTGGGCGTGGCCAGAATGCGGTCCCCATCCAGACGCATACTGATGTTGCCGTCATTGGACGCCACCCATCCTTTTTCAAACAGCAACCGGCCGATGCGGATGATCTCGTCGCGGGCTTGCTGCTCAGAGGGGCGCTCGGTCTGCTGCGTCACGGGACTTCCGATTGTAGCAGAATGCCGGTTTTCGGGTCCGGCGCGGAATGAATAGTAAAATGAGGCAGATGGAAACCCGCCGGATGTGCCCGCATTGCCGGGCATTCATCACCACCAGCGATCGCGTTTGCCC
Source organism: Bryobacteraceae bacterium (assembly GCA_035294665.1). Lineage (GTDB taxonomy): Bacteria > Acidobacteriota > Terriglobia > Bryobacterales > Bryobacteraceae > PSRJ01. The sequence goes on along the minus strand of DATGKM010000160.1, from coordinate 1,316 downwards.
CTACTGCAACGAAAAGGTAGGCGCGCGGGCCATCGACCGGCGCAGTCCCTCGCCCATCTTGGGATTCATTCCGCATGCGCAGTTCGTCACGGCGGTTCTGGTGACGATCAATATCGCAATCTATATCGCCAGCTACCTGAATCCTTCCTTGGTCGAGGCCGGTGCAAAGGCCCGCTTCCAGATTCGCGAAGGCCAGTGGTGGCGGCTGGTAACGGCGAATTACCTGCACGGCGGCCTACTCCACATCGGAATGAACATGTGGGTGCTGTTCGATGTGGGCGGCCAGGCGGAGCAGGTCTATGGCGCGAGCCGCGTGCTGGTAATTTATTTCCTCTCCGGAATTGCCGGTTTTTATGCGAGTTACCTCTGGAGCGCGGCCCCTTCGCTGGGCGCCTCGGCGGCCATCATGGGATTGATCGGCGCCATGATCGCGCTCAGCGTGCATCATCGCAGCGCCATGACGGCGGCCATTCGCTCCACCTACATCCGCTGGGTGATCTATATTCTCATCATCGGCATCCTGCTGCCGGGCATTGATAATGCGGCCCACTTGGGCGGCCTCGCCGCCGGCTTCGCCGTCGCGTATTTCGCCGGCCTGCCGCGCTGGGAAGGTTCCGCCGCGGAACAGGCGTGGCGGATCGCATCTTATGGGTGCATCGCCGTGACCGCTTTCTGCTTCTTCGAGATGTACCAGTGGCTGGCCCGCTCGCCGCAACAGTTCTAACCGGCAGCCGCCGGACGAAAGCATTGCGGCATCTTGTGCCAGACGCTACACTAGAGGCAGTTCGCCTCTCTCTTCCCCGGTCGTCTAATGGTAGGACAGCGGCCTTTGGAGCCGTGAATCGTGGTTCGAATCCATGCCGGGGAGCCACACCTTTAAGAATCAATAGCTTGCAATGCTGATTTGACTCCGTGTACGAGTACTCGTACACTGAAGAGGTGTCTCAGGCCATAAAAAGCCTCGTTCTGTACAAGCGGCACCTCCAGAGTTGCTCCATCCACAAGAGCCGCGTCCCCCGCAGCAAGCGCCGTTTTTGGATGGATTGCGATTGCCCAATCTGGATTCATGGTCGCACGCCGACCGGCGATATTGTCCCTCGGCAGAGCACGCAGTTCTCCGACTTGAAGCGAGCGGAGGCGTTGAGGGCGTCGCTTATGGCGCAAGTCCAAACGGACTCCGTGACTGGGCCGCCACTCTCGGAATGCATCGAGAAATATCTCGCGACGCGCGAGCAGGACCTCGATGCGCGGACTCTCAATCAGCATCGGCTCGCGCTCGAAAGACTTCAGCGTTTTCTTGAGGCGCAGAATACCAT
>DATGKM010000159.1:0-9396 GCA_035294665.1 Bryobacteraceae bacterium | reverse complement strand
TGCCGCCGGAAGAGTTTCTGGCGGGCGTGGATCCTTTGCTGGCAGGCGTACGCGCGAAACTGGGCGGGCGCTACGCAGTCTCCGATCAGATCGCCGGACGCCTCTCGCCCGCGTGGGCCGAGAAGCTGGGGTTGCGCGCCGGTATTCCCCTGCCGGTGGGCGCGTTCGATGCGCACTGGGATGCAATTGGCGCCGGCGTGCGGCTGGGCGATGTGGTGAATGTGGTGGGCACTTCGACGTGCATCATGGCGATTGCCGAAAGACCGGAACTGATTCCTGGTGTGTGCGGGGTGGTGGCCGGCTCGATCGATCCGGCGCGCGTTGGAATCGAAGCCGGCCTGTCCGCAACAGGCGATATTTTCGAAGCCATCGCGCGGCGCGCGGGCCAGACGGTGGGCGAACTGTCTCGCGGCCTGGAACGATATCAGGCCGGCCAAACTGGACTGCTGCGCCTGACTTGGGACAACGGCGACCGCACGGTGCTGGTGAATGCGGAACTGGGCGGCGTAACCTTGGGCTGGCGGCTGACACATACGGCGCAGGATGAACTCTTCGCCGCGATTGAAGGCACAGCGTTTCACACCCGCATCATCCTGGAGCGCATGGAGGAGCATGGCGTGCCGGTCCGGCGGATTATCAATGGCGGCGGCGTTCCCCAGCGCAATCCCGTGCTGAACCAGGTTTACGCCAACGCGATGAACAAGCCGATCCTGGTTCCGAAAGGCGATGTGACCAGCCTGGGATCGGCCATTTTCGCGTTTCTGGCCGCGGGAGCGTTTCGCACAATTGAAGAAGCACAGGACGCGCTCTGCCCGGGGCACATCGTGGTGCAACCGGAGCCGCGGGCCGCGGCTGTTTATGCGCAGCTTTATCCGTTGTTTCGCGGGCTGTATTTCGGGCTGGGCCGGCCGCAATCCGAACGGGCGGCCATAGGCGACGTACTGCCCGAATTGCGGCGGATCGCGGCGCGTTCGGCGGAAGGAGCGGCGGGAGGATCGAGGGAAGCAACAAATGTTACAAGCGCTGCGGACTGAGGTATACGAAGCCCACCTGGAACTGGCGCGGCGCGGGCTGGTGATGTACACGTTCGGCAATGCCAGCGCCGTTTCGCGCGCGGAAGGACTGCTGGTGATCAAACCCAGCGGTGTTGCGTATGAGGAACTGCGGCCGGCAGCGATGGTCATTACCGATCTGGAGGGGCGAGTGGTAGAGGGATCGCTGCGTCCCTCGTCGGATCTGGACACGCACGCCGCGCTATACCGCGCGTTTCCAACGATCGGCGGCGTGGTGCACACGCACTCGCGCCACGCGACTGCCTGGGCACAAGCCGGGCGCGAGATCCCGTGCTTCGGCACCACGCACGCAGACTACTTCTGCGGCGCGGTGCCGGTGACGGCGCCGCTGACGCCCGAGGAGATCCGTTCCGATTACGAGGCCAACACCGGCGCGGCGATTATCCGATTGCTCGAAGGACGGGATCCATTGGGTTGGCCCGCCGCGCTGGTGCACGGGCACGCACCGTTCTGCTGGGGCGGGTCGGTGACAGAGGCGGTGCACACGGCGGTAATTGTGGAAGAACTGGCGGCGATGGCCTGGCAGACGCTGACCATCAATCCCCTGGCCGGGCCGCTCCCGGTGGCATTGCGGAATAAGCATTATTTTCGCAAGCACGGGCCGAAGGCGTATTACGGGCAGAGGTGAGGGGCTACCGTCCCGCGTGAATTGTACGTCGAAAGCCCGCGAGAACCCGGTGCTATCAATGCCGCAACGAAAGAGCCGATCCACGCGCCTGGAAGCCCAGAGATTGCCAGGAAGCTGCCACGCTATCCTGTCGTTCCGGCAGTGTTGCTTGGGCGGCTTGCCGTGGGCCGGCGCTATCAAGGCCTTCTGATCGTCCGCAATGAGTCCCGGTCGGCTATTCCTCGAAGGGCTCGCCAGCAGAGCCCTCTCGCTTCACGAACAATGCCAGAACGCCCTGCGGCCGCTCACCTGATTCGCCTCAGTAAACCCTCGCGATCAAAGACGGCCTAACACGGGTCAGCGGTGTTCCTCGTGCGCCGCGCCATGCTGGTGGATGCCAAGGACGACGCGGTGCAACACTTTTATGAGCACTACGGCTTCATGCTCCTGGCAGGCGAGGCGCACCGATTATGCCGGCCGATTGCCGCCGCGCTCCAGCGCCTCGCAACACGACCTTGAAGACACCATGCAGGTCCAACCAAACCCGGAGTCAGGATACCTGCGCGCGCAGCATGGTGTAAGAATGCGGCGGGAGGCTGTAGCGGAGTGTCTTGCCCTGGGCCGGCACGGAGCGTTCGACCGGTTTTACGGGCGAGGCATCGAAGTTATTCTCCGCTTTGATATCGGGCCCATTGACTTCGGTGACATTGGCCGGACCGGCGAATTGCTTATCTTCCAGCTCGAGTTCGGTCTCGATGGGCTGGTCTTTGTGCCGGTTGACTACGTTCACGACTAGTGAGCCGTTGTCGAGGCTGGCCGAGGTATCGAGATAGGGAATATCATCGAACCGGCGGCTTTTATACTTGGGAACATCGACGAACAGTTCGAGCGCTTTGCCGCGGGTGTGGTTGGCGAAAAGCGCGAGCGGGTAGTAGATGGTCTGCAAATAAAGCCCGTTTTCATTCGTGAAAATGGGCGCGATGACGTTTACCAACTGCGCCATGTTGGCGATCTTGACGAGGTGCGCGTGGTTGACGAATGTATTCAGAAAGGTGGCGACGACCAGCGCGTCTTCGAGGTTATAGTGTTCCTCGAGAATGCGGCGGCCGCGCTCGTTTGAGCCGCGCGCGCGGTACCACACGTTCCACTCATCCCAGGCCACGTAGATGCGGCGGTTGCGCGTGCCGGAGAGGGCGGCATCGATCAGCCCCTCGGCCGTTTTCAGGCGGGATGCCAGTTCGAGCGAACTGGCAGTGAAATCGGCAAAGTCGTTCTGCGTGTTCCCTACATACATGTGCAGGGAGAGATAATCCGCGTGATCTTTCAGAAAGTCGAGCACGGTACGGTTCCAGCCGGTCCAATCCGATCCGGGGCCGAAATTGGAAGAGCCGGCGGCGATGAGCTTCACATTCGGGTCGGTCCACTTCATCAGCTTGGCGGCTTCGAGCGCGAACTTGCCATAGTCTTCGGCGGTGCGATGGCCCATCTGCCAGGGGCCATCCATCTCATTGCCCAGACCCCAGTAGGTGACTTTCCACGGATCGCGCCGGCCGTTTTGGCGGCGCTGGCGGGTGACGGCGGTGTCTTCGGAAGAATTGCAATACTCCACCCACTGCTGGGCTTCGAGCCACGTGCCGGTTCCCAGATTGGCGCAGATGTACGGCTCGGCGCCCAACATTTCGGCATAGTCGAGGAACTCATGGGTGCCGAAGCGGTTGCTTTCCACCGTGCCCCAGGCCATTTCGAGGCGCGGCGGGCGCTGGTCGCGCGGGCCGATGCCATCCCGCCAGTGATAGTTGGAGGAGAAATTGCCGCCGGGCCAGCGCAGCAGCGTCACATGGAGTTTTTTGGCCGCATCGAGCACATCGCGGCGGTAACCGCGGGCATCGGCGAGCTTCGAGTTTTCTTCGAACACGCCGCCGTAGATACAGCGGCCGAGGTGCTCGATGAAGTTTCCATAGATTTTAGGATCTATTTCCCCGATGGTCCGTTCGGTGTCGATCTTGATGCGCCCTTTTAGGGGGCCGGTTTGCGCGCGAAGAATCCACGGAGCGGTGAGCAGGGTTTTGGCGAACGTACGGCGGGAAAGCATGGAAATACTCTAACTCGTTCAGTATGGCACAGCGCGCGGGCTATACTTTGGTTTGCCGCGAGGTTCGGGCGGCGATAGCTCGGAGGGCGCGTGAATGAGAGCGGCGGAGTTAGTGCAGCCAGGCAGAATCCGTTTAGCTACGCATCGAGTCCCCGATCCCGCTCCGGGGGAAGTGCAGGTTAAAATTGGGGCGGTAGGAATCTGCGGGTCCGATCTGCTGAGCTTTTCCTCCGGCGGAATCGGTGGCGCGGAGTGCCATTACCCGCAGGTGTTGGGACATGAAGCTACCGGCGTGGTGGTTCGCGCGGGAGCGGGCGTGACCGGCTGGAGGGCTGGAGACCGCGCGGCTTTAGAACCGGCGCTCTACTGCTATCACTGCGAATTTTGCATCAGCGGGCGGCACAACATCTGCGAACGGGTGCGGTTTCACAGCTCGGCGGGCATGCCGGGCTTTCTGAGGGAGTACGTGAACCTTCCGGCGGAGAATCTGCTGGCGCTCGCGCCGGATGTGAGCCTGGAAGAGGGCACGCTATTTGAACCGCTGGCGGTGGTGCTGCACGCTTTGAAATTCGTCAGCTTGCAACCAATGGAAACCGCCGCTGTGTTTGGCGCCGGTCCAATCGGACTGCTGACGATCGCGATGCTGAAAATGGCGGGCGCGGGAAGAGTGTGGGCGATCGAACCGGTGGCGCACCGGCGCGAAATGGCGATCCAGGCGGGTGCGGATGCGGCCATCGATCCGCAGGCAGTTTCCACCGCGGGCGAACTGGCGCGGGACACCGGCGGCCGCGGAGTGGATGTCACGATCGATTGCGCGGCCCGCCAAAACCCGATGAACGAATGCGTGGAGACTACGCGGAACGGCGGCAGGCTGGTGGTGACGGGGATTCCCCATACACTCGAATCGGCCTTCAACTGGCACCTGGCGCGGCGCAAGGAACTCATCATCTATAACGTGCGCCGTTCCAATGGCGAGTCACACGCGGCAATGCGCTTGCTCAGAGAGCGGCCGACGCGCTTCCGATTCCTGTTGACGCACGTGTTACGGGTGGAGCAGGCGCAAGAAGCGTTCGAGATGCTACGGGATTATTCCGACGGAGTGGGAAAAACGGTCTTAGTCTTCGGGTGATGCTCGAGCGGTCAGGAAGCGTGGGCGTAGCGGCGATGGTCTTTGAGGATGCAGCGGTCCATAACCACCATCAGACCGGCTTGGCGGGCGCGTTCGGCGGCCTCTTCATGGATGACGCCCTCCTGCATCCAGACGGCTTTGGCACCCTTGCGAATAGCGGCTTCCACAACTTCGGGGACGAATTCGGAGCGGCGGAAAATATCGACGACATCCACGGGCACGGGCACCGAATCGAGATCGGGATAGCACTTCTCGCCCAGAACCTCGGTCTCTTCCGGGTTGACCGGGATGATACGGTACCCGGAACGCTGGAGATATTCCGCGACCCCGTAACTGGGGCGGTAGCGCTTGCCGGAGAGCCCTACCACTGCGATGGTACGGGCGGAATACAGAATTTCGCAATGTGATTTCATACGTGTAACGCCTTGGACGGGCGATTCTTTCGATCAGCAGCTTTTCTTTCGGCAACCACGGCCCGCTTCAGCTTATCGACTTCCTCAGAACTCAAATAACGGAATTCGCCGGGTTTCAGGGGACCCAGGTCGATGGGCCCGATCTTCACCCTTCTTAACTTTTCGACCAATCTGCCCAAATGTTTGAACATCAGGCGAATCTGCTGATTACGGCCCTCGAAGAGGCGGACCTCGTACCATGGATTTTCGGCGCGGCGGATAAGCTTCAGACCCGCCGGGAGGGTGCGCTGTCCGGAAATCGGCAACCCGTGGCGGAATTGCTCTTCCTGCTCAGTGGTGAGGGGGCCGTTGATCTTCACGAGGTAGGTTTTCGGAAGGTGGGTGGCGGCGGAGGTGATAGCGTTGGCGAGGTCGCCATCATTGGTGAACAGCAGCAGGCCTTCGCTGTGATAATCCAGACGGCCCACGGGATAAACGCGCTCCTTCACCCCTCTAAGCAATTGCATCACCGTGGGGCGGTTTTGCGGATCGGTAACCGTGGTTACCGTCGCATCCGGCTTGTTGAGCGCAAGATAAACGTGCCGCTTGGGGGAATGGAGGAGGTGGCCGTCGACTTTGATTTTGTCTCGCGCCAGGTCCGCTTTCGAGCCTAATTCGGTGACCACGGCGCCGTTCACGGTGACGCGGCCTTCGAGGATCATCCGCTCGGCATGGCGGCGGGAAGCGATGCCGGCCTGGGAGAGGATCTTCTGGAGGCGATCGGCCATCAATTCTCCGGGTCGCCAGTGGCCGGGTCTTCGGCACTTACCGGGTCTACCGGCTCCGAGGCAGAGGGTCCAGCCGCCAGCTCTGGCTCGCCGGCAGGCGCTTCGGCTGGAGCCGCTCCGTCCGGAGGTGCTTCGGCCGCGGGCGCCGGCTCATCGGAAAAGGCCAGCCGGCGGATCTCTTCAAATTCCTTAAGGGTCGGGAGCTCGCTGAGGTCTTTGAGCCCGAACTGAAGCAGGAACTCCTTAGTGGTTTTATAAAGGACCGGCTTGCCAATCACGTTCTTACGCCCGGCCACGGCGATGAGTTTGCGGTCGAGCAGAGTCTTCAGCACTCCCCCGCCCTGCACGCCGCGAATTTCCATAATTTCGGGAGACGTGACCGGCTGTTTGTAAGCGATCAGGGCGAGGGTTTCGAGAGCCGCGAGCGAGAGCTTCAGCGGCGGCTTGAGGCTTTTGACAAACTCGCGGACGGCATCATGATGCTCTGGCTTGGTGGCCATCTTGAAGCCGCCGGCCACTTCGCGAATGGCAATCCCATGCTCCGGTTTTTCGAATTCGGCGACCAGGCGGCGCAGAATTTCCTGAATTCGCGGCGGAGGCGCGGAGAGCGCGGCGGCTAATTGGGCCACGGTGAGCGGCTCCTCCGTGACGTAGACGATGGCCTCCAGCACAGCCTGCAAGCGGGCATCGTCCGGCGAGACCGCCGGCGCTTCGCCGTTTGCGGCCTCCGGGGTTTCAATCAACTCATCGATAGCTACGGCCGGCTCGTGCCGATTTTGATCCTCATCCATGAATTAGGCGTAATCCTGTTCGATTTGGGCTATGGGCTCGGCGGAGGCAAAGACCGCGTCGAAATGGGTGTGCCGCTGCAGGGCAATTTCGCCGAACAGATCTTTCTGCGCGACCGTGACGGCCTGCATGCGAACCAGTTCGAGAACCGCGAGAAAAAGCGCGATCATGGCACGCCGGGAACGTTGCTCTTCGAGAACGCGGAGGATAAACAGGGGATCCGCGGGGCCGATTTCGAGGAACCGCTCCTTAATGTAACGGATCATGTCGGAGACGGTGACATCGGGCCCGGCCACTTCGTAGACGGGGCGGTTTTTGATCCGTTCGAGCACATCGCCAAAGGCTTTTACGAGGTCGAATAACGTTACCGAAAGGCCGGGATCGGTATCTTCGGGAAGGAATTTCCTGATCTGCGGATTGGACCAGACGTTTTCTTCGATGAGGCGCTTCTGCTGCAGCATTTCGGCGGCGTTTTTGAAGCGCTCGTGTTCGAGCAGGCGCTCGACCAGTTCCTGGCGGGGGTCTTCGGGGGCTTCGGCTTGTTTTTCGAGGGCCGGGTCGCGGGGCAGGAGCATGCGCGACTTGATATGGATGAGAGTGGCCGCCATGTAGACGAAGTCGGCGGAGAGATCCACATCCATCTCGCGCGCCTGCTCCATATATTCCAAATACTGGGCGGTGATTTTGGCTATGGGAATATCGGTGATCTCGATCTGCTGTTTGCGGATCAGGTCCAGCAGAAGATCGAGGGGGCCTTCATAGCGTTCCAGCCGGAAATGCAAGGGTAACGGCACTGTGAACATTCAACAATAGCATGACGTGAGCGGGTGATTCCCCGAGGCGGGCAAGTGAAAAAGACCCGGTCAGGATGAAGCTCGCGCCACCCCGCTGTCCTCATAGAAATCCGATTCCGCGGCCGGCCAGACCCACACCGAACCACAGGACCAGCGAGAGGACGCCGGCGATCCTGGGCAGCGCGGCGGAATTTTTCCGGCCATTGATGACGCGGCTAAAAAGGGTGAACTGGAAGACCAGAGCGAGAACCAGCAGCAGCATCTTGACATGGAACGACTGGCTACCGTAGAGCTTCATGGGCTCGCCGAAAAACAACAGAACACCGGAACCGAGGACGATGGCCATGCCGCTGAGCAGCCAGCCGCGTAGGTCGCGGGCAAGATCCGCCACCGGCTGGCGGCGAATGCCCATGCCCCACAAGCGAAGGTCGAGCACCATCAGCGAGCCGAGCAGCATGGTGAGGCCGATAAGGTGCACCATCTCAAAAACCGCGAACTGCCATGTGGAGGCGCGGATCTCCAGGCTCAGCCACGAAGTATCCACCCAGCGGAATAACGGCAAAAACATGTGAATCATCAGGCACCTTCCGAACGCTAGTTCACGGTCGCGTAGTAAGCAATGGCACGGCCGGCAATAATTACCCCAGCCCAAAGCACGAGCGAAACCCAACCGGCAATGCGCGCGGGGGCAGGAGTCCGCACGGCCTTATCCCAGGAGGCGACACTTTTGTATGTGGTGGCCGAAAACAGGAACGCGTTGACCCCCAGGATGAACAGCATCACCAATTTGGCGCGGAAAAAGGAACTGTTGTAGCACTTCATCGGCTCGGACCAAAAGAGGATGAGGCCGGACACGACATTGATGGCGAACCCTTTGAGCGCCATGGGCTGCAAACGCTCGAAAACTTCCGAAACCGGCTGGTCTTTCATGGTCACGCCGATGAGCCGCAGGTCGACCAGGACGATGATGCCCACGGAAAAAGCCAGGGCGAGCAAGTGCACGGTTTCTATTAAAGGGAAGGTCCAAACGGACTCGCGGATCGAAGTCCCGATGGATTCGTTCTGGAGCCACTGGCAGATGCTTAGAATCGACATGCCTGGTTTGACCTCACAGCGCAGAAGCAGCGGACCTTAAGGTAGACTGGCGAGCGCTCGAAAACCTATTCATGCTATCAAACCGGGGAGGGGCGGGTCTCTGGCTCCCGAGGGCTAGGCGTGCCGTGGGCGCAGAAGGCCGGAATTTTGCGAGTGCCTGCTACACTTGGGAGAGTTGTCGGCAGCGCGGTTTGCCGGGCCGGTAGCTCAGTCGGTAGAGCATATGCCTTTTAAGCATAGGGTCGCGGGTTCGAGTCCCGCCCGGCTCACCAGTGGAGACGCATCCCGGCGGTCACAACTCCACTACGTTCTGAACGCAAATGAAGCCGAATGCCGGCGCGGCGCGCGCCTCCAGCCCTTCGGTTCCACTAACGGCCCGGTTGCCATTCCCGGCCTCGAAGAGAATCCGCGGTTCCCTCTGACGCTCGGCTTGCGCAGGCCGCCGGCCGGCACGGCTCGATTCGTAACCCGCTCCTCCTGAAGTCCCTCGGATACACTAGTCTGCCGTCTCTGAAATAGCTTTATATTTATTGACCTTGCGGATGATTTGGCTGGCGCTCGCGATCCATCGAAATGGTCTGGGGTTCTCGTTGTAGTCCTTGAGGTAATCGTGGATCGCACTGGTCAGAGCGCGAAC
>DATGKM010000158.1:0-16746 GCA_035294665.1 Bryobacteraceae bacterium | reverse complement strand
GCCTCCGCTTTGCCGGCAAGCCCATCCTAAAACCGTTCCGGGATCGGGCACAATGAAATTTCAGCGAACGGCCAACAGTGTCTTAACCGTTTGTCTCAGCCCAGGGGACAACCCCAGTCCGCAAACGGCGCAGCGAGGCTTCAACTTCGCGCATGATCCACCGCCGCGAGTTGCCCCGCTCGTTCGGCTCGTTGCTCATCGGCCCATGGACCTTAGTAGCCAGGTGGGGTTGTCCGCCCTAATAATCGATAGTTCATATATGACTCTTAACAATTATGCCTGCAAAACTACACAATTATGCCTGCAAAACTACACAATTATGCCCGCAAACTACTTAGTACGCGCCCCGGTACGTTTGGGTCTTTTCGTTACGCAGGAAGTGCCGCAAGATGGAGGAAAGAAAGACGGCAGCGCCGGGCATCACCCCGCGGTCGTTCTTCCAACCAATGATGAGCTAGAGCGGCTCCGGTTTTGCTCCTTTGCGGAGCCGCATTTTTCCTTACTAAAGTGCGTATCCAATGGCCCGGCCGGCGCCGATTACCAGGATCCAAACTCCGATAGATACCGCCCCTGCCATGCGCGCCAGCGGCGGCGTCACTCGCGTGCCGTCCCACTTGGCCACATCGCGGTAGACGCCGAAATGAAACAAAAGAGCGTTCAGTCCGGCAAGCACAAGCAGAGCCAGTTTCATCCAGAAGTATGGAATGTAATAGAGCCGCTTCGCCTCCGAAAGCGAGAGCAGGATACCGCTGGCGCTCTGAATCGCAAATCCGGCCCATGTCCAGGGCAGCAGCCGCCCGGCCACGTCCGAAACGCGGCGGCTCCGCAGGATGAGGCCGAGCAGCCGCAAATCCACCATCCAGATACTTCCCAGCAGCACGATAATTCCCAGCGAATGGACCAACTCCAAAATGGGATACCACCAGGTGGAGGCCCGAATGCCGGCACCCAGGGGCGAGTTGTTGAACCATTCGAACAGATCGAGAAGCGGCGGCTTCATCCAAACAGCCCGACCGCTTTACCGCCAAAGGCCACCCCGAACCAGAGCAGCAGGGATGCAATGGCAGTGATGCGGGCGTGGAGCGGCCGGGCTGGAGCGGCCAGCTTGCTTTCGGCGGTGAAGTAGAACGCGAACGCGGCCGCGAGCAGCCCGAGTTTCGCCCAGAAGATGGGCTTGCAGCCCATCTTCACGGCTTCCGAGCAAAACAGAAGCGTACCGCTCACCAGCGCCACCGCGAAACCGCTCCGTGTCCAGGGCGCGAGTTCCGCGGAAATTCCGGGCGCCGTCTCGCGCCGCAGCGCGATCCCCAGAACGCTGAGATCGATCACCATGATCGTCCCGACAGCCAGCGCAATGGCCAGCAAATGCACCGTTTCCACGATGGGGACCGCCACACGGGAACCACGCATCAGCGCGCCCACCGGCGAGGTTTCGATCGCCCTGAACAGCGCCGGGGGCATATCCACGCAGGCCTGCGGATTCATTTCGCGCCCACGGTCTCTTTCCACAGATTCCACGACCGCTCATACCCATCCTGCGGCGCGGCCTTGCGGGCCTCTTCGTCTTCGAGATAGTTCACCTTTCCGCCGCCGAGTTGGATGGCCTGCGCCTGCATGCGGGCGTTCATCATCATGTAGTACGCGCGCCCCGTAACCACATGTAGCGAGGGCGCCACTACCACCGCACCATGCCCACGCAGCAGCACCGCGGGTTTGTTGCCCAGCGCTTCCGCCAGCGCCTGCCCGAGCGCGTTGTTACGGATGAGCATGTCTGTCGCGCCGCCGGCCTTGCGAATCTCAAACACCGGCACGCCTTCGCCCAAAAACGCCGCCATGTGATACACGGGCCGCAGCGGCACGCCGGTCACTCCAAACGGAATCACTTCGGGCGCATGGAAGTGCACCACAGCCATGACATCCGGCCGCGCCTTGTAGATATTGCCGTGGATGAACCGCTCCGTGTAACCGGTGGATTCGCCGGCGTTCACCGCCTTGCTATCCAGGTCATATTCGATGATGTCACTGGCCGTCACCAGTCCAGCGGCCATGTGGCGCGCCAACAGGTAGTGCTTGGGATCGCGGCTGTCGCGGACGCTCACGTGCCCGTAGGCATCCAGCACTCCGGTGCCGGCCAGAATGTGGTTGGCCAGCACCAGCTCTTCCACCAATTTCCGTGGCGGTTGCGCCCCCAACAACGGCGGCGCGAGCAGCGCGGCACATCCCAAAAACCAGCCCGAAACCCAACCATAGCGAACCATATGAGAGTTTACCCCTGCCCCGAGATTCTACAATAGAGGAACTCGCGTGGCGGAGAATATCTTCGAATCCGATGTGGCCGTGATCGGCGGCGGCAATGCGGGGCTGTGCGCGGCTCTGAGTGCTGCCGAAGCCGGCGCTTCCGTACTGCTGCTGGAAAGCGCTCCGGCGGAGTTTCGCGGCGGCAACAGCCGCCACACACGCAACATGCGCACCATGCACGAACGCCCCATGGGCGCGCTCACCGGCAGTTATCCCGAAGAAGAATACTTCCAGGATCTGCTGCGAGTCACCGGCGGCCATACCGACCAGAACCTCGCGCGCATGGTAATTCGCGAAACCTCTCCCTCGGCAGACTGGATGGTGCAACACGGTGTGCGGTTCCAGCCGGCGCTGGGCGGCACGCTCTCACTGGCGCGCACAAACGCGTTCTTCCTCGGCGGCGGCAAAGCGTTGCTGAACTCTTATTACCACGCCGCCGCGAAACGCCGGGTGCGCGTGGTCTATAACGCCGAAGTGACCGAACTGCACATCCGCGATGGCGTTTTCGAAAGCGGGATTGCAATGGTCAACGGGGTTCCGGCCGTGTTTCGTACGCGCGCGCTGGTGGCGGCGGCCGGCGGCTTCGAAGCAAACCTGGAATGGCTGCAGCAAGCCTGGGGGCCGGCCGCGCAAAACTTTCTGGTGCGCGGCACGCCGTATAACCGTGGTACGGTACTCAGACTGTTGCTCGATCGCGGCGCCGAACCCGTGGGAGACCCCACTCAGTGTCACGCGGTCGCCATCGACGGGCGCGCCCCCAAGTTCGATGGGGGCATTGTCACTCGCCTCGACTGCGTGCCCCTAGGCATCGCGGTGAACCAGCACGCCGAACGCTTCTATGATGAAGGCGAGGATCTCTGGCCCAAGCGCTACGCCATCTGGGGGCGCCTCGTCGCGCAGCAGCCGGGGCAAATTGCGTTCTCGATCATCGACTCCAAAACGATGGGCAAATTCATGCCTTCGGTGTTCCCGCCTTTTAAGAGTGAGAGCATCGCAGGCCTGGCCGCCGCGCTTGGCCTCCCGCCGGACAAACTCGCCTGCACCATCGCCAACTATAACCGCTCGGTGCTTCCGGGCAAATTCGATCCGCAATCGCTCGACGATTGCCACACCACCGGCCTCACTCCACCGAAATCGCACTGGGCGCTGCCCATTGATACACCACCGTTTTTCGGTTATCCGCTGCGCCCCGGCATTACCTTCACTTATCTCGGCGTAAAAGTGAACGAGCGGGCCGCGGTAAAGGGCATCCGGAACGTCTTCGCGGCCGGCGAGATCATGGCAGGCAATGTCCTGGGCAAGGGTTATCTCGCCGGATTCGGAATGGCGATTGGAACCGTGTTCGGGCGCATCGCCGGACGGGAGGCCGCCCGTGGAGTGCGTTGAGGAAGGCGGCCGGATTCTGACCATCTGCAATGCGTGCCGCTACTGCGAAGGCTACTGCCCGGTATTTCCGGCAATGGAGTCGCGGCCTCAGTTCACCCGATCCGACCTCTACTACCTCTCCAATCTCTGCCATAACTGCGGCGAATGTTACTACGCCTGCCAGTACGCGCCGCCGCACGAATTCGCCGTCAACGTGCCCCAAGTGCTGGCGCAAATCCGGCTCGAATCGTACCGGCATCGCGCGCAGCCGCGATTCCTGGCGGGATTGTTCGGCCAGAGCGGCAAACTGGCTTTGGCGGCATCCCTTGTTTCGGCCGTGGTGGGGCTGGCGCTTTCCCCTGCCTATGGCGCAAACTTTTACGACATCGTCCCGCACGCAGTAATGGCCGCCATCTTCGGCGCGGCGGCACTACTGGTGACTGCGGCGCTCACGGCCTCCGCGGCGGGCCAGTTTACGGGCATGCCGAAACTGAACCTGCCGGCGCTGGCGCGCGCCGCGCGAAGTATCCTCACGCTCGAACATCTCTCCAGCCATGGCGCCGGCTGCACCTACCCCGGCGAGCACCATTCGATGGCGCGCCGCTGGTTCCATCACCTCACGTTCTACGGATTTCTTTTGTGCTTCGCCTCCACGTGCGTAGCTGCCTGGTATCACTTTGCGCTGCGGCGCCTCGCGCCCTATCCGTACTGGAGCGCGCCGGTTATCTTGGGAACTCTCGGAGGCGCCGGTCTGCTCGCCGGCCCCTCCGGACTCTACTGGCTCAAGCGGCGGCGCAACACCGCGCTCGCAGACTCAAGCCAAGACAGCTTCGATGTGACTTTCCTCGCCCTGCTGTTCGCGGCCAGCCTCACCGGTCTTCTGCTCCTGGCCCTGCGACAATCCCCCGTCATGCGGCCGTTGCTGATCGTTCATCTCGCAATCGTGCTGGCCCTGTTTGTCACTCTGCCCTATGGCAAATTTGTGCACGGAATTTACCGCGCAGCCGCGCTATTGCGGTACGCCATCGAGCGCAACGCAGGGCGACAAACATAATGTGTCCAGGTGCGTTATGAGCGCCCGCGAAATGAGGCCCGGATTTTTCGGGCTGCGGCATCGCGACATGGACGACCGATCGTGTTGAAATCTATCTCACGGGCCGCTTTCCTTACAATTGATCCCCCTCACCCCACCGGCACTTCCGGCTCAGGCACAAGGCTGCGGCGCAGCTTCACATCCTTCAACAAAAGATTCAGCACCACCGCCACGCACATAATCACCGCGCTGCCTAAAAAGATCAACTGCAAACCGTGCAGCAGCGCCATGCGCACATTCGCGAACAGCGATTGCAGAATGGTCGTGCCATCCGCATAGCGGGCGAATGTAGCTTCCAGTTGGGGGCGCATCTGCGCCAGCAATAGCGGATTCGAGAACGCGCCCAGCGCGCTTTCCGGAACGGCGGCCGGAGCGCTTCTGGCGAAATCGTGGTGATAGTTGGTCAACAGCACGCTGCCGAAGATAGCCACTCCCAAAGTGCTGCCGATGGAGCGGAAAAACGTGGTGGAAGCCGTCGCCGCGCCCATGTGCCGCGCCGGCGCCGAATTCTGCACCGCTACGGTATAAACCGGCATCAGCAGACCCATCCCAAAGCCCGCCACCAGCATCGCCATCAGCACTGCCGCCGACGTGGTCGAAGCATCCATGCGCGCGAACAGAATCATCCCCAAAGCCACCAGGATCGAGCCCCCCACAGCCGAGGGTTTATAACTGGCAAGGCGCAAATTCATCTGCCCGGTAATGATGCTGCCGGCCACCGACGCCATCATCAGCGGCGTGAGCAGATTGCCCGAGCGCGTCGCGGTGACTCCCAACACGCCCTGCATGAACAGCGGAAAGTACATAATCACGCCGAACATGCCCATGCCCAATATGAAGACGGCGACCGACGACATGCTGATCACCGGATTCCGAAATAAATCGAGCGGTAGCAGCGGCTCTATCGCCTTGGTCTCCGCGTAAATAAAGGCGGCGAGCATCAGCAGCGCCAAAGCCAGGAGCGCTTGAACCCGAAACGAACCCCAGCCGAAATCCGTTACCAGGGTGAGCGCCAGCAGCAGCGGCGCGAAGAACGCGATCAGCGTGAACAGGCCGAACCAGTCCAACACCCGCCGCAAATTATGCGGCCGCCAGGAAGGGAACTGCCAATACATCGCCGCCGTAGCCACAACCCCCACCGGCAGATTCACATAAAAGCATGCCCGCCAGGAGATATGGTCGGTGAGCCAGCCGCCCAGCGTCGGTCCGAAAATGGAGGCCATGCCGTAGGTGGCGGCGAAAAATCCCTGGTAACGGCCGCGTTCGGCGGGAGAAAAAATGTCGCCGATAATGGTGAACGCGAGGCCCATCATCATGCCCGCCCCGACGCCTTGCAGACCGCGGAACAGGATCAACTGGTTCATGCCATCGAGCGGCACCAACCGCACCGTCCCCGCCGCGCCGCATAGCGCCGAGGTAGCCACGAAACCCGCGCTGCCCCCGACAAAAAACCATTTCCGCCCGTACATATCGGAGAGCTTGGCGAAGATCGGCACTGCCAGCGTCGAAGTGAGCAGGTAAGCGCTCGCCACCCACGGATAGCGGTCGAAACCGGAAAGGCTCGCGATGATCCGCGGCTCGGCGGTGCCCACAATGGTCTGATCGAGCGCGGACAGCAGAACCGACAGCATCAGCCCGGCCATCGTCCAGTACAACTGCGGACGCGTAAGCTGGATCAAACCGGATGTGCGAAAACTGGGCGCGCTAGAGCCGACGGTTGCCATTAGCCGATTATAGCTTCCACGTTTGTGCCGCCCCGAGCGCCATAGCCCAGAAACCCGGCGATGCTGCGATAGCTACGGCGCTTTCGCCTTCAGTTCGCTCGGCGCCGGCGTGTACTGGATGCATGCTTCGAAAACGGGCTTCCACAGCCGGCCGAATATGGCGCCGTCGTGGACGAAAGCATAGGTCGCCAGACGGTGCAGGGTTTCGACCCTGCTGCCCGTTCGCGAGGCGCAATTCGAGTTCACGCCCCCGCTGCCCGGCCGCTGGGAGCTGCGGCTCCAGCCCTCGCCCGGGTTCTGCGTTTCCGGTTTTTCCGGCCCGCAGGGATCTGCGTGGCATGTATGCTTCGATGGCTTGGCGCAGGGCGTGTACGCGTGCTCGCCACGTTCGAATACGCAGAGCCGGATACGGCTGCCATTGACCAGGCCGGCGCGAGACAAGTAGGGGTAAAAAGCCAAGCCGATCTCCAGCTAGACCTCGACCTCTACACACTGCCCTGATCGGGCCCGTTAAAGAGGATCGTACGGATTGTTGCCACCCCAGTTTTCCGGGGGCGGGACGCGCATTGCGTCTTCGAGTATGGCCAGATCAATGGATTGAATCGGGACCCATCCGCTGAAAGTCAGGAATTCGATGCTCTCAGGAGGAATGCGCGTGTGGGTTTGATAATTTCCGCGCTGATCCTGCTTGTCCTTTCGCCACGTGCCGAAGGTCTCGGCATTTTTGATCCGCAGGACGACCGCATAATCCTTGAGCAACTTCTTCCTCCCCCACTCATCACCCTCCGCCGCATTGTCGAATTTGGCGGCGTAGTAGCTCGCCACCAAGGTTTTGGTCGCGACCGTGACGACGCCCTTCGATCCTTCCTTGGATTCCTGGATTTTCTGCTCGGAAACGTCTAAAACACTTGCCCCGCGATCGGTGCCCCCAACGTTCGGGTCCAAGCCATTAAGGATAATTCCCTTCAGGTTTTCAAAACGCGTGGCATGGTATACATACACGCCTGTGTTGGTATTGGGATTTTTCGAGACGAGACCTTGGCCGACAGGCTTGTCCTGGCTATCGCGAAGAAACGGACCCAAATCCGAGGGATTGTAGCCAAACTGCCCGCTCGACTCCATTCGTTGAACCGCCCGCGCGGATGCCGCTCGCTGGATGGGTGGCGCAAACCGGCCCGGCCGGCTCATTTGCGCTTGCAACTGGGGGCGCTGAAGCTGCGGACGATAAACCGGAGGAGCGGGGCGTGTTTCCAGTGCTCGACGCGCCGCCGGTTTTGGTTGGATCGCCCGGCCAACCGGAGAAGGCAATGGCCGGTATACAGGTGGAGCAGGCGACCGGAACTTCGGCGAAGGGGTTGAAAGGGCCTTGGTTACAGGCTGTGGCTGACCAGGGTTCATCGGGGCTCTCCTCACGCACTATAGTGGCCCATCGATGTCGGGAATCTCAGTGCGGCGTATCCGGCGATTCCAACCCCGGCTGGCGGCGCACCAGGCGCACAATCTCGGCATCCGAAATGACGATCAGTCCGTCGTCGAGCATGCCTTCGATCGCCGCCGCGGCGGCGGTGATCTTTTCCGCCGTATCCACCACGGCCACCTCAATGGGCAGGTCGCGGGACATGTGAAGAAAGCTCTGCTTGTGTTCGTGCCCCTTGGCGCCGTAGCCCAGAATCCCCCGGTAAACTGTTGCACCCGCAATTTCCATCATCCGCAACTTCTTCACGATCGCCTCATAAAGAGGTTCGCCGTGCCATTTGTCTGCCTCGCCCAGAAACACCCGCAGAAGTTTTGCAGGGCCCTCCTGCCGTTCGTGCGGCAACTTCTCCGCCGGCCGGGGAGCGGTTCGGGCGGCATGCTTGACTACCGTGGTGTCCTGCACTTCGATCAAGCCATCGGAGACCATGTCGTATAACGTGGGGAGCACCTCCTCCACTTTCTGCGGTGCCTCCACGAATTCGATCCGGATCGGCAGGTGCTGCGCCAGAACCTCTACTTGCGGCGTGTGCAGGAGGTGGTGCGCGCCGAACCCCGTGTAAGCCCGCGTGGCGGTCGCTCCGGCCACCCCCTTGTGCATCAGGTAGGTCATGATGGCATCATGCAGGGGAGTCTTATGGTGTTGCGCATCTTCGTTCACGAAGATGGTTACCTTCTTCGCCGGACCTTGTGTCAGCATGCGGCCTCTTCTATCGCCGCGCCAGAAGCGCCACGCCCAGCCAGACTCCCACGTAGCCCAGCACCACGCTGCCGGCCACATACAACGCCCCCAGCCAGCGGGCGCCATCCCGCACCAGTTGAATTGTTTCGTACTCGAACGAGGAGAAGGTTGTATACCCGCCCAAAACTCCCACCACCAGAAACAGGCGCCAGTTCGGGTGCGGGTTGGGCAGCCGCTCGGTCAGAAGGCTCATCAGAACGCCGATCGCAAACGACCCCGTAATGTTGATGACCATAGTGCCTAAAGGGAACCGGCCGCCGTACTTGGCCATAATCCACGTGCCAGCCAGGTAGCGGGCCAGGCCGCCGAGCCCCGCGCCCGCGAACACTACCGCCCACGTATTCAATCGTCAAGCTCTCCTTTCCGGCCATACTTCGGTCCTCAGCGCTTGCGCGCGGTCACTTCGATTTCAGTTTTCACGCGCGGATCGATTAACCCGGCCGCCAGCATCGTCGCGGCGGGCCGGGTATCGCCCCGATACCGCCGCGGCACCGGCCAGCACGGCTCGAAGTCGTCCGCCCGCGGCAAAATGTAGCGTACGCGCACGATATCGCCGCAGCCCGCTCCCGCTTCCCGCGGAGCCTCTCTAATATTGCGCAGGCATTGCTCGGCCTGCTCCGCTACATCGGGGAAACGATCATCGTGCGGTGGTCGAAGCCGGTGGCGGCGGAGACGAAAAATCCATTCGCCATCCACCACCGCGCCGGAGTAGCCGATCTCGCTCTCGAACATCGAGCCGGAGGAGATCAGGCGCCCTCCCCGGCTCCCTTCACTATTCGACACGGTAATTGGGAGCTTCTTTGGTAATGATCACGTCGTGCACGTGGCTCTCGCGCAGCCCGGCGGGAGAAATGCGCAGGAAGCGCGCCCGCTGTTGCAACTCGCCAATTGTCCGTGCGCCGCAATAGCCCATACCGGAACGCAGGCCGCCAACCAACTGGTAAACCAGCTCCGCCAGCGGTCCTTTGGCGGCCACCCGCCCCTCGATTCCTTCTGGTACGAGCTTGCCCGTTGGGTCCTGCTCGTAGCGGTTGGACGTTCCGCCCTGCATGGCGCCCATCGATCCCATTCCGCGATAGCTCTTGAAGGTGCGGCCCTGGTACAGAATCGTTTCGCCCGGGCTTTCATCGGTGCCCGCCAGCAGACTGCCGATCATTACCGTGTCCGCCCCCGCCGCAATGGCCTTGGTAATGTCGCCGGAGTATTTGATTCCTCCGTCGGCAATCAGCGGCACGCCCGCCTGCCGCGTGGCCCGCGCGCATTCCGAAATCGCGGTCATCTGAGGCACCCCGGCGCCCGAAACCACCCGCGTCGTGCAGATCGATCCGGGGCCGATCCCCACCTTGATTCCGTCCACCCCCAGCGAGATCAGTTCGCAAGCCGCTTCATAGGTGGCGATGTTTCCGGTAATGAGTTGCACATCCGGCAACTTGCATTTGATCGTCTTTACTGCTTCCGCTACGCGGCTGGTATGCCCGTGAGCCGTGTCGATCGCCAGCACGTCCACTTTCTTCGACACCAGCTCCTGGGCCCGCTCCAGATAATCGCCCGTCGCGCCGATCGCCGCTCCCACCCGCAGCCGGCCCTGCCGGTCCTTGGCCGAATTCGGATATTTTAGTTTCTTTTGAATATCTTTAACGGTGATCAGCCCTTTGAGCGCATACTGATCGTCCACCACCAGCAGTTTTTCCACCCGATGCTGATGCAGAATGGCCTCGGCTTGTTCGAGCGTCGTGCCCACCGGAACCGTAATCAGGTTCTGCTTCGTCATCACCTCCTCGATCCGGATATCGGAGCGCGTTTCAAAACGCAGGTCGCGGTTTGTGAGAATGCCGACCAGTTTGCCGTCCTTGGTGACGGGCACCCCGGAGATACGATAGCGGCTCATCAGCGCCCGCGCGTCCGCAATCGATTTCTCGGGGCCGATCGTAATCGGGTCCACGATCATGCCGCTTTCCGAGCGTTTTACCCGATCCACTTCCTCCGCCTGGCGTTCCACGGACATGTTGCGATGGATGATGCCGATGCCGCCCTGTTGGGCGAGCGCAATGGCCAGGTGGGATTCGGTCACCGTGTCCATGGCCGCGGACACGATGGGAATGTTCAGACCGATTTGCCGTGTAAGGCAAGTTCGAGTATCTACTTCGGAGGGCAAGACCTCGCTGCGGGCCGGTTCGAGCAGTACATCATCGAATGTCAGACCCTCCATGAGCTCTTCTTGAATCATATGGGTTGATTCTCTTCATGATAGCGTGCTTCCGTCTGGCCGCCCCGGCAGGCTACCCTGTTTAGAAGCACCTTTCCCATGCCTTTCTTCTCGGAAATCGAACAAGCTATCGAGAACACGTTCCGCCGCTTCACCGAGCGCGCCTTCGGGCCATCCCGCTCGGACGACCTGGTGGTGATCCACCGCGCAATTCTCGAGCAGATCGCCGGAAAAATCCAAACCGCCGGGCGCGGGCGCAAAATCTTTCCCTACCCGCGCGTCGTGGTGATCTTCGCTTCATCCGATGCGGGCCGCCGCGCCCTCTATCGGGCGGCATTCGGCGACAAGCTGGAGCCGGCCCTCCGCGAGGTTTTCCAGGCCGCCGGCTGCGAAGTCCCTCGCCAGTTCGCGGTCGAGGTGCGCACTGCGGAAACCGGCCCCGAACCTTTCGCCATCGAGTATCTCCTGGACACTTCGCCTGCGACCCAGGCCAAACCGGCCGCGCCCGCCCACTTGACCGTAATTCGCGGCAAAGCGCACGAGCCGGTCTATACGCTCGATAAGGCCCGCATCAACATCGGCCGCCTGGCTGAGCTGACCGACGCCGAGCACCGTGTGATCCGCCGCAATGACGTGGTTTTCGAAGAAGGCGCCGACGAAGCCAACGCCACCGTCTCCCGTAAGCACGCCCACATTCGCCGGGAGGCCGGCGAATACCGCATCTGCGACGATTCGAGCGAATTCGGTACCCGCATCTTTCGTGACGGCCGCGCTTTAGATGTGCCCGCCGGGAACCCGCGCGGCGAGCGCCTCCGGCCCGGAGACGAGATTTATCTGGGCCGCGCCTGCATCCGCTTCGAGCAGTAAGCCGCAAACCACGTCTCTGGCAGGGCGCCTGACCGGCCGGAGCACGGCCTCATTTCGCCTGGATGTGCCGGTTGTCTTTTTCGTTTTCCTGGCAATAGTATTCGAGCAAATCCGTATCGGGCATGAGCATCTGGTGAAGCTTCACGGTCCAGGGCCGGGTGTAGGCTTTGGGATCGTCGATGGTCACTTCGATATCGAGGTTTCCGAAGTTGGCGCGGCGGAACCGCTCCGTCATCTTCGCGGCATCGGTGAGCGGGTTGCCTTTGCGGTCCAGCCAGATGCCGTCGCGGAATCCGTTAGTCTCGACCACCAGCGTGTCCCCTTGCCAGCGCCCCACCGAGTAGCCGTTGAAGGATGGGTTCGGGTCCTTGGGCAAAGGGCGGCCATCGGTAAAAATCTGGCGGAAGGTGACGTCGCGTTCCGAGAGGATCACAATCAGCTCCGGATTCTGCACGATCTTGCGGTAGGGCGGATATGTGAGCAGACGCAGCGCGCCGGCCGGCTGGCAGAGAGCGACAGGATCCTCCCTGCCCTCCGTCCGCGCCCGCTTCCTCACCAGTTCGGCTGCCCAGGGCCGATACGGTAGTTCCCTGCCGAGCCGCGCGGCGATGTTGCCAAATTCCGGGCCGCCCGTATAGTCCTGGCCGCAGGTGCCTATGCTGGCGCTGGCGTTGCAAGTGGCCGGCTCCAGTTGCCAGACGCCCGACAGATCGGGGTGGCCAAAGCGGCGCGGCGCCGGCGCGGCCAGATTCGGCTTGCCGTTCGCCAGCCGCGGAATGCCGGGCGTGGGGTAATCGAGCCACTGGGCAGCCAGCGGAACAGCAAGCCAAAAGCAAAGCGCCGGTACAATCGAGGCCCGCCGGGGCATGGCCCAAATGTTATCACTAATGCCGTTATCGCTAACGCCGTTTCGGCTTGTTCTTGCCCGCAAGATTGAGCGCCACGGCGGCGCGGATCAGTTCCTTCAACACCGCCTCATCGATCACGTCGCCCTTGTAGCATTCTTGTATGTCTATCCCGTGCAGATGATGCCGGCGTGGGACCACACCGGAGTTCCCGGCGTTGTAGGCTTGACCCACTTCCACTCTTCGATGGCCTCCGGATCTGCCTCATGAATAATTTTGCGTACCTGCGCGAGCGTCGTCCCGCGCCAGTCCCCAAGCTCCTGAATCTTCTTGTCTATTCGCGCAGAAGCAGATTCCATGTTTGTCTCCTAAGCAGCCGGGAGCGCGGTCCACCGGTCTCGGTGCGGTCTACGATTTTTGAGCCGCCTGAGATGGCCAACCGGGCGCTTCGACGCCGAACTGTTTTGCGTACTCGGCATTCAGCCGCTGCCAGCCTTCGAACTGGATGGCTTCGAGACCAGTGATGCGGCCGATGGGGGTTCCGCCGAGGAGGCGATCCAGAACATCGAAACAAATGTGCCAACCGGCGGCGCCCATCGAGATGAAGCGGCGATCGATGCTGTGCCACAACGTCAGGCGCGTCCCGCTGCCTACGGCTTCGAGTTCCCACCGGGTATCGCCGTACTCCAGCAGCCTGGGGGCTTCGGCGCGCGTCATTCTGGTTTCAACCGGCGCTGGTTGTCCTCCCTGCCACGTGAGTGTCACCGTTCCCACTTCACCCAGGTTCCGATTGGCATCGAAGGGAGCCCACTCGCGTAGCTGCGCCGGGTCGGTGAGGGCCTGCCAGACCTTTTCCGGCGAATGGCGCAGCTCCCGGACGAGGATCAGCGTCCACTTCTCTCCCTCTTTTCGGATTTGCGCCCCGGCGGCGGGACCCGGCGAGTACTGTTCGCGATGGGTCATTTTCTTCTTCTCCCTGTCTTCCCTTTTGTTGGCGTCTTCCTTCTTGTTGTTGTTGCGGACTCCATGCGGTCGAGGTGGCGTTCGAGAGCGTCCACATGAGCGGACCAGAACCGCCGGAACGGCGCCAGCCAGGCATCCACTTCCTCGAGCGGTTCCGGTTTCAATCGGTACAGACGGCGCTGCGCGTCCACCGTGGCCTCCACGAAACCGGCCTCGCGCAGCACTCGCAAATGTTTGGACACCGCCGGTTGGGGCATTCCAAGCTGGCGCTCAATCTCTCCAACCGACCGTTGTGAAGATACCAGCAAGCTTAGTATGGCGCGGCGGTTCGGCTCCGCAATGACTTCGAACACGGATTCCACTCCCTTGGTATACTTTGCCGGGAATATACTTGTCAAGGAATATAATGAGCACAACCGGTGGCCGGCCACCGGCCCCGGCAGGGGGCTTTTGGGGAGCAGTGAGAGTTTCAATTACGGACGAAGCGATTAGCAACTATTCAGGAGCGCTGGATTCCCCGCAGAAGACGCCGGGCGGAATAAGTGGCGATACCGAAAAACACCGCAAAGCTGATCGCGATCACCGTGATTTGCCGCGCCGGCGAGAGACGCGTCACCAGCGGCCCGGGGCGCAGCCCGAAATCGAGCGAGACTGCGAGTAGTATCGAGGCCGGGCGGGCGGAGGCGCGATTATCCACCAGGACCACGTAATCGCCCCGCTCCGGCACGCGATACCGGATGTGGCCCGCAGCGGCTAACGGGGTAACCGCCAGCGCGCTCTCCGGCATCTGGTTGGGCATATGCTCCAGGTCGCCGCGGCGCAACACCGCCAGACGAACATCGGGCGAGCCGCGCTGCACCTGGTAATCGGCCGCGACGAATGCCGTCCGCTGCTTCAGCGTCACTTCCACGTAGCGCCAGTCGCCCGCCGGAACCTGCACCACCTCATTGATTAACTGCACGTGCGTGGATGCCGCCGCGGCCAGCAGAAGCAGCGCCGCTCCGCCCACAATCACGGCTTGTCTCCGGCAGCCCTGTGAATCACGGTTTCGGCGCGGGATTGCGAATGGCCGCGGCCACCTCGGCGGCCCTGGCGCGCGCGGTGTGCATGTAGGATTCGTTATTGGCCAAACGGTCCAGCAGCGGCAGGAACTGTTCGGGATCGACGATCCGCTTCTTGTCCATCGAGATCTGCAACTGCAGCAGCGCATCCACCACGCCCAGCTTGTCGTACTTGGCCGTACGTTCCAGCTCGATGCGCCGCTGCGCGGTTTCCGCCATGCGTTCGAACCATTCGGCCAGCGCCTGCCCGGCCGGATCGAGCGTATAGTTGAACTCCACCTGGTTCTTCTCCTCGCCGTTTTCGAGGCGCAGCGTCTTGG
Organism: Bryobacteraceae bacterium; assembly: GCA_035294665.1. GTDB lineage: Bacteria > Acidobacteriota > Terriglobia > Bryobacterales > Bryobacteraceae > PSRJ01. The sequence goes on along the minus strand of DATGKM010000158.1, from coordinate 1,789 downwards.
TGCCCATGAAGGCTACTTTCAGATGCGATTCGAGCGGCCGCTTCAGCGATCCCGCCTTGTCCACCAGGCCGAAAACCTCGTTCGCCTCGGCCTCGGTGAGTTGAAACCGTACCGGGTTATCTTCGTCCGGCGCTTCGCGGTACTCCACCTCGCCCTTCCGCGAAAGATTGATCTGGACGTAGGCCGGCTTGCTGCCCGGGAACGACTTGGAATAGAAGAGGCTTGGACCATCGGCCGCAATCGCGCACCCGCCCAGGAGCAGACATACGGCCCACTTCATCGTAGAACCCCGTCCTTCTGTTCTACCACGCATCCCCCGGCGCGCATCCGGAGGTTGGTCGCAACCATCGTCGCGTGGCAGATGGCGACGGCCAGCGCATCGGAGGCGTCGTCGGATTCGAGCGGTTCCACCAGGTTCAGCAGCGAGCACGCCATCCGCTGCACCTGACATTTTTCGGCGCGCCCGTAACCCACCACGCTGGTTTTGATTTCGAGCGGCGAATATTCCGCCAGCTCGATGCCCGCCTCCGCCACCGCCAGCAAAGCCACTCCCCTCACCTGGGCAAGTTTCAGCGCTGTCTTGACATTGGCGGAGTAAAAGACCTCTTCCACCGCCGCCGCCTCGGGCAGATGCTCGCCAATCACTTCGCGCAGAGCGCGCGCGATTGCGAGAAGCCGCCGCTCAAATGCCGGTTCGCGCCCAGTGGCAATCACCCCCGCGGCCCGCATGCTGTGCCGCACCCCATTGCTTTCGATAACACCCCAGCCGGTGCGGCGCGATCCGCAGTCGATGCCGAGCACGCGCACGGCTCAGGCTATGGCCTCCAACTCTTTTTCGTCGATATCGAAATTGGAGTACACGTTCTGCACGTCGTCGTGCTCCTCGAGCGCATCGCTCAACTTCAGCATGTTGCTGGCGTTCTTGCCTTCCAGGCGAACCAGGTTTTTGGGAACGAATGCGATGGACGCGTCCTCGGTAGCAACGTGGTTCGCTTCGAGGGCCTTCAGCACGGTTTCGTGAGCTTCCGGCGCGGAGAGAATTTCCCATCGGTCGCCGTCGTTGCGAATGTCGTCGGCGCCGGCATCGAGGGCGATATTCATGAGCTGGTCTTCGCTGGCCTTATCCAAAGGCACGAAGATCTGGCTCTTGCGCTCAAACATCCAGGCGACGCTGCCCTGCTCGCCCATGTTTCCCCCGTTTTTCGAAAACACGTGGCGGATTTCGCTCACGGTGCGGTTGCGGTTATCCGTTGCCACGTTCACCAGCACGGCGGCGCCGCCCGGCCCGTAGCCTTCGAACATCACCTCTTCGATCTGCCCGCCTTCGATTTCACCGGTGCCGCGCATCACGGCTTTTTTGATGTTGTCGTTCGGCATGCTGACGGCTTTGGCCGCGGCAATAGCCGTCCGGAGACGGGGATTGGAATCCGGGTCGCCGCCACTGCGGGCGGCAATGGTAATTTCTTTGATGATGCGGGTAAACGTTTTCCCGCGCTTGGCGTCCAGGGCCGCTTTTTTGTGCTTGATGGTGGCCCACTTTGAATGGCCTGACATGTGTACCTCTTAGGGTAGGCCCGGCCCGCGGCCGGGAAGAAATCTCTTTCTATTCTAACGCCTGAGAATAGCAGAGTGCACGGACGCGGCTCAAGCAGGGTGCGCGACGTGAAAGTGGCTATAGCTGCCGCTTTCTTTTTTTGTACCGGCTTATCCGTGCGTATGTAGTACGCTAGGAAATGGAGGCCATTCCTATGCCCGATTCTTTGCAGGAACTGGAAGTGCGCCGAGCCGC
>DATGKM010000157.1:0-33365 GCA_035294665.1 Bryobacteraceae bacterium | reverse complement strand
CACCCCTCCTTCTACAGCGCCGGTTGGGATTTCATTATCACGCCCAGCATTCTGAATCAGTTCCGTTTCGGCCACAAGACCGATACCTGGCAAGGGACGTCGGGACTGGATCTGGGATGCTGTACCGGCGGCCCGTCTTCGGAGAACTCCGGCCTGGCAAAGAGCGCGGAAGCCGCCCGCGCCTCCTTCCCGCAGGTGAACGGCTCGTTCTTGTACATCCAGCCGGGTAGCTTTTCGACTGTCAATCTGGGAACGGGAGCTACTTCGCCGACCGTGGCGCCGGGCAACCTGGGAATTTACGCGGATATGAATGTCTCCTCGCCGCGTCTCACCATCAGCCCGTTCTGGCAATTTGGCGACACGTTCAGTTGGATTCACGGCAGGCACTCTTTCCAGTTCGGATTTGAAATCGACCGCACCAGTTCGCAATCGGCGAATAGCGGCGGCATCCAGACCACGCGGCCAACCGTCAATCTCGGCATTGGCAGTGTAGCTCCGCCCATTTCGACCTCGACGTTCAGCGGCATCGGCGCCATCAATCTCGCGGGCGCGCAGGCACTGCTGGCGAATCTGGCAGGCTCGGTGGCCAATACCCAGGAACAGTATTGGGTCAACAGCCCCACCGCCACGACTTGGAACAACTATCTCACCGACTTCCTCTTCTACCGCACCAACATCGCCAATGCCTGGTCGGCCTTCGCCAAAGATAGCTGGAAGGTGACGCGCGATATTACTCTGAACCTCGGGCTGCGCTATGACTTTTTCGGCGCGCCGTACGAGGCCCAGGGCCTGGCGGGCCGTCCCGCGGGCGGCGAATCGGGATTGTTCGGCATCTCCGGAACGAACTTCGCCAATGCCATGTGGGACCCGTATGCCAACAGCGGGCAGCTCACGACGATCCAGTTTGTGGGCCCCAACTCCCCCAATTCCGGAATCGGCGTCTACAACAATTACTGGAAGTCTTTCGGCCCCACAGTGGGTGTCGCCTGGAACCTGCCGTGGTTCAAGAAGAGCACGATTTTCCGGGCCGGCTACGGCATCAATTACGTGGGCAATGTCGACTTCCTTACGGTGAATACGGGCATCGGCAACTCTCCCGGCCAGACACTGAATACCACCTACACCCCTTCAAGCTTCCTGAATGTCTCGGGAATATCCGGAGCGGGAGTGGTTCCCGTCAACACCAATGGCGCGCAACCGTTCACTCCCGTGCCGCTCACAAACCGGTCCACAAGCCTCTATGGTTACTCGAACAACCTGCGGACGCCGTATATCCAAAGCTTCAACGTCACGATCCAGCGCGAAATCACCAACACCTGGACTGTAGATGTGAACTGGATTGGCAACAAGGGTTCGGAACTCTATACCAACCAGCCGCTCAACGACCCGAACATCTTCGAGAACGGCTTCCTCAATGCGTTTAACATTACGCGCGCCGGCGGCAACGCGCCCCTGTTTAATCAGTTATTGAATGGGATCACGCTCCCAGGCGTGGGCACGGTCAATGGGACAACGCTCACCGGATCGCAGGCGCTGCGTCAATATTCGGTTACCAACACGTTCATCGCCAACGGGTCGGTAGGCGCTCTGGCCAACTTTTTCAATACCACTCCGACCGGCACCGGCGTCAACGGGGGACTGCTCAGCCATGCCGGTCTGCCCCAGAATTTCTTCGTGGTCAATCCCCAGTTCGGCAGCGTGTACCTCATCGACAACAACGGAAACTCCAGCTATCAGGCCTTTCAGGCCCATGTCGCCAAGCACTTCGGCCAGGGTGTGACCGGCCAGTTCGCCTACACCTTCTCCAAAGCGCTCGGCGACGATGGCCAATTCCGCGATCCGCGCGATTTCAACCTGGCCAAGGGGATACTTAATATCGATCGCCCACAACTCTTTCAGTGGAACGTGCTTTGGGAACTCCCCGTCGGCAGAAACAAGAAGTTTCTCGGCAAGGCTCCGAAACTGGTGGATGAAGCCCTGGGCGGCTGGCAGATCGCTTCCGCCTTCCAGTGGCAATCCGGAGTGCCGCTCAGCTTCACCACGCAGAACTACACCTATACTTACAATACACTCGAGGCGCAAACAGCTAATTTAGTAGGCCAACTGCCCGGCGGTTTCTCCCAGGTACAAAAGGGCAACGGATTCGTCCAATATTTCCCTGAGCTGACCGTGCAGAACGCCCCGCTGCCGAACTTCGGAGGCGACACTACGCTTCCAGGCCGCTTCACGAATCTGGAGGTGGTCAACTCATCCGGCCAGGTTGTACTGGCCAATCCCGATCCCGGCACCGTCGGCAACACGGCCCGGAATCTGCCCAGTCTGCGCAGCCCCGCCCTGCTCGGCTTCAGCGCCTCGGCGAGTAAGATGTTCCACATTCAGGAATCGAAAACCATCACACTGCGGGCTGACGCGATCAATCTTTTGAACACGCCGCAGTTTGGTTACAGCCCCACCAGCGGTGTGATCGGCATCAATACCAATATCGATTCGACCTCCTTCGGCCGCATCACTTCGGCGGCCGGCCAGCGCATGATCACCTTCTACGCGCGGTTCGATTTTTAGAGACACTACTGGCCAGAAATCTTTTATAGTTGTTTCGAAATCTCAAAACGGCGGGGGCTTTCGCCCTCCCAGGGGCTTGGGCCTACCCGCCGTTTTTGGTGGAGATCTAACTACTTCGGGTGCAAATAACGCATGTCCAACCGGAGACTGCAAGACGATCCGGCTAAACGGCCCTATGCTTCGCTAGGCTCTCGCAAACATCGATGCCTGCCCATTCCGCCGTCGTTACCGGCGGAGCAGGAACACCTGAGATTCAAGGAAACTCGCTGGCCAGCGGGACTGCTTTCCTCGATTCGAGTGTAGCGGACGAGAAAAAGAGTGGGGAACGGAAAAGCTGGAAATGATTGAGATCAGGGGAAATATAAAGTTGGGGAATCGGTCAACAGGGGAGGATGCCCGCTTTTAAGTTGAAACGTGCGACCCGCAATACGCCACGATCATGCCATAGCGGCATGCCGAAGTGGGATCTGTTTGAGAACGGCGAGCTCGAGTTCCTTGACCAGCAACGGCAGTTCCCGATAACCATGCACTCGCTTCCACCGTGACTCTGCGTATAGCAATCCGCTCCCAACCCAGCGAAGATACTGATCGACCCCTTGCCAGCGCGTACTCGCGCATACCGTACGGCGCTGTGCAGCTTCTGGCGCACGTGCTCACGGTGCTCTTCCGGGAGGTGGTCGATCAAGTTACGGGTCTTGTGGACTTGACAGCGCTGGACAACGGCCGCTTTCGCGGCCACGCGCTGCACCCCCGCCAATAGCGCTTTGCCTCCATCCAGCACATAAAGATGTAAGATCTCAAGCAACGCGTAGCTGCCCAACGGCACTTCCCATTGGCGCGTATCGCGCACCCGCGGCCGGTCCAACGGGATCTTCTGTCCACCCACCACGCAGTAGCCTGGCTGGCTGCCCCAGCGCAGGTTTGCGCGTTCGGCTTGGGCCTGATTTTTGGGCCCACCAGGGCCGACTTCGTAGTCCATCACCTGCCCGGCCACCTTGGTGAAGGGGGACAGTGCCAAGTTCATCAGCCCTCGTTGGGTCAGGTCCACCACTTCCTTCAACGGGATCACCAACTGGATGCTGTTATCCGTCTGCGCCGCCATTTGCCGGAGCCTATCACGGCTCCGGCGAGAGCCGCCTGTTTCAACTAGATTCCGGGCATCCTCGCACAACAGGGTGAGGGCGCCTCCCGGCGGGACTCACTTGCCCGCATCCGCCGGCGTCAGGAACCGCGCGGTCTTGATGTAATCCAGTTTGGGAAAGTGCTGCACCAGGTACTCGTTGGCCTCTTCCTCCACTCGCCCGGGATCGATCTCTTTTCCAACCGGCCGCATTTCGCCGTAACCGGCATAGAACCGGTCTACCACCTCCATTCCTTCGACCACCTTCGCGAACGGTACGAAGTTCTGGGAATCGAGCATGGGATTATCGGCGAGGTTGATGAAGATCTCCGTGGCCCGGGTGTTCTTTCCCGATTGGGCGAATGCCAGCGTGCCGCGCAGATTCTTCTGCCGAGGCGGGTCATCGACGATGAAGAACTGGCGCCACTGCTCGTGCACGTTGAAGTCGCGGTGTACGCCGAACTGGGCGATAAAGCCTGGGACGACACGGAAGAACCGCCCCTGGTCGAAGTAACGCATGCGCACCAGTTCGTGGAACCGGTCCACGCCGCGCGGGGCCCAGGATTTGTTGGCCTCCACCACGAAGTCGCCCTGAGAGGTCATAAAGCGCACGCGGAAAACATCCGGAACCACGACCTTGGGCGGCGCCTTTCGGCACCCGCAGAACAGCGCCGCTAAAATCGCGGCCAAACCGATCGAGCTACGTCGAAGAGCCACATGCCAGCATATCAGCAGGACGCCCGAATCTGGCGCCGGCGCTGGAGCGAAACGATCGAATCGAGGAATGCGGGATCGGTCCACGGCTCGGAGGCGCCGCGTGCCTGGGCCAGGTTGTAGGTTGCAGGTTGCAGCTAAAAAATCGCGCCTGCTATCCGATCTGCATTACTGAGACCCCACATAAGGAACGGAGAAGGAGATCTTGAAACTCCAAAGAATTGTAGCGCCTGTACTTCTATTTGCGACGGCCGGATGGCCCGCAACTGTCAGTACTTCCGGTATGGCTACTTACTTATCCTACGATGGCTACACCGGTAAGAATGACCTAACTCAGCCGCTGTTTTACCTCGCGCCTAATCCGGCCCTGTATGGTCACGGTCCCTATCCGGTGGCGATCTGGATACCGGGGACCTTCGAATTAGCCTACGATCCGCTCTCCCTGCTGTTCCTTTGGCAAATGGCAAGCCGGGGCTTTCTGGCGGTTTCGGTGCAGTACGCGAACCAGGAACTGTGGCAAACCTGTTCGGCTTATACCACGCGGGCATCGGCCATCTTCAATGCCGCGAGCACCACAAGCGCGATTACGGCGATTTGTTCGTTGCCGGGAGCGAGTTGCGCGAAGGGGATCGTCACTTCGGGCATCAGCCAGGGGGGAATTTTGGCTGTGCTGGCGCGCAATTACGCGCCGCAGGTAAAGGCGAGTTATGCGATGAGCGTGGGGGCGGTGAACCAGTTAGGCTTCAATCTCACATCCTGCATGGCGAAGGCGAATACGGCGCTGCCGGCCAACCGGCTGACGATTGTGAATGGGGCGGCCGACCCGGCGTTCGGCTCGCAGGCGTCTACCCAGGCTGCGAGCGGCATTGTTTGTCCGGCCGGGAGCACACAGTGCTGGAGCGCGGATGGCAGCGGCGCAGGCTGGTACCTGGTGCAGAACTCGCAGGTGACCGGCGGCCAGGCGGGCCATTGCTACATCGACAAAAACGACGGGTGCGACGACAATTTCGACCCCGACTGGCTGCCACCGGCTTCGAGCAACTGGTCGATGAAACCGAACCTGGACTGGCTAGCGACCTTCGGCACCAAGCGGGTTTTCTCCTCCACCGGCAAGTAACCCGGCCTGGTAGGCGATACGCTCCCGCTTAGCAGCTTCCCAGGCGCGATACCTGCGCCATGTGAAGCGGAGCACGTCGGCCGAGCGCCAGAAAACGTTATCGCGCAGAAAGTGGTTGCGGGCAGTGAGCACGACGCGCCGGATGACGCGGACATCTTTGGGTGGCCCGCCGCTTGGCGCAGATTCCTGGCCCGGGCCGGCGCCCACTTCCTCCACAGGATTGTCGCAGGGCTTCAGCAGAATCACGGCCACGCGCGAATCCGTCAGCAGACCGCGGCGCGTTTCGGCTTTGGTCTCGGTTTCGGCCGGCGGGCGGGCGACGTCCATTGCCTTATCGACGCAGCCGGCGAACTCCAACTCCCGCAGCACTTTTTCGCGTTCCAGATCTACATCCGCTTCGATGCGGTGGGTCACGCCCGGCGGGTGCGCGGTGAAAACGGCGGCGAGATCCTGGGTGGCCGACGCTGCCCAAACGTCGCGGCCTTGCCATTCCTCCGGGCGCATCCAGATGCGCATGTGGTCCCGTTTGTCGAAGGTGTTCAGACTACGCTGCATGCGCAGGTCGGGGGGGGCATCGTCCAGCAGAAGGGTGCGCATGGGCGCATCGGCGAAGCCGCGGGCCTCCGCCAGCGCGCGAAATGCCCGGAAGCCTGTGCGCAGGTTCTGCGGCTGCGATCCGGTCCATCCGGAGGCTTGAAAGGCGCGTTCCAGGTCGCTGAGGGAGCCAATGAACAGGAGATTCACGCGGTCGATGGGTTCGTGGCCCTTGGAATAGCTCCAGGCAGGCAGGCCCGCTACGAGGTCCTGCCATTCGGCGGCGGCAACCGGGTCGGGTGCGCGCTCGGAACACAAAGCCGCGTGGCCTAAAGCCTCCGGAAAGGCCAATTCGATTTCCAACCCGGTTCCGGGCGCATATTCGATTTCCGGCTCGGGAAATCGAAAAAACCAGGTTTCGAGCGCGAGCGTGGGAATCGCGAGGGCGGGGTGGCCCCCGGCGGCAAAAAACAGGTGGGAAGCGAAGCGGCTCGAAAGCGTGGCGGTGGCGCGGATGCCGTGAATCACGCCGCTACGGTCCACGCGTTCGCGGGCATTATCCACTGCCGTCAAACGCGCGGTTACGGGATAAGCCGAACCATCGGCCAGTTCGAGCCGGGAAAGCTTCAGCTTCAAAGATGCGGTTTCATGCACCACCCCGATGCTCACGGCGTGCACTCGCGCCACTTCGCCGCGCAGAGTAGCCGCCGGCAGCGGGCGGCCATCGAGGCAAACGGAAGAGGTGATTTCGGCCGCGACCGGATCCCCCTTTTTGGAGTTGTAAGAAGAAAGCGGGGTCATGAGCCTGGCATAGATGGGCGTGGCGCCCGGCGGGGGTTCGGGGCCAGCGGGAGCCAGTGGCGCCGCGGGAAGCGCACAAGCAGAGGCTAGGAACAATAGGGGGAAAGGGAGGATGCGCATGCGAATTGAGGGTATTGAGTATATCCGAAACGGGAGAAAAACGTTTTTGCGGGATCCTTGGTAAGGTACGATTGGGAATGATGCAAGCACGGGTGGCGTTCGGAAAAACCGGTTTGACGTTGGAACTGCCCGCGGGGTTTCGATACCAGGTGCTGGAGGCCCGCTCGGCCACGCCGCTGGCGGACGAAGAAGGCGCGATCCAAAATGCATTGCGGAACCCGATTGGCCGGCCGCCGCTCGAGGAGATGGCGCGAGGGAAGCGCACGGCCGCCATTTCCGTGTGCGACATTACGCGGCCGGCGCCCAATCCCAAGACCCTGCCACATATCTTGCGGGCACTCGAACGAGGCGGGATTCGGGCGGAAAACGTCATTATTCTGATCGCCACCGGTTTGCACCGCGCCGCGACGGAAGCCGAAATCCGGCAGATCGTGGGCGAGGCCGTAGCGGCTGGATACCGCGTGGAAAATCATGACGCGCGCAACTTCACCAGCCACCGGCCATTGGGCAAAACGGCCGCGGGAACTCCCGTGTATATCGACGACAGGTTCGTGGCGGCGGACCTGCGCATCACGCTGGGATTCATCGAGCCGCACCTGATGCTGGGATTTTCCGGGGGGCGCAAGCTGGTGGCGCCGGGCCTGGCCGCGCAGGAGACCATCAAGGTGCTGCACAGCCCCAAATTCATGCGCGATGCGCGGGCCATCGAAGGGTCTACCGAAGAGAACCCTTTGCATCACGAACTCCTGGAGATTGCGCGCATGGCGCGGCACGATTTCCTGCTGGATGTGGCGCTGGCGCGGGACCGTTCGATTGCGGGCGTATTCGCGGGAGAGCCGGAGAGAGCGCATCGCCAGGGCGTGGAATTCGTTTCGCGCACGCTGCTCGAAACCCTGGACGAGCCCGTGGATGCGGCCATCACTTCCGCCGCGGGCTATCCGCTCGACCTGACGTTTTATCAGACGGTGAAAGGCGTGACCGCCGCGGCGCACATTGTGAAGCCGGGAGGCCGAATCCTGGTGGTGGGAGCGTGCGAAGAAGGCGCGGGAGCCCCGGAATTCCGCCAGATGCTGCTGGCCGGCACAGGCGATGCCGAGTTTCTGCGGCGGATCGCCGCCTCCCCGGTGGTGGTGGACCAGTGGCAACTGGAAAAACTGGCGCTGGTGACTACGAAAAAGCAAGTTTTTTATTATGTGCCCGGATTGCCTGGCGAATATCATGCAAAGTTGTGGGGACGGTCGCTGGGCACGCCGGAGAGCGCGGTGGAAGCGGCGCTGGCCGGACTGCCGGCGGGGGCGCGCGTGGCGGTGATTCCGGAAGGGCCTTATGTGCTGGCGAATTGCCGGGAGGTGCTGGAGCCCGAGGCCGCGGTTTTTTGAATGCCGCTTTCCGCTGAAATTCTGCACCGGTTCGAAGCTGTGGTGGGCGCACGCGGCGTGATCAGCGCGCCCGACGAATTGCGCACCTATGAATGCGACGGCCTTACGGCTTATCGCGCGGCGCCCGGCGCGGTGGTCCTGCCCACCACTTCGGCCGAAGTGCAGGCGGTGGTGCGCATCTGCCACGCCGCGCGTATTCCTTTCGTGGCGCGGGGTTCCGGGACCGGGTTGAGCGGAGGGGCCATGCCGGCCGCCAATGGCGTCGTCATCAGTCTGGCGCGCATGAACCGCATTCTGGAGGTGGATTTTCCGAACGCGCGCATCGTGGTGGAACCGGGAGTGATTAATCTCGAAGTAACCGGCCGGGTGGCTGCCGCCAACTACTTTTATGCGCCCGATCCCTCTTCGCAATCGGTGTGCAGCATCGGCGGCAACGTAGCCGAAAACTCCGGCGGGGCGCACTGCCTGAAGTATGGCTTTACGACCACGCACGTGCTTGCGCTCGAAGTGGTGCTGCCCGATGGCAGCCTGGTTCACCTGGGGAAGAAAACGCTGGATGCGCCCGGCTACGATTTGCCGGGAATCTTTGTCGGTTCGGAAGGCACGCTGGGCATCGCGACGAAAATCACGCTGCGCATTGTGAAGCGGCCGGAATGCGTGCAGACATTGCTCGCCGCCTTCCCCTCCACCACCGAAGCGGGCGCGGCAGTGAGCGCCATCATCGGCGCGGGTATGCTGCCGGCGGCTATAGAAATGATGGACAGGCTGGCCATCCATGCCGCCGAAGCCGCGGTTCATCCTAACTATCCGGAATGCGGCGGGCTGCTGCTGGTGGAACTGGATGGGCCGGAAGCGGAAGTCCGGGCGCTGATGGAACAGGTGAACCAAATCTGCCGCGCGCATGGGGCATGGGAAATCCGGCTGGCGCAGACCGAAACCGAGCGCATGCTGGTATGGAAGGGACGCAAGGCGGCGTTCGCTTCGGTGGGACGGATTTCACCCAACTACATTGTGCAGGATGGGGTGATCCCGCGCACGCGGCTGCCGCAGGTATTGCACCGGATTGAGGAGATGAGCGCGGAATCCGGTATCCGCGTGGCCAACGTGTTTCATGCAGGCGACGGCAACCTGCATCCCATGGTGCTCTACGATCACCGGGTGGCGGGGCAGGAAAAAGCGGCCATCGCGCTTTCGGAAAAAATATTGGAATTGTGCATTGAAGAAGGCGGATCGATCACCGGCGAGCATGGCGTGGGAGAAGAAAAAAAACATATGATGCCCAAAATGTACGCCGAGCCCGATCTCGACACCATGCAGCGGCTGCGGTGCGCCTTCGATCCCCACCTGCTCTCGAATCCCGCCAAGATTTTCCCGCGCACGCGGCTGTGTGGCGACAAACCCGGCGAATACACGCCGCACCCGCTGGAGGTGGCGGGAGTGGCGGAGCGCTTCTGAGAGATGCCCGGAATCGAGATCGAAAGTTTACGGGAACTGCGGGTTGCCGAGCCCGAGAGCGAACAGGAAGTGAGCGAAGCGCTGCGCTGCGCGGATGGCGAAGGCGTGGCCGTGATTCCGCGCGGAGGCGGCACGAAGCTCGATTGGGGCAACCCTCCCAGGCGCGCGGGCTTGCTCCTTTCAACGGCGCGCCTCAACCGGATTGTGGAGCATGCTTGGGCGGATCTTACCGTGACGGTAGAAGCCGGCTGCCGGTTCGCCGAATTGCAGCGGGCGCTGGCGGCGCATGGCCAGCGGCTGGCGCTCGATCCGCTCTGGCCGGAACAGGCCACCATCGGCGGCGTCCTTTCCACGAACGATAGTGGCGCGTGGCGTTTGGCGTATGGCGGCTTGCGGGATCTGATTATTGGAATGACGCTGGTTCTGGCGGATGGCACGATCGCGCGGAGCGGCGGCAAAGTGGTGAAGAACGTCGCGGGTTACGATCTTCCGAAGCTAGCCACGGGCGCCCTGGGCACGCTGGGGGTGATTACGCAAGCCACTTTCCGGCTGCATCCGCTTGCGCGAAACACGCGCACACTGACGCTCGCGCCCGCCGATACGGCCGCAGCCCAGGCACTGCTATTGCGAATTCAGGACACCAACCTGGCGCACACCGCGTTGCAGTGGCGCGCGGAAGCCGGCCGGCCGCCCATGCTGGATGTGCTCTTCGAAGGCACGGACGCCGGGATCGCCGCGCAAACCGCGCGGCTGGCGGAGGTGGCAGGACGAGTGAGCGTTGCGGAGTTGGGGGAGGCAGTGTGGCGGGCGCGGCAAGAAATTGCGGATCGCGGCTCGCTGGTGAAATGCAGCGTGCTGCCGGCCGAAATCGCGGATGCCATGGGCGCGATCGGACGCACCGGCGACGGAAACTGGCGGGCCGTATTTCAGGCGAATGGCATCGGTTGGATTTCGGTAGATGGCCCGCTGGAACCGCTGCGCTCGCGGATCGAAGCGCGGGGCGGGAGCCTGTGCGTATTGCGCCGGCCGCGCGGGCACTCGCCGATTGAAGCCTGGGGCGGCGCCGGAGACGCGCTGCCGCTGATGCGCGCCATCAAACAGCGCTTCGACCCCAAAAGCACGCTGAACCCTGGCCGGTTCGTGGGGGGGATCTGATGGAAGCGCGGAACGGTTCGTTCGACGCCCACCACCCGCCCTCGCCGGATCTGATCAACCAGTGCGTGCATTGCGGATTCTGCCTGCCCGCCTGCCCGACGTATGTGCTCTGGCGCTCGGAAATGGATTCGCCGCGGGGGCGGATTTACCTGATGAAGATGGCGAGCGAGGAGGGCGCGCCGCTGACTCCCGAATGGGTATCGCACATCGATAGCTGCCTGGGCTGCGTTTCCTGCATGACGGCGTGCCCCTCGGGCGTGGATTACGGCAAGCTGATCGAAGCCACGCGGGCGCAGGTGGAGCGGCATCATGCGCGCAGCCTGGGCGAGAGGCTGCACCGCGCGCTGCTGTTCCAGCTTTTTCCGAATCCGGGGCGGCTGCGTTTGCTCCGCCCGTTGCTGGCAACTTATCAGAGGTCCGGCCTGCAAACGCTGGCGCGGAAAAGCGGTCTTCTGAAGCTGCTTCCGGATCGCCTGCAGGCCATGGAAGCGCTGGCTCCCGCGGCGGGCCCGCGGCATGACGTGCCGGCGATCACGCCCGCTCAAGGGGCGCGGCGTGCGCGGGTGGGTCTGATGCTGGGTTGCGTGCAGCGCGAATTCCTCTCGGAAGTGAATCTGGCGACAGCCCGCGCGCTGGCGGCGGATGGCTGCGAAGTGGTTTCCCCGCCGGAGCAGCCCTGCTGCGGCGCTTTGCTGGTGCACGCGGGCGAAGAAGAGCGCGCCCTGGCCCTGGCACGCCACATGATCGATACGTTCGAACAAACCGGCGTGGAAACGATTGTCACGAATGCGGCCGGCTGTGGCTCAGTGGTGAAAGACTACGGTTATCTGCTGCGCGACGACCCCGAGTACGCCGAACGCGCCCGGCGGTTTTCGGCGAAGTGCCGCGACATTTCCGAGGTGCTCGAAGAACTCGGCGCGCGGGCTGAGCGGCACCCGGTGCGGCTGCGCGTGGCAGTGCACGACGCATGCCACCTGCAGCACGCGCAACGAATCAAGGCGCAGCCGCGCTCCGTGTTGAAGGCGATTCCCGGGCTGGAACTGGTTGAGCTGGAGGAAAACGCGCTCTGTTGCGGCTCGGCGGGGATATACAATCTGGTGCAGCCCAAGACGGCGGGCGAGCTGGCAGAGCGGAAGGCGGGCTTGATCGCGGAAGCCGCGCCGGATGTGGTGGTCACTGGCAACCCCGGCTGCCTGCTGCAGCTTCGCGCGGCGCTCGAACGGCGGGGGCGCAAGATTCCCGTGCTGCACACGATTCAAGTGGTGGATGCCTCCATTCGGAACGCGGGCGCGCCGGGTTAGAGCAGCGATACGGCTGCCTGACTGCCGCGACTCTGCTTGAGTGCGCTTCGGAGCCCCGGCGGTCGGGAGTGGCGTGGCAAAGATTATTTACTGGCCCTCAACGGGGCCGGGCGGCCGAAGTGCGCTTCGTCGATGGGCACGTTCAGCCGGATATCGCGCAGTTCGATGGAATCGCGGCCATCCAGCCAGGCGTAGGTGATGCGGAACGGCAGCTTGATGCCATCTACGTCGCGGTAATCGGCGTAATCGATCTGGGTGGGCACGCGGCCGATGGGCGACTTTCCATAGCGCAGCTCGCGCAGCAGCAGGCCGGTCTGGCGGTCGAAATAGAGCGTTACCAGCAGGCCGCGCGGGCCGGTGCCTTGCACCACGTTAACGCTATGGGTGCCGCCCTGGGTGATATCCTTCTGCAGTGAAGTCTGGCTCTGCGGGCCCGGCAGGTCCATGATGCCGGTGGGCGGGCCGGTTTTCAGATTCGTGAGAACCTCTTTCAGTTGCTGCGGGAAGGAAAGTTGCGCGTCGAAGCGCGCGCCATCCAGGTCGCTGCCGGCGAGCTGATATTCGCCCAGCACGTTGAGCGGCGTGCGGACCCAGCCGGTATGGCCATCGTAGCTGCGAATCTGGTCGCCGCGGCCGGTCTCCGCTTTGAACAGAATAATGGTGGAGCGCTTATCGGGGAATTGCGCGTCGATTTCGACATCGCCGCCGCCGCCGAAGCCGCCAAAACCGACACTGGTGCCTCGGCCGACGAAGCTCTTCAAAGAGGCGAGCCGCTGGGCGCCGCCGGAGGCTTCGATGAATTTATCCAGAATGGTTTCGGGTTTGGGCAGACCGGGAGCGGAGACGAGGACATCGTCCTGCACGAGGCTCGGTTCGCCGTAGATAACATCCATCAGGGGTGTGACGAGCGGGCGATCGCGGTTGCGGTGGCAGGTCCAGCAGGTGACCATCTGCGCGCCAGCGAAGTTCTCCTTATTGATTTTCGCGACCATGGTGACCATCTTGCGGGCGATGACTTTGCGAGGCGTATCGGCTGCCCAATCCACCTTGTCGGTGCCGGCGTTGGCATGGCAATCGGAGCAATCGAACTGTAGGGCGGCGGTCATGAGGCCCATGGTTTCCATGAAATCGTCCACGGGGATGCCGCGCAGCACCTGCACGTTTTTGAAAACCTGTTCAGCGAGCAGAGGCTTGGTCTGCCCGGGCTGGGGGGGCGCCGTCTGCGCGGGCGCGGTTGCGGCGAACAGCGCGGCAAGCAAGCAGACGGGAGTAAGGTGCTTCGGAGGAGTCATTTTCCTGTCCATTCTATCTCCTGGAGACGGGCCCCGCGATTGGCGCGGCTTTGATAGCTTGGTTGGATAGCTTGGAGAGTGCCATGAAGCACGCGGTTGCGCTGTTGCTGTGTGTGTCCGGAGTGCTGGCGCAAAGCGCGGCGGTGGTGGAAGGCACGGTGACCGACAGCGTGACGCATGCGGGCGTGCCGGGAGTGAGCGTCACGCTTTGGACAAACAGGGGCAGCTATAAGGCGACCACCGACCCCGCCGGCATGTTCGTCATGAGCAACGTCAACCCCGGCGAATATTACTACCGGTTCGAAAAGGACGGATACGAAACGCGCGAATGGCCGGTTTTCGGCCAGCTCAAGCTGCGCGTGGGAAATGCCGGAACATTTCACGCCGATGGAGAGATCGCGGCGCTGGCCACGCTGCGTGGGCGCGTGCTCGATGCGGACGGCAAGCCGGCGGCGAAAATCAAAGTGGAGATTCACGGCGATTCGCAGGAGACCGATGCGAACGGCGACTTTGAGTTCCACAAAGTACGTCCGGGCGACTACACATTGAAAGCGATTCCGCCAACCGATACTTCCGGCGCCGTTCAACCCGTCCCTACCTTTTACCCATCCACGATCAACAGCAGCGAAGCGGAGCACATCCAGGTGCGTGCTGGCAGCGATCTGGCGGGCTATGAGATTCGCCTGCGCACATCGTCTGTGTATCAGGTGCACGGGATCGTCTTTGGTGAAGACGGCAAACCGGAAGCGGGCGCCAACGTGCGGCTGCTGGCATCCGGGGATGGGCGCCTGCTGAGCGGCATCACTATGAATATGGGCACGGGGACGCGCATGTATTGGAACTTGCAGAACGCGCTGCAGCAGGAGTCCGCGACAGTTTCGGCGAAGGACGGCGCATTCGCCCTCACCGCGCGGCCTGGCCAGTGGAAACTTCAGGCGGAACTGGACCCGGCGCACGATGCCCACAACAATCTGTACCAGGTTTCGAGCAACATCGTTCCGCTTTCCGTTTCCGATCGCGATATCGACAACATCGAACTGCGATTCTCCGCTCCCTTCACCTTAGAGATCACCGCCGATTGGGGCGACCGCGCGCCGGCAGGCGACCGGCGTCCACGAGTGATGGTAACTCCGGCCGACGGCTTATTCCTGGCACCGGCTCGTCCACAGAACGACAAACTCGTTCTGGAGCACATGCTGCCTGGCCGCTACCGGATTGCCCCAATACCCGGTTCGACGCCCGGCTTTTACGCGTCCGCTGTTATGGTGGCGGGGCGCAATGTGCTCGGACAGGAAGTGGAACTGACCGCCGCCACGCCCTCTATTCAGGTCGTTTACAAGCCGAATCCTGGTTCGGTGCGCGGCACAGTGGATCAGGGCGAAGGCGCAACGGTGTTGCTGTGGCCGGAAGGACCGGATATTCCCGAATTCGTGCCGGCCGTAGTGGCGGGTTCTCGCGGCGAGTTCGGGTTTAGCGGGATCGCTCCCGGCGAGTATGTTCTGGTGGCGTTCGATCGCATTCCGCCGAATGGGGGCACGGAGACGTTCGTGCGCGGCGCCGTGGCGGCGGGGACGCGTGTGCAGGTGCAGGAAGGCGGATCGGAATCCGTCGAAATCCCGGTGACCCGCTGGCCGGAGTGAGGGATTTCAACGGGCCGGCCGCGCCGCGGTTATTTCTCGACCCGGACACTGGCTTGGTGGTGAGCGGGCACTAGCTTGTGGGCCGCGCCGGCGCCGGATACTCCGGCCGACGGCTTTTCAAAATGATGATGTCGCCGTATCCGGCCCGCAAACGCAGCTTCTGCCCGGCGGTTCCCGGGGTGGTGAAGTCGTGCCCTACTTGCCACCGGGTCCTGTGTTCCGTACCGGCAAAATCCGAAGTCACACCGCCGAACTTGCTTTTGGCGTCGATCTGGTATCTCCCCTGCTCCGGCATGCGCAGCAGAATGGTGCCTAATGAAAGATTGGCATCGATTGCGCCGGTTACGTTATAGATGTACAGATCGCCCGCGCCCTGAATTTCCAGGCGCGCATTGCGTGGCACCGAAATGTGGGTTTGGAGGTAGAAGCGCGTGTTCCCCGGAAACATTAAAAAGTGGCCATGAACCGGGTAAGTCTCGGTTAGGGTCAGTTCGTTGCCCTTCCGTTCCGGCATGAGGCGCACCCGGTCCAGCTCCGCCATGCCATCCGGCTGGTCCTGAGGCGCGAATTCATTCTTGGTGGCCTTCGTCACGTTGATTTCGATGTCGGGCTGGTCCGATCCTTCAATCGTCAGATCGCCGGTGGTATGGTTCACTCGAAGCAGACCGCCTGCCGGAAACTCCAGCCGTTGAGTTTTGGTCTGGGTGACGTAGGCCTGTTGGGCGGAGAGCGCCAGTGAGAGACAAAGCCCCAAGAGTACGGTCTTGGACATATTCAATTGTGGCGGCGAAGGACTTAGCCTGTCAACGCACCGGAAGGCGTTCTGAATGAACCGTTCCTGGAGATCCCGCGTCCAATAAGTTGGGTTCCACTTTATGTTCCGAAAACTAGGATTAACGGCCTTATTAGCCGGTATGCTGCTGTTTTTCAATCCAGCAGCGGCGCTCGCCAGGGGTTCGGGCGGGGGCGGTCGCGGCGGCGGCTTTGCCGGGCACGGATTTTCCGGTGGTGGCCACGCATTTGCGGGCGGCGGACGCGGATTTACAGGCGGAGGCAGCGGTTTTGCGAGTAACGGACGCAGCTTCGCCGGAGGTGGGCGTGGTTTTGCCGGCGGTTGGGGATTTTACGGCGGTCGTGGCTACTACGGCGGCCGCGGCTATTGGGGCGGCGGCTACTGGGGCCCTAGCTTCTATTTCGGTCTCGGCTATCCTTATTACTACTCCTACCCTTATGCGTACAGCTACCCGTACGGCGCGGCCTGCGGTTATTATGACGCTTACGGCAACTGGATTCCGGGCCCGTGCGCGGCGCCGCCGTATTATTACGGGTATTGAACTTTCCGAGACAATGGGGCGGCTGCCCACGTAAAATAGTAGAGCTATGAAGTTGTCTTGTGCGCTTGCGCTTACGTTGCTGCCGCTGGTGGTGGCCGCCTCTCCTATCGACAAAGGCAAAGCCTTCGGAAATCCGGCCGCGCCTGTGACCATCGAACTGTTCAGCGATTTTCAGTGTCCATCCTGCCGGGCGCTGCATATGGACCTGCTGCCCAACATCATGCGCGATTTCGTGATCCCGGGCAAAGCGTACCTGGTTTATAAGGAATTTCCCCTGCCCATGCATAACCACTCGAGAGAAGCGGCGGCGTATGCCTGCGCGGCTGCCCGCGTGGGTAAGTATGAGCAGGTTGCCGATGTTCTGTTTCAGAATCAGCCAACCTGGGCCAACGACGGCAAAGTGTTCCAAACTGTGGCGAGCGTGCTGACGCCGGCGGAACAGAAGAAAGTGGAAATGCTGGCGAAGGATCCGGCCGTTCTGGCGGAAGTGCAGGACGACGTGCAGGAAGGGCAGGTCAAGCGGGTGAACCAAACACCTACCATGATCATCATTGCCCACGGTAAGGAGTATCCGATTCCCGGCGCGTTGAATTACAACCTGCTGCGCGGGTTTCTGGACGGCCTGGCGAAGTAGCCGCACGGCATGAGCTCCTCTTCACACAAGCTGTTCCGGATTGCCGCCGTCGTACTGCGGCTCGGGCTTGGGGCCGTCTTCGGCTACGCCGCTTGGGTCAAACTGCGCGAGCCGTGGATGCTGTTTGCGATTTCGGTGGACGCGTACCACGTGCTGCCGGAGTGGGGCGCGGTCGCGGTGGCGCGCACACTTCCGTGGTTCGAGCTGGCGTTGGCGGTGATGCTGTTGACGGGAATCGGCAAACGGATTTCGTTGCCGGCGGCATCCGCGCTTCTGGCGGTTTTCTTCGGGTTGATGGTGCGCTCTTACGCGCGCGGAGAGGGTATCGATTGCGGCTGTTTCGGTCCGGGAGAAGCGATTTCGCCGATCACGCTGCTGCGGGATGGCGGTCTTCTGGCCGCCTCGCTGCTGCTTTCCGTTCTGGCATTCCGCCCCCTTGCAGCGAAGCGCGGCGATTCGGTTCCGGTTTTGTCGCATTCTCCGGCGCCGGTTGGCAATCCGCAGGCAGAATGAGGGCGGCCAGACGGCAGTTCACTCGATAGTGGTACCGCGGTTCCTTCTTCGTACCGATCACAACAGGTTCCACCGTTTCCGTATTGAGACTGGCCTATTTTCGGGCGTATGCTAAGTTAAGGGAGTGGAGGTGGCCGAGTTTTCGGTCCTCCAGCCCGCACTCCGGAACCCGCCGCGCCGCCATCTCCCCCGTGTTAGTGGTGATGATTCGTGTCTTCCAAACGTCTGTTTATCGACCGGGACAAGCGTTTCCGGCTACTTTTTGAAGAGCACCCCCAGCCTATGTGGGTTTTCGATCTGGAAACCCGAAAATTCCTGGATGCGAATAAGGCTGCGCTGGCGCTTTACGGGTACTCCAGGGCGGAGTTTCGCCGGCTGCGCGTGGCGGACATTTTGGGAGAGGAAGACACCCACCGGCTGGCCGGTGAAATGAGCCCTTCCGGCATTCCCGCCGGCATCTGGCGTCATCGGGTGAAGGGGAATCGGGTCATCGAAGTGGAGATGGCGGTTCACGAGATCGATTACGAGGGCCGCCGCGCCGGACTGGCCGTTGTAATGGACGTCACCGAGCGCCGCCGCCTGGAAGAGCAATTACGCCAGGCGCAGAAAATGGAAGCGGTGGGCATGCTGGCCGGCGGCATCGCCCACGATTTCAATAATCTGCTGACCATTATTACCGGCTATGGCCAGTTGATCATGAACAACCTGCCGGAGGATAATCCCAGCCGCCATTCGGCGGAACAGATCGTCAAGGCCGGGGAGCGCGCCGCCGCTCTAACCAAGCAACTTCTGGCATTCAGCCGGAGGCAGGTGCTCCAGCCGAAAGTGCTGGACGTGAACATGCTCGTCAAGACGCTCAGCACCATGCTGCAGCGCCTGATCGGCGAGGATATCGAGTTGCGCCTGGCTCTCAGCCCGGAGCTGGGGCGGGTGAACGCCGATCCGGGCCAGCTCGAACAGGTGTTGATGAATCTGGCCGTCAACGCCCGGGATGCCATGCCGCACGGCGGAACCCTGACCATCGAAACCGCCAACACCGGGCCGGATCCGAACGATGTGAAACCGCCCTCGGAGCAAAAGCCCAGGATTGTGCTGGCTGTCAGCGATACAGGGCACGGCATGGACGAGAGTACGCGAGCGCGCCTGTTCGAGCCGTTCTTCACCACCAAGACCCCGGGCAAAGGCACCGGTCTTGGACTTTCCACGGTTTTCGGAATCATCAAGCAGAGCGGCGGCAGCCTGGATGTGAGCAGCGAACCGGGCAAGGGCACCACGGTGCGGGTCTATCTGCCGAGCATCAACCAGCCGGTGGCCGCCGAAACGGAAGTGGTCAGCCGGGCGGCGGCCAAAGGGCACGAAACCATTCTGCTGGTGGAAGACGACGAGATGGTGCGCAGCCTCGTCCGCGAAACCCTCGAGCGGGAAGGCTACAAACTGCTGGACGCCGCCGACTCGGTCGAGGCCCGGCGCATCGCCGATGATTTCAAGGGTGAGATCGACCTCCTGATTACTGACGTGGTCATGCCTAAACTGAGCGGGCGCGAACTCGCCGATCAGATGGTGCATTCCCGGCCCAAAATCAAAGTGCTCTATATGTCCGGCTACACCGACACGGCAATTCTCAAAAGCGGCCTGGAGCGTGGCAGCATCGCTTTCCTGCAAAAACCTTTCACTCCCGCGGCTTTAACCGGCAAAGTCCGGGAGGTGCTGGAAAGCGACAAGATCACACGGAAGGCCGGGAAATAGAGTTAGTCTGTCCCGCTCAGCCAGCGGCTGACAAATGAAATGATCGGTGCGCGGCTTGGCGGGCAGAAAATCATCGGAGAACTGGCCGCGCGGCTTAGGGCAATTGTGCAGAAATTGGCATTATAAGGCCGCTAACAGGCTGGGGGCCGCCATTGCGACGGCGAGGGCTGCCGCGGCCAGAAAGGTTCCGAGCGGCAGTTCGTAGGTTTGAGGATCTTTTCGCGTGAGGCGGATGTAGCTGTAGCCGATAATGGACCCGGCCAGCGAGCCGGCCGCGAGCGTCAACAGCGCTCCACTCAGGCCCAGAAAGCTGCCTACCATGGCAATCAGCTTGATATCGCCCAGTCCCAAGCCTTCCCGATGGCGGACGCGCTGGTACAACCAACCGGCGAGCCAGAGCACGAAAGCCGGCAGAGCGGCGCCGAAAGCCGCCTCCGCTACCGAATGCGCCTTGCCCGCCAGAGGGAATCCCGCCAGCCAGAACAGCGCCTGCACGATCGATTCCGGTACCGGAACGAACCACGCAAATACCAGGCCCACGACGCTCCCTCCCAGTGTGAACTCGTCCGGCAAAATTCGCTGCTCCAGGTCGGCGAACGCCAGCGCGACCAGCATGGCGGCGAACACGCACATTTTGAACGCAGCCGGAGTGGCTCCCAGCCTGAGGACAAAATAAAAGAACAGCAGCCCGGTGAGGAGTTCCACAAACGGATAGCGCCAGGAAATGCGCGCGCCGCAGTGCCGGCAGCGGCCCCGCAGGACCAAGAAGCTGAGCAATGGAACGTTGTCGTACCAGGCGATGGTCTTCTCGCAAACCGTGCAATGCGAGCGCGGCCGTACTACGGAAAGATCGCGCGGCCAGCGGTAGATGCAGACGTTCAGGAAACTGCCGATGAGTAAGCCGAACAGCAGCGCTATAAAAGCTTCGATCATGCCAGCACCTGCCGGTAAATTTCGATGGTTTGCCGCACCATGCGCTCGCAGGTGAAATGTTCGGCGATCGATTGGCGGGCACGCTGGCCGAATTCGCGGGCAAGAGATGGATTGGAACGGAGCTCGCGAATGGCCTCGGCAATGTGGAAAGCGGAGTTTTCGACGAGCAGGCCATCGGCGCGGTGGCGAACGATTTCGCGCAGGCCGCCGATGTTGCTGGCGATGACGGGAACAGCGGCGGACATGGCGAGGAGCGCGGCCGAGCCAAGGCCTTCGGAATAGGTGACGTAAACGAAAAGTGCGGCGTTGGGCAGATCGTGTTCGAGATCGGTGGTGAGGCGTAGAGGGACGCCTGCAAGTGCCGCCGCTTCCAGGGCCAGCGCCGCGCCTTTGCGCGGATCGGCCGCGTTTTCAGGCGCCAGAACTTCCGTGCCATGCGCCGGTTTGAGCAGCGGAACGCCATCGTAGACGACGAAAATGCGCTCCGGCGGAATGCCGCCTTCGAGCAGAACGGAGCGCACGTGGTTGGAAACCGCGATGTAGCACTCGGCGCGGTTGTATTTCCAGTAGGAGCGGATAGGGAAGGCCACGCGGCGGGCGACGATCAACGGGCGGCGGGATGCCAGGGCGGCCAGAGTGTGGCTGCGGGCATCGTGCGCGTGGATAAGGTCGCAGCGGCGGGCCAGGCGGAGGGCGGCGCGAAGGCTCCACTCTTCTACACAGAAGCCTTTTTCTCGCGCGCGTGCCAGCAACGGCGAACGGGCGCGGGCGAGCAGGATGGATTCGATTCCGGCATCCTGGAGGCCTTCGAGCAGCCGCAGCGCCTGCCACTGGCCTCCGCGCATCCCGCGGCCGGAATCGAGATGCAGAACGCGCATCAGCTCATGTTTCTCGCTTTGGCGTACTTCAAAAACGTGTAGAATGCAGCCATATAAGCGATAATCAGCCCTTCCAGGCCATCCAGAAAACCGAGTTTGAAGAAGTATGTGCGGAGGAAGGTCCAGGGGGGATCGAAGAGCATTCGCCACCAGCCGATTTGGGCCCTGCGCGCCGCCAGTTCCTGCGCGGCCAGCGTGGTGTAGCGTTCCAGGGTTTTCATGTGTTCGGAAAGAGAATCGCAGGTAAAGTGCAGGATATTCGCATCCAGATGGCCAATCTTGCCTTCTACCTGCACGCTTTCGTGCACGAAGCTGCCCACCCAGCGGGCCTTGCGGCGGTCGTAGAGCCGGATCTTGCGATCCGGATACCAGCCGGAATGCAGAATCCAGCGGCCCAGGTACTGCGCCAGCCGCGGCATGGTGTAGGCATCCGCCTGCGGGCCTTTCTTTTTCAGGTTCCAGATTTCGGCTTCGAGCGCCTCGCTCAGCGCCTCATCGGCATCGAGCGAAAGAATCCAATCGTAGCTGGCATGCTCGGCCGCCCAGTTCTTTTGCGCCGCGTAACCCCGCCAGCCCGCTTCAATCACGCGGGCGCCGAGTTTTTCCGCGAGCTCCACGGTGCGATCCACCGAGCCGCTGTCTACGATTAGAATCTCGTCCGAGCAGCGCAGGCTTTCGATAGCGCGCTGAATATTGCGTTCCTCATCGAGGGTGATGATGGTGGCGGTGATCTTCATGTCGCAATGGGAGCGAACGTGAAGCAGAGGGCGAACACGAGCAGGGCCAACCAGCCGAGTTGCCGCCGGCCCGGGCCCAAATCGGTAGTGTCATAAACTACGGGATGCCGCCGGCCGAGGAAAAAGAGCACCGCCGCCCAAAACAGCCAGGGCCACCAGAATGCCGTCAAGGGCACTAGTGCCGTCACCATGCCCAGCGATATGGCCGCGTGCCTTCGCTCCGCCAGCGCATACAGAATGTGGCCTCCATCGAGCTGGCCGATCGGAAGCAGGTTCAGAGCCGTGGCGAAGATGCCGATCCAGGCGGCCCGGCCGACCGGGTGCAAATAAATATTCGCCGTCCCCACACCCGGAAAAATCGCCTTTTCGAGCAGCCACTGGATGAGCGGAATTCCGAAACGGACATCGCCCTGTTGCGCGATCCCGGGAATGATTTTAGAGAACGCCAAGCCAATGGCGAGCGCCGGCAGCAGAAACACAAAGCCGGCGAGCGGCCCCGCCACCCCCACATCGAAAAGTACGCGCTTGGAACAAATCGCCGAGCGGATGCGGATAAACGCGCCGAAAGTGCCGGTGATGGTGGGCGCCGGGAGGAAATAGGGAAGGCTCGCATCTACGCGGTAGTACACGGCGGCCAGATAGTGCCCGAGCTCGTGGGCGAGGAGGATGGTCGCCAGCGTGAGGGAAAACGGCAAGCCCTGCAGCAGTTCCAGCGGATGAGCCCACACCCGCGCATACGCGTCCAATGTGTGCTCCACCAGGAACGGCACGTTGCGGTCGAAATCGTACTCGAGCGCGGCGCCCACAATTGTGGTAGTGAGCAGAGTAATCAGAAACAGCAGGGCGTGGAGCCAATAACGATCGCGCACGACCGGGCGCGCGGGCGCGAAGCTCACCTCCGTGTACGGAAGCGATGCTTCGGGCGCTCTCGGGGGAAACGGGTAATCCTGCGGAGACACAATAAAACGGACGCCGCAGCGCTTACTGCAGGGTCTGCAACTCCTTGCCGGGTTTGAAGCGCACGGCCTTGCCTGGGGGAATGGAGACTTCGGCGCCGGTCCGCGGGTTACGGCCGATCCCCGTCTTGCGCGGTTTTACGTTGAAAACGCCGAAGCCGCGCAACTCGATCCGGTCTCCCTGCTCCAGAGCTTTCTTCATGGATTCAAAGACCGTCTCGACGGCCATTTCCGCCTTGGTTTTGGTGATGCCGGTTTTGTTGACAACTTCGTTAATAATGTCCAGCTTGATCAAGCATTCCCTCCGGGCTGGGGGGCATGACCGGCCCCGTCTCGACAACCTTATGATAGGATTGGTTTTATTCTCATGTCAAGCGAAGGGGCAGAGCGCCGGGTGGCAGCCGTTTCGAGCGAAAAATTCCGGCTGGCCTGCGGCCGTTTTGCCACGGGAGTAGCCATTGCCGCTGTGCGCGATGACGCCGGTGTGCCGCACGGTCTGACGGTCAGTTCTTTTACTTCGGTTTCGCTCGATCCACCCCTGGTCCTCATCTGCCTCGGGCACGCCATCACCAACATCGAGGAGTTCCGCCGCTCCCGCTATTTCGGCCTGAGCTTTCTGCGCCAGGACCAGCGAAACGTCTCCGAGCACTTTGCTCGTAAGGGCGGAGATAAGTTCGACGGCATGGATTGGTATGCCGGCGGAAGCGGTGTGCCGCTGATTGCAAATGCCCTGGCCGCGATGGAGTGCCTAGCTTACCAGCGCTTCACTTCTGGCGACCATGACATTCTTGTAGGGGAAGTGGTTCACGTGGAAGTGGCCGATGGGACGCCCTTGATCTATTACGCGAGCAACTATCGCAAGCTCGGGGAGTGAAGCGAGTTGGACGAGGAGGGGCGATGAACCGGAGGGATTTCCTAAAAACAGGCCTGGGCGCGGCGGCGAGTGCGGCTTTGGCGGAATCGCCGGATCTGGCGGGGCTGAGCGTTACGCGGGCTTCCGAGTTGCTGAAAACCAAAGCCGCTTCGCCGGTGGATTTGACGCGCGCATGCCTGGCGCGGATTGAGAAGTATCAAAACCTGCTGAATGCCTTCATCACGGTGACCGGGGACGCGGCGCTGGCCGAGGCGAAAATGGCCGAGGCCGAACTGCAACGCGGTAAGCGGCGCGGGCCGTGGCACGGGATTCCCATCGCGCTCAAGGATAACATCGATACGGCGGGCGTCCGCACAACCGGCGCGAGCGAGCTATTCAAGAACCGCATCCCAACCGAAGATGCCGAAGTGGCGCGCCGGCTTAAGGCCGCCGGGGCAATCTTGCTGGGCAAGCTGAATTTGCATGAATTCGCTTATGGCGGCACGTCGGCCGTAACTTACTTCGGGCCAGTGCACAATCCCTGGAATCCAGCGCTGACTCCCGGAGGCTCCTCGGGCGGCCCGGGAGTGGCCGTTTCAGCCGATCTGTGTTTCGCTTCGCTGGGCACCGACACCGCCGGATCGGTGCGCATTCCCGCATCTTATTGCAGTATTGTGGGCCTGAAGCCTACGTACGGCCGCGTCAGTTTGCGGGGAGTGATTCCGCTTTCCTGGTCGCTCGATCATGTTGGGCCGATGTGCAAGAGTGTTGAAGACACCGCGCTGCTGCTGAATCTCATCGCCGGGTACGACCCGGAAGACCCGACAACGGCCGATGTGCCGGTGCCGGATTACGAGCGGGCGCTGCGCGCGCCGGCCGCGAAACTGCGCCTGGGAGTGCCGCGGAAGCCGTTCTATGACAATCTGCACCCGGATGTGGCGCGGGCGATGGACGAGGCGTTCGGGGTCTTGAAGAGGTTGACGGCCGGCATGTCCGAGGTGGAACTGCCGCTGGCGATGCAAGGTCCCATCCTCGGCGTGGAGGCATACGCTTATCACTCGCAGTGGATTACCAAAACGCCGGAACTCTACCAGCCGCCCGTGCGGGCCGCGTTGCAGCGGTCGGCGGATATCAAAGCCGAGCCCTATGCGTTGGCGCTGCGCCGGCTGGCGCAGCTTCGCCGCGATATCCGAAAGGTATTTGCGAATGTGGACCTGCTCGTTCTGCCTACCATGGCGGACCCACCCTTCAAGATAGAGGAAGGACTTTCTCACAACGTAAGCGCGCGCAATACCTCGCCGTTCGATGCGTACGGGATTCCGGCGATTTCGATTCCGTGCGGTTTTACGCGCGATGGACTGCCGATTGGAATGCAAATTGCGGGAGCGCCTTGGGCGGACGGGACGGTGCTGGCGCTGGCGGCGGCTTATGAGCGGGAGACGGAGTGGCATAAGCGCAAACCGCCCTTGCCGCCAGTTTGATCTATAAGGACCCGCCACGTCATCGGTAGCGGGCTACGGCGCTTTGCAGGCAAAGTTCGCCGCGTCGTTGATGCTTCCAGTCCCTTTATAGACCGCTACTTGCGGATAGGGGCAGAGAGGGCGGGTGCGATCGACGGTGTTGCCGGATACGTGCTCGGCCACCAGCACGTCCGGCGGCGTGCCATTTTCACGCCAGCGCTCGAGCGCTGCCATGCCATCGAACTGGTTGGGCCCCGGACCGCCGCGGCAGTGCTCCATTCCCGGCACCATGAAGAGGCGGTACCAATCGCTCTGATTCTGGCCCATTTTCTGCAACACGCTGGTGTAGTAGTTGATGCTGTTTTCGGGAGCGATGGCGGTATCGTTCCAGCCGTGATACATCAGCAGTTTGCCGCCGTGCGCCTTGAACTTGGAAAGATCGGGGTCGATGGCGTTGATGACGCCGTCATCCCGCTTGTCCGCGGCGCGGGTGTCCCGGTCGAGATCGAAAGTGTGCCAGTCCCAGTTGGGATCGGCGTAGGTCAGATATTCGAAAGTATCGCGGCCGATTTGGGGCGGGGCGGCATTGCTCACCACGTTGGCCCAAGCCTCTTCGCTGCCCGGCTCGAAGGAGGGGAAGATGAGCTTGCCATCGTTAAAGCGCGCCGGCGCGTAGATCCGTTTCACCGCCGCGACCTGCTCCGCGGTCAGGCAGCTTTCGCTTTCGCCGCCCTTGCACAGCAGCGTTCCGGGATCGAACTTGCATTTGCGCGGATCGTTCAGCAGCCCGTCCTTCACTTTGTCGAGCGAGTCGCAGGCGGCCATGACCGCCTGATGGACGACCGCGATTTTGCTCGCGGGGAGAATGTTTTCGTTGCCTTTGATCGCCGCCATGCCCACTTCCACGGTCCAGGCGTGCAGGTGGGTTTCGTAGTTGGCGGGCGCGCCCGCCAGGATGCCGTCGAAATCTTCGGGGAAGCGTTGCGCTTCTTTCAGGCCTTGGCGGCCGCCGGTCGAGCAGCCGTTCCAATAGGAAAGCCGCGCCGGACGGCCGTAATAGTCGTTGATGAGGGCCTTGGCTTTGACCGTCATTTCATGCACGGCGCGCCAGGCGAAATCTACGTACTTTTCCGGGTGGCCCATGGCGAAAACGGCGCTGCCGCCCTTATGGCCGGTATCGGTCGAAGCGGTGGCGTAGCCTTCGCGCAAGGCCGATGCCATTGCAGCATAGCTGATGACTCCGGCGAATCCGCCATTGCCCACGGCTTCGAATTTGCCATTCCAGTCCGCGGCGGGAAGCCAGAACTCGACTTCAATGTGGGAATCGGAGGAAGGCGCCAGCACGGCCGCCACCCGGCAATGAGCAGGGGCCATCGGCGCAGGCGCCGCTGCGCCTCCCCTTCCCGGCGCAGCCAACCGCAGCGGTCCGGCGGGGACCATCTCCGCGGCCGTTATCGTCATGTCGGGCAGCGCCACCGATTTCAAACTCTCGCACGGCTTGGGTGATTGCGCATACATGCCCGCCGCGCATGCCGCCACCCCGAGCGTGATCGCAACGCTTCGTTTCATAGCTAAGTACGTATATCACAGTTGGGGGAAAGAGGAGGCATCGGCACGGTCTGTTATTTATCGAGCGTTTCCGCCCAGGCCCAGTCTGCCCCTTCCGTCTTGCTATCCTCTGGAAGAAAGGTATTCTGCACGCGTGTCAAGATTGCGCTTGTTTGTTGTTCTGCTGTTGCTTCCCGGGCTCCTTCCCGCCCAAATCCTGAAAGAGTTCGAAAAAAAAGTCACCGAATTCACGCTCCCCAACGGCCTGCATTTCATCATTGCCGAACGCCACGAAGCGCCCGTGGTCTCGTTCCACACCTATGTGAACGCCGGGTCGGTGGACGACCCCTCGGGCGCCACCGGTATTGCCCACATGTTCGAGCACATGGCCTTCAAGGGCACCGAGAGCATCGGCACCACCAACTGGCCGGAGGAGCGTAAAGCCCTGGATGCCATCGAAGCGGCTTACGACCGGCTGGATGCCGAGCAGGCCAAAGGGCCGCGGGCCAACTCCGCCCAGCTCAGCCTGCTCTCCAACCAGCTTCAGGCAGCCATCGAAAAGGCTGAATCCTACGTCGTCCCCAATGAATACCCGCGGATTATCGAAGAGAACGGCGGCGTGGGCATGAACGCCAGCACCGGTTACGACGCCACGCAATACTTCTACAGTCTGCCATCCAACCGCATCGAGCTTTGGTATCTGCTCGAATCGCAGCGTTTCCTGCACCCCGTGTTCCGCGAGTTTTACAAAGAGCGCGATGTGGTGCAGGAAGAGAATCGGATGCGCGTGGAATCCAGCCCGCAAGGAAAGCTGATTGAGGATTTTGTGGCGACGGCATTCGCCGCTCATCCGTACCGCAACCCTCCTGGAGGCTGGCCGAGCGACGTCGCCAATTTGCGCGTGCGCGACGCTCAAGCTTTCTACGCCAAATACTACGCGCCGGCGAACATCGTAATCGCCATCGTAGGCGACGTGAATCCGGCCGAAGCCCGCCGGCTGGCGGACCGCTACTTCGGACCGCTTCCGAAGCGCCCGGCGCCGCCGCTGCTG
The DNA here is from genome assembly GCA_035294665.1 of Bryobacteraceae bacterium. Classification (GTDB taxonomy): domain Bacteria; phylum Acidobacteriota; class Terriglobia; order Bryobacterales; family Bryobacteraceae; genus PSRJ01. The sequence goes on along the minus strand of DATGKM010000157.1, from coordinate 5,532 downwards.
CATACGCTCGAACCGCCACAGCCCGGCCCCAAGACGGCGGTGGTCTATTCCCCCTCTCAGCCGCTGCTGGTCGTGGGCTATAAGCGGCCCGATGAACGCGACAAGGACGATCCGGTCTTCGATATTGTCTCGGAGATTCTTTCCGGCGGCCGCACCGGCCTGCTCTACCGCTCGCTGGTGCAGGAAAAACAGGTCGCGCTGGAAGCCGAGGCGGCCGATACCTTTCCGGATGGAAAGTACCCCAATCTATTTCTTCTTTTTGTGGCGCCGGCGCTGGGCCACTCTGTCGAAGAGAACCGCAAGGCCCTCGGCGAAGTGCTGGACCAGTTGCGCGCGCGCCCGGTGGATGAGCAGACCTTGCACCGTGTCAAAACCAAGGCTCGCGCCGATGTGATCCGCCGCCTGGATAACAACGCCGGCATCGCCGCCCTGCTGACCGCCAATTACGCCGCCTATGGCGACTGGCGCAAGCTCTTCACCTCGCTTGACGATCTGGACAAAGTGACCGCGGCGGATGTCCAGCGCGTCGCGCGGAAATACTTTGTAGCTCCTTCGGAAACGATCGCCTATACTCAGGCTCCAACAGCGCCGGCGCAGGAAAACGGCCAGGCGGCAACTGCCGCGGGAGCGCGGCAATGACCCGTTTCGCCATTGCTCTGATGGCGGCCGCGCCCCTGTTCGCGCAGGCCCCGAAACCCGCTGTGCAGCTCCCGATACCCACTGTTAGTGAGCTGAAATTCCCTCCCCTGAAGCCCGTTCAGATTCCTTCTGTCGAAACAGTCACGCTACCGAACGGCATGAAGGTATTTCTGCTCGAAGACCACGAGTTGCCCGTAATCGATGGCATTGCCCGCATCCGCACCGGCAACCTGTTCGATCCGCCGGACAAGATCGGCCTGGCAACCATTACGGGAATGACGATGCGCACCGGTGGAACCCGCGCCAAAGAGGGCGACCAGCTCGATCGCGACCTGGAAAACATTGCCGCCAGCGTGGAAAGCACCATCGATGAAACCAGCGGAACGGTTTCTTTCAGCGCATTGAAAGAGAACACGGACGCCGTGCTGGCCGCTTTCCACGATGTGCTTACGCAGCCCGGTTTTCGCGAGGACAAAATCGAGCTGGCCAAAAACGAGCTTCGCGGCAGCATCGCGCGACGCAACGATGACGCGCACGGCATCGCCGAGCGCGAGTTCGCCAATATCGTTTATGGCAGGGATAATCCGTACGGTTGGCAACTCGAGATCCCAACCGTGAACCGCATCACTCGCGCCGATATCGTCGCCTTTTACCAACGGTATTTCTTTCCGGCAAATGTCATGCTCGCGGTGTGGGGCGATTTTAATGCCGCCGATATGAAGGCAAAGCTCACTCAGCTATTCGCAGACTGGAGTGTAACGCAGCCGCCGGTGCCGGCCTTTCCGCCGGTGCGCCAGGCGGCGCATCCCGGAATCTACGTCGGCGTGAAGCCGGATGTCGCCCAGACATTCTTTGTCTTGGGCCAGCTTGGCGGCGTGCTTCGCGACAAGGACTATGCCGCTCTGGACGTAATGAGCGACATTTTAGGCGGCGGTTTTCGCAGCCGCCTCTTCCAGCGCGTTCGCACTCGCATGGGCGACGCCTATGAGATCGAAGCCGATTGGGGCGCCAACTACGATCATCCGGGCCTGTTCCGCATCGCCGGCAGCACAAAATCGGCATCGACCGTAGAAACGATTCGCGCCATCCGTGAAGAAGTAGAACGTATTCGAACCAGCGAAGTGACTGACAGTGAGCTGAACACGGCCAAGCAGACGGTCCTCAACAGCCTGGTCTTTGCTTTCGATACCAAGTCGAAGACTCTCGGCCGGCTGCTCACCTACGAATACTTCGGCTATCCCAAAGATTTTATCGCGCAATATCAGAAGGCTGTGGCGGCAGTGACCAAAGCGGATGTCTTGCGCGTAGCGAAAGAGAGACTCAACCCGGATAACTTCACGATTGTGGCAGTCGGCAATCCGAAAGATTTCGCGCAGCCGCTCGATACTCTGAAGATCCCCGTGAAGGACATCGATTTAACGATTCCCGGAGTTCCGCGGTGAAGTGCAAGGTAACAAAAAAGTGGCTTTGCCTGGCAGCACTGTTCTGCGGCGTTTCGGCTGCACAGCCGGCCGAAACGCATGAGCAGCGCGGCAAGCGTGTGGTCTACGAAGCTCTGAATGCGCTGGGAGGCCAGGCCTTCTTACAAATGCAGGATCGCACCGAAACCGGCCGGGCATACTCATTCTACAATCAGCAGATCACGGGCCTCTCCGTCGCCACCATCTATACGCGTTACCTGGCGCCCGTTCCGGGAAAAGTAGAGCAGAGAGAGCGGCAGGCGTTCGGCAAAGATAAATCGAGTTCTACTCTGTTCACGGAAAATGGCGCCTGGGAGATTACGTTCCGCGGCGCTCGCCCGATAGAAGATCGGCAATATGAACAGTATCTCGATAGTACTCTACACAATATCTTCTATATCTTGCGCCAGCGTCTGCATGAACCGGGTATGCAGTTCTATTCTCAGGGTTCCGATATCTACGAAAACCAACCGGTGGAGATCGTCGATATTACCGATGCCGATGGCCGCACCGTAACTGTCTACTTCAATCAGGATACGAAGTTGCCGGTCAAACAAACCTTCAAACGACGCAACGAGACCTACCACGATTTCGACCAGGAAACCACTATTTTCGCCAAGTACCGCGATTCCGGCGGCGTCAAATGGCCCTGGAATATCCACCGCGAGCGCAATGGCGAGAAGATTTACGAAATGTATTCGGAATCGGTTGAGATGAATAAGGATTTAAGAGACGATCTCTTCTCGCTGCCGGTTAATGCCAAGTTATTGCCGAAGGCGAAGTAGGCTTTCGCTGTGTTGACCGGTATCCTGATGAACAACAGCCGCCTCACCGGTCTGCGAAACGCCCGCAAAATGCTAGACTCGTAGCAAGGAACGTCTGGTTTACCACGTCCTCCCCAAATGCCGGGACACTTTGTAGCAATCGTTGGCGGCGCCATCGCCGGATCGGTCGCCGCGGAAATTCTTGTGGATCATGGTATCCGCGTGGCGGTAATCGAACAGAATCCCAGGCCGTACGGCAAAATCGAAGACGGGCTGCCGCGCTGGCACGCCGAGCAGCGCCGCCAGGAGTACGCCCGCATCGATGCGCGCCTGCGGAAACCCGGGGTCTATTTCGTGCCCTGCACCAAATTGGGCCGTGACTTGGAATTTGCCGACCTCTGCGAGAACTGGGGTTTTTCGGCCGTGATCCTGGCCAACGGCGCCTGGCGCGACCGGGAACTCGGCGTGCCTGGTAGCGAAGCTTACATCGACCGCGGGCTCGTTTATCAGAACCCGTTTATCTACTGGTTTAATCACAAGAACGAAAAGAGCTACTCGGGTCCGCGTTACGAAACCCCGGATGGCGCGCTGGTGGTGGGCGGCGGGCTAGCCTCTATTGACGTGGTAAAAGTTTTACAGATCGAAAACTACGAAAAGGCCCTCCGCGCACGCGGCATCGAAACAGACATGCATGCGCTCGAGAAGAAGGGGATTCCGGCCATCTGCAAACAGCACGGCGTCAGCCCGGAGGAGTTGGGCATTGCCGGCTGCCTCTTGATTTACCGCAGGCGGGAGCAGGATATGCCTCTCGCGCAGCCGCCCGACAATGCGACGCCGGCGCAGCTTGCCACCACCGAGGCTGTGCGAAAAAAGATGCTGCGACTGGCCCGCGAGAAATACCTATTTCGCTTTCAGGAGCGGCGCATGGCGGCTGGGCTGCTTGTCGAGCAGGACCGCGTAGTGGGGCTGCGCGTAGTCGAAACGCGTGTGGAAGGGCGCAGGGCGGAGCCGGTGACCGGTACGGAGCACGAGCTACGCGCGCCGCTGGTGATTTCTTCGATTGGTTCAGTGCCGGAGGCGATTCCGGGAATTGCCAGAACAGGCGAGTACTACCCGTTTCAAGGAGATGACCTGCCAAGGTACGCGGGATCGGACCACGTGTTCGGGGTTGGAAATGTGGTCAGCGGCCAGGGAAATATCCGGGTTTCGCTCGAACACAGCAAAGCCGTGACTAGCGAGATCGTGGCGAATTATATCGGAGTGGGCGACGAAGCTTTCGATCTCTCCGGCTGGCGGCAGGCGGCCGAAACACGTGGCGCCCTGCAGGCTGCCGCTGTGCAACAGCGGACATGGCCACCGTTGACCGAAGACCGAGTCGCGCAACTCGAACAGCGCATCCGCGGGCTGCAGTTGCGCGTCGGCTACGACTGCGACTACGATACCTGGATCGCCCGCGTGACGCCGCCCGATCTGGAATAACGGTCAGCGCGTCGTTTCCGGGACCGGTTCGCCCGCAAATTCCAGCAGCTTGCGCTGCAACTCGGCCAGGCCGTTGAGCACGTGTTCCAGCTTGATGCCGAACACCCACTGATCGCCTTCCGCAAGGCAATACACTACCTCGCCCAGCGCCATGGCATTGTCCAATTCGATTTTGACAGGCGATCCCGCCGGAATATTGCGGCTCCATACCAACTGCACACCTGCATCCGATACATTGCGTACCCGCGCGGTCTCCCGAATTTCCGTTCCTCCCAGCACCACCACAACGACGGGCTGGTCTACGGCGAAGCGCACTGAAGCTCGCTGTTCCATGTAGAGCTTATCGGCACTAAGAGGCGGAAACTTTAAGGCGCGGCGCGAGATTGAGCTGATCAACATTGGCCCTAAAATCCGGCAGTTGCTGGGCATGACCAAAGATGCCCCGCGGCAATGAACACCAGTTGAACAGTGGGGTCAGATTGGGTGGCCGTTAAATACTGTGGTAGTCAAATCCAAGGTGCAAAGCAAACCATGATTCGTGAATCGCCCTCATCCTAAAAAAGAATTCCTAGCAGCTGTAAAAAAGTAAGTCCCAGGAGCCGCTAATGTTCGGTAGGGTCTTTCGAGACCTTATCAATAACCAAAACCTCTACCTCACCTTTCTTTGGTTGCAACCGGAGGCCCAATTCCTTTGGCAGCGCCTGAAGAAAACCCGGCTCCTCGTCGATTACGCCTCTCCTATCTACAATAGGTTCACCCGTTCCGGGATTCGTTAAGTACGGACTCAAATCGAGTGTAAAATCATAAACTCCGGAGAGGCCAGTTTCATCTGTGACATACCGCGAGGTGAAAGGAGGGTACATAGTCTTGACAAACTCTTTCATTGAGATTCGTTCGTATTTCCATGCCAAGCGCCCCAAGTAGTGGGTGGATATCTCACCTGTGGATGATGATTTATGGAACTTCGGCCCATGGCGGTCGACCACCAAGGTATACACGGGCTCTTTTCGCGATGAACTATGAGCCCGAGCCGTTCCTTCAGAAGGGCCTGTTGGTGTAACATCCTCTCTGTAAATTCGTAGAACTTCGAGAACGACATAAATTGCGTTGAGGCCGGGATCACCGGTTTTGAGTGGTTGAGTTCTTGTTCTGGGCCGGAGCGGAGGGGCGCGCAGTTCAGCGCCCCATAG
>DATGKM010000156.1:0-8629 GCA_035294665.1 Bryobacteraceae bacterium | reverse complement strand
GGGTGAGACTCTCGGCATTCCGCATTCCGCATTCTGATCTGCATCCCCCAGCGGCGTGCCTATCCAGCACCTCCCATTTTCAGGATCATCTTGCATTAGAAACAAGTCCCGTTTCAGGATCATCTTGCATTGGACAATTCTTTTGAGCCGGCCCGGTGGCGCGCGGTGGTAGACTGGTGACTAGCCCTTGTGCGCCCGTAGCTCAGCTGGATAGAGCGTTTGCCTCCGGAGCAAAAGGTCGGCCGTTCGAATCGGCCCGGGCGTACCAGCTAAAGCCTTCAGGTTCGTTTAGCGCGACCCATCATCGACTTATCAGGATCCCTCAAAACGCCGGGCTCAAGCTCCGCCGCCGGCGGTTGCCGGTTCTTCTCAAAAACGATTCGGCCGGCGCGCGCGGCGCCACGGTGTGCTTCGGATTCAGGCGTGAGAACTACCTCTCCTCTGGCCCGTGTGGGCCTCGATGTACTCCTTCAACGCGACCGCGTTGTTGTGTTCGGTATCGCGGGCGCTGTAGACCAGGGTGACGCGGCCGTGGCGAGCGGCATTTCGGACCGGCTCCCAGCTTTCGGGATGCCGGTCGAGCTCGGCAAAGTAACGGCGGCGGAACTCCGTCCATTTCTTCGGATCGTGGGCAAACCAACGCCGCAGGGCATCGCTCGGGGCGACGTCCTTGAGCCAGGCATCCACTTGCAAGTCTGTCTTCCGGATGCCGCGCGGCCAGAGCCGCTCTACGAGAAATCTGGCGCCGTCTTCCGGCGCCCGGTTCTCATAAGCCCGTTTCAGTGTGAGCATGGCTACTTCTCCCTGGCCGCGCCGTGCGCCGTCGGCTGATAGGTCCCGGCGAGCGCGCGAAAACTAACAGCCAGCCGATTCCAGCCGTTGATCGCAATTACGGCCATAGTGAGATCGATCAATTCCCTTTCGCTGAACTCCCGGCGAGCCATTTCAAAGACCTGGTCCGGAACGTGGTCGCGGCTCACCAGGGTTACGGCTTCGGTCCAGGCCAGAGCGGCGCGTTCGCGCGCGGTGAAAAAGGGAGCTTCCTTCCAGACGGCAACGGCGTAGAGCCGCTGCTCGGTTTCGCCCTGCGCGCGGGCATCCTTGGTGTGCATATCGACGCAGTAGGCGCAGCCGTTGATCTGCGAGGCCCGCAGGCGCACCAGTTCCAGCAGCCGCGTTTCGAGCTCGGAATTCCGGGCATAGCGCTCCACCGCATACATGGCTTCGAGGGCTTCCGGAGCCACTTTCCGGTAATCGAGTCTCGGTTGCGGAGTTTCTTTCATTTGGCTCTCTCTCCTTCTTCATTCTTGTAAGTCAAGATGCGTCCCCACGTTGCGGCGGTGCCCCAGATGCCGGAGCGCAGGCACTCGAGCTGGACGATCTGGCTGTGATCGACAAACAAGTTCACTTCGGGACCGTAGTTGTGAATGTACCAGGAAAACACCTCCGGATCCGCGGCCTCAAACATGATCCTCTCCAGCCCGAGAGCGTCGGCGAACTGCGCGGGAACATCGGTCCGCCACGCGCGGACGCTTTCGGTGATACCTTCGGATTCGATCATGATCTGGTAGGCGCCGGCATCGAGGAATTTCCGCGCAAGCTGGATACACCATTTCGGATCGCGCGTGCCCTCTGTTTCCAGATCCTCGGCTTTGGTGGCGCCGCCGGCCGCAAACTGAATTCCCACTTCAGGTTTCGCTTTCAGCCCGGATTGCCGCACTTTCCCGATCAGCCTGAGCCAGTCGCCCGGCGGAATGGTGATGAATCCGCAAGAAATCTCGACGATGTCGAAGCCCAGGTCGCGGCACTGTTCGATATAGCGGTCCACGGCGGCGGCGCCCTGTGTGAGTACGTGCTCGATGAAGCCGCCGGTCGATACCAGGACACGATGGCGATGGCAAAGCTCGATCAGCTCAACCAGCGCCGGACGCGGAATCAGGGTGAACGAGCCACCGGCGAACTTGAGAGTATCGATGTACTCTCCCATTGTCTCCAGGACATCCTCAAGATAGCGCTTGCCCATAGGGGTATAGTAGGGGCCACGAATTTCCGTGATTCCCGAGGACCGGGGCTTCGCCGGACGCCCGTTCCGATGCAAGAACGAAAACGCATCATCAGCCATGAATCACCTCATTGCGCTCACGCGACATGTGGACGGCGCCCAATAACCGGGCCAGGTCCGGAGCGCTCGTATTCTCCAAATTGAAAACGGCATCGGCTATGGCCCCGCGCTCCGAAGCGGTGGTGTACGGTTCCGACAGGCGCTCGAACTTGGAAAACGCCATTTCCCACGTCATCGGACGAGTAAAAAACCCAGGGTAGTCCCGCATTTCTTTGACCAGCTTCCGACCGCCGCGCAAATGAATTGTGATGCGGCACGGCATTTCGTTCGGAAAGCGTTCGGAATAGCTCGGGTTGGGGCCGACCTTAACGCGGCGCAGCATTTCCTGCACGTCGGAGCGGCGAATACGCTCGGGCCGGTACTGCTCCGGCATGACCGCTCCATCCAGAACGGCCACCGCCAGAATGTAGGGCAGACTGTGGTCGGCCTGCTCTTTGGTGGCGATATTGGAGATCTTGTCGCCTTCATCTCCGCCGCCGATGATGTGGTAGGCCACATCGAAAATTTCCAGATCGATCTGCGCCACATCGGCCGGCTCGAATGGATGCCGCTGTTTCAGTTCCAGAACGCCTTCGACCGCCGTTTGTGAATGAATTTCGGCGTTATATTTCTTCAAAATTGTGCGCTGCACGCGGTCGAAATTTTCGCGCGACCAGTCGATCTCAAACGATCCGGTAATGGCATCCATCAGCCCCTTTTCCCCTTCGATCACCTCCAGGGGTCCGGTGATGCCCAGCCGCGCCAGAAAGACAATACCGGTCGCGCATGCCGCCATGTAGGGATAGGCCAGACCCTTCCAGTGCGAAAGCCTGCCGGTCCTGGTAACGCGGAGCGCATTCAATGCCGTGCCGCTAATGGCAATCGCGTGGGCGGCTCTGGAGACATCCAGGCGCAAGGCACGGGCCACGCCCGCCGCAACGGCATATGCGCCTTGTACGGTATGATCGAATCCGGCAGCACGAACGGGCGCGACATCGCTGAGCCGGCACTGCACCTGATAGGCAACAGCGAGCGCGGCCAGGAACTCCCGGCCGTTACTGCCGGCATATTCGGCGGCTGCCAGCACGGCTGCCAGATTGTCACTGGGGTGACAGGTTTCGCCCTTCGCCAGATAGCTATCGTTGAAATCGAGGTACCGGACGGCTGTGCCGTTCAGCAAAGCGGCGCGTTCGGGAGCCGCCCGGCCGCCGCCGAGCAAGCTGCACGGACCCGCTCCCTCAAACTCTTCCAGAATCCGCCGGATGATCCTCGCCGGCTCGCTCTCGAGCGCTCCGAGGGCACAGCCCAAGCCATCCAGAATTCTGATTTTTAATTGTAGGCGCGCCGTATCCGAGAGTTCCTCGTACGGCGCACCGATGGCGAAGCGAGCAAGCTGTTCGACCGCGGTCATCGCGATTCTTCCGAAACCCTGGTTCCACTGTCGCGAAAATTCCGCAGGTTGGAAATAGGCCTCTTGTCACGAGTTGGTACGGAGATTACAGATTTCGAATTGTTACACTTATTCCACTAACCAACAGCTCACCCGCCGGTAGAAGGCGGATGCCGTGTCCGGCCGGCGAGCGCAAAGAAGACTTCAGCGACAGCCGGTTTAGGCTCCTTCGACATACTGCCTGCAAGTCACAGGGCTGGTCCGCAGTCTGTTTCCACTGTGCCGCACTGCCGTCGCGCGTGGAGCGCGGTTCCACGGGCGGTGTTCGTCTTCGAGCACCTGCATCTAAAGCCGCTGATTCCCGAAGTCTGACCCTTGGAATCAGCGTCCGGTGCATATCGAAGGGTATGTCTCCACGCTGCGCACCTTCCGCGAATTCGGATTGGCCTTGACCTTATACCTGAAAGATAAGCAAATAGCGGGCGTTTTCACGTCCACGATGCCGTCGTTGCTGGGTGGATCGGCCGTGACGGAAGCTCACATCTCCAGCGTTACCGGGGGCCCGCGGTATGCACGTGGGCGAGCCATGCCGCGGCGTTACCGCTATTCTTGCCGGAAATTTCCGGCACTCGAGGAATCCCGAATTGCAGAGGCTGCAGAGCATGTTCGATCGTTCGGACAGCGAGGGGGCTCGAAAGGGTTTGAGGGGCTCTCTAGACCATTGGTGGGGGGGCGGAACTGGGGTGGGTAGTGGGATTCGAACCCACGACATTCGGAACCACAATCCGACGCTCTACCGGCTGAGCTATACCCACCGCGGCGGGACTATTTTATCCTAGCAGGAGCGGGCGTTACATGTACATGCCGCCATTGACGGCGAGCACCTGCCCGGTAATGTAACCCGCGCCTTCGCTTGCCAGAAAACAGACGGCCGCGGCAACGTCCTCCGGCGTGCCGGCACGTTCCAGCGGGATCGATTGGAGAATCTTCTGGCGGCGTTCGTCAGTCAGTTCCTTCGTCATATCGGTTTCGATATAACCCGGGGCCACCACGTTCACGGTGATGCCGCGGCTGCCCATTTCGTGCGCCAGCGCTTTCGACATGCCGATCAGTCCGGCTTTGGAGGCCGCGTAATTCACCTGTCCGGCGCTGCCGGCCTGTCCGACTACCGAAGAGATGTTGATCACGCGGCCCCAGCGGTTGCGCATCATGCCAGGCAGAACCTGCTGGATGCAGAGGAAGGAGCCATCCAAATTGATCCGCAGCACGGCTTCCCAATCCGCCGGCTTCATTCGCACCGCCAAGCCATCGCGTGTAATGCCCGCGTTATTCACAAGCACATCCACGCGCCCTTTGACCTTTAGCGCGCGGCCGAAAGCATCTTTGATCGATTCGGGAGAGCGCAGATCGAGGTCCACAGCCATCAACTCACACCCGGAGCCGCGCATCGCTTCCGCGAACTCCGGGTTGGATTCGATGGTTGTGGCCGCGGCGACCACGTCGAATCCGGAGCGGCAGAGTGCAAGGGCGATAGACCGCCCGATTCCCCGGCTCGCGCCGGTAACGAATGCGACCCGATTGGACATGAGGTTATGCCGCCACGATAGAGGCGTAGTGGCCGGCGGTGGTCAGGTTCTTGACGAATTCGCTGTTGATGAAATCGTGGGGGAAGCCCATCTCGATTTTGCTTACGTCATCGAGTTTAAACAACTGCTCGGGAGTGAGTGTCAGGCTGGTTGCCGCGAGGTTGTCCTCGAACTGGTCCATCCGGCGCGCGCCGATAATCGGAAGCGTGTTTTGCGCAAGCACCCAGGCGATCGCCACCTGAGCGGGCGAGCGGCCCAATTCGCGCGCCACGTCCTGCACCGCGGCTACGATCGCGTCCCTGCGGGCGTCCTCCCTGTAGCGCTCCTGCATCATAGGAGTGTTGAAACGGGAATCGCCGGCCGACTCCCGGCCTTTGGCGTATTTGCCGGTCAGCAGTCCACCGGCCAGTGGCGACCAGGCGGTAATGCCGATGCCCAGGGAGCGCGCCATCGGGATTAAATCACGCTCGACGGTACGCTGCAGCAGGCTGTACTCGATTTGCAAATTGATGAACGGCGCCCAGCCACGGAGTTCAGCAAGCGTGTTCGCGCGAGAGACTAACCAGGCAGGCATATCAGAGACGCCCGCGTAGACGACCTTCCCTTGGCGCACCAGGTCGTCGAAGCCGCGCATCACTTCTTCGATGGGCGTCATGCGGTCCCAGATGTGCAGCAGATAGAGATCGATGTAATCGGTCCGTAACCGCTTCAGACTGGCTTCCACGGCCTGCATCATGTTTTTGCGATGATTTCCGGCGGCGTTGGGATCGGGACCGGGCCAGGAGTTGGTGTACTTGGTGGCGAGCACAATCTGCTGGCGATGGCCCTCCATGAATTCGCCTAAAAACGTCTCGCTGGCGCCGCCGGTGTACACATTCGCCGTATCGACGAAGTTCCCGCCCGCTTCGCGGAAGCGCTCGTAGATGCGGCGGCTCTCCTCTTTAGGTGAGCCCCAGCCCCACCCCTCGCCGAAGGTCATGGTGCCGAGGCACAGTTCCGACACTTTAAGTCCCGTGTGTCCAAGTAGTCGATAGCGCATAGATAGCATTTTGACGCGAAACCGGGCGCCGCGGTCGCAGCAAGTTGCTGTGCGGATTAATGCGCGTTTCCGGGAGCCAGGTGTTCTTCGGTGGCGGTGAATGCTCGGGGTTCCTTCGGCATTACGATCCAGGCGGCCAGGTAGGCGAGGAATCCGAGGCCGCCGGTGCAGAACGCCAATATCAGCCAGACCACCCGAACCAGAGTGATGTCGGCATCCAGGTAGCGCGCGAACCCGGCGCATACGCCCGCGATTTTTTTGTTCGCCAGGTCGCGCGTCAGGCGCGGCGGCTCGGTGCGCTCCGGCTTCCCGAGCGGAGTGGGATGGCCGCATTGGGAACAGAAGCGGTCCGTTTCCTGTAATGCCACTCCGCAACGCGTACAAAACATATCAGCCTCCGTATGGAGAAACGGCGCGGGCAGCGCAAAAGTTCACCGCCCCAAACCTGACTTGGGGCGGTGATTGGGAAGAACGGCCGTTCCGGACCGGTGATCCTCCGACCCACCAGTCCGGAAACGTCCCAGCCGGGCGGACCCGGTTGACGGCTCCTCCGATGCATCCTCCATGCCAACTTAGGCGGACGCACAATGTTCTGTATTTCAGTAACTTACAAGGCGTAGCGCGAGGGTTGTCCGCAACCTGGGCCGACCACATTGTAGTCATTCTGTCAAGTTGGTGGACACAGACCGCCACAGTACGCTAGACTCGCGACGATGGAAAGCGCCGCACCAGCCGACTTCGACTGCCAACTGCCCGACGACAGACTGCCTGAGATTCTGGCCATTTCCCGCAGAATGAATTCTGAGCGGGATTTAGGCGCTTTGCTCGATCTGATCGCGCGCGAAGCTACCAGCCTGCTGGGCTGCGACCGCGCCAGCATTTTCCTGCTGGACCGCGAAACCAACGAGCTGTGGTCGAAAGTGGCGCTGGGCAGCCAGGAAATTCTGCGGCTGAACGCGAGCCAGGGCGTGGTCGGGCATACGGTTTCGACGGGCGAAGTGGTCAATGTCCACGACGCTTATCGCGATCCGCGTTTCTATGTCGCCATCGACAACCGCAGCGGTTATCGTACCCAAAACTTGCTGGCCGTACCGCTGCGCAATCAGCGCGGCGAAATCCTCGGAGCCTTTGAGGCCCTCAACAAGCGTGCCGGCGCGTTCCATGAGCGCGACGAGGCCTGCCTTCTGGCCTTGGGGGCCCAGGCCGCGGTTGCAATTGAAACCGCTCAACTGGTGGGATCGCTGCGCCGCAGCCAGGACGAACTGGCTGAACAGAACGGCCAGTTGCGGCGCGAGGTGCAACGGCGCTTTTCCACGCACGGCATCATTTGCGCGGGCCCGCGCATGCAGCAGATCGTGCGGCTCATCGAGCGCATTCGCGACAGCTCGGTGAGCGTACTCATCACGGGAGAAAGCGGCACCGGCAAGGAGCTGACGGCGAAGGCCATTCACTACAGCAGCGCGCGGTCGCGCAAGGCTTTCGTCGCGCTGAATTGCGCGGCCCTGCCGGACACGCTGGTGGAAAGCGAGCTGTTCGGTATTGAAAGGGGCGTCGCGACAGGCGTGGAATCGCGCATCGGCCATTTTCAGAAGGCGGACGGCGGCACTCTCTTCCTGGATGAGATTGGCGATCTCAGCCTTCCAGCCCAGGCAAAAATTTTGCGCGTGCTGCAGGAGCAGGTGTTCGAGAGGGTGGGTGGGCGCTCTCCCATTCGTGTAGACGTGCGGGTGCTGGCAGCTACAAACAAGGATTTGCCGGCGGAAATCGCCAAAGGCGCCTTTCGCGAGGACTTGTTTTACCGCCTGAACGTAATCCACATTCAGATGCCGCCCTTGCGCGACATTCGCGAGGAGATTCCGTTGCTGGCAAACCATTTCCTCAGCGAGTACGCCAAGGAGACCGGGCGTGGACCCCGGCGCTTTTCTCCGGAAGTGCTGGGCAGCCTCACGACCCGCGACTGGCCCGGCAATGTGCGCCAACTGCGCAACGAAGTGATGCGCCTGGCAGCTTGCAGTACCGGGCCAGTAATCTCCGAAGATGTCTGGGAAGTGATTCCGCCTCCCCCGGTCCGGCGCGCGGCTTCTTCGAAGCCAGATGCGCCTTCGGTTCCGCGCGGCACGTTGAAAGATGCGGTTGAGGACTTGGAGCGACGCATGATTGTGGGCGCGCTGGAAGCTACCCGCAACAACCAACTCCAAGCGGCTCGCCAGCTAGGGCTTAGCCGCCAAGGGTTAATCAATAAGATGAAGCGGTATGGGATTGGGTGAGGAGTCGCCGAACCTATATCAATTCTCCGAGGGCCTCTCTCATGGAAATGGTTCCACGTTTCAGTTTCCAAGCTGCGAGCCAGCCTCCGGCCGTGCGCGTGGGGACTAGTCTGCCGTCTCTGAAATAGCTTTATATTTATTGACCTTGCAGATGATTCGGCTGGCGCTCGCGATCCATCGAAATGGTCTGGGGTTCTCGTTGTAGTCCTTGAGGTAATCGTGGATCGCACTGGTCAGAGCGCGAAC
>DATGKM010000155.1:0-3843 GCA_035294665.1 Bryobacteraceae bacterium | reverse complement strand
AGGCCACTGCGGAGCAGTTGCCACCAAGGGAGAGATGGCGACTGATTCTCAGTGCCGCCTTTCAATATTTTCTCCCCGGCAAGCCGCTCCGCAGTACCGGTCGATTGGCCGAAGCTACCGGCTAACTGCCGTTTTTAGGTTCAAGTCACGCAACGGTCCGTGCGCGAATCTGAGCCGTGAGGATCGCGGCGAAGGGGATCACGGCGGCGGCTATCCTTTGGCGGGGCAGTAATACCCCGCCGACGGCTGCGGCGCCAACGTAACAAAAGAGAATGCTGGTTAGCAGCCACGGGGAACCGCGCTCCTGCCCTCCGGATTGCGACTCCTCTCGGCTGACCCAGCTAAGGACTGCCATGGTTAGGGTTCCGGTGATAAACGTGGTCCAAACTTTGGAGATCCGCAGCTCCCACGCGGCCACGCTTTGAATTCCCATGGGGACCGCGGCCAGCAATGTTAACGCGATGCCGGCGGAAAAGGGGACCGGCTCCGGCCCCACCGCGGTCAGCAGCACGAAGGCCAGTACAAACGGCAGCTCCAAGGCGGTGCCGAGCTTGAGATCCTCACTCCAATGTTTCCGCGCGGCGCTCCGCGCCCACGTGGCGGACCCAATCGCCGCGCCCAAGGCGTAGGCAAAAACTGCAGCCAGCGCCGGAAAGGTGCGGGACTCATTGTGTCCCGCCAGCCCGAGTCCCAACACCACCGTGTTGCCGGTCATGTTGGCGGTGAATACGCCTGCGCGCAGATAGCTGAGGGCATCCATGTTTCCGGCTACCCAGGTAAGCAGGAACAGTTCGAAGATAGGACGCCTGTTCACGTAAGCAGCGTACCGCTCCGCCCCTCCCGAAATCAGTGCGTTTTCGCGGCCGCTGGTTGCGCAGCGTACGTGCGCGCCTCAGGCGCGATAAGCCGGCGGCAGCGGATTGCGGGCGGCGAACTGGCGCTGGTGCCAATAAGGGTACGCGATTTGTGTCTGGCTGGCCTGGTCCAGGCGGGCCACCTGGTCCGCGGTCAAAACCACGCTCGCCCCGGCCAGGTTATCGCGCAGTTGCCGCTCGTTGCGCGCCCCGATGATCACGCTCGCTACGGTCGGCTTGCGAAGGAGCCAGGCCAGCGCCAGTTGCGGGACGCTTTTGCCGGTTTCGGCCGCCAGCGCATCCAGCGCATCGACCACCTTATAAAGATACTCGTCCGGCACCGGCGGTCCCATAAACGCGGTTTTGGGAAGCCGGCTCACTTCCGGCAAAGGCTGGCCGCGCCGGATTTTTCCGGTAAGCCGCCCCCAGCCCAAGGGACTCCACACCAGCGCTCCCACGCCTTCCTCCATCGCCTGCGGCATCAACTCCCATTCGTAGTCGCGGCCCACCAGCGAATAGTACACCTGGTGCGCCACATACCGCGGCCAACCGTAGCGGTCGCTGATATCGAGCGATTTCTGCAAGTGCCATCCGGAGAAATTCGAAGCCGCCAGGTAGCGGATCTTCCCCTGCCGCACGGCCTGGTCGAGTGTGGAGAGAGTCTCCTCGATCGGCGTCAGCGCGTCGAAGCCATGCATGTGGTACACGTCTATGTAGTCCGTCTTCAGGCGCTTGAGGCTGCCTTCGATTTGCCGCATCAGGTGATGGCGCGAGGAACCCATGTTGTTCGGCCCCTGGCCGAAGGGGAACGTGCCTTTTGTGGAGATCAGCAGGCTGTCACGCGGCGCCTGCCGGATGGCCTCGCCCAGTATCTGCTCGGAAAGGCCTTCGGAATAGATATCGGCTGTATCAAAGAAATTCACGCCGGCTTCGAGGCAAATCGCTACCAGCCTGGTGGCCTCTGCCACGTCCGTCGAGCCCCATGCTCGAAATAACTCATTGCTGCCGCCGAACGTGCCTGTGCCAAAACAGAGCACCGGAACCTGCAGACCGCTCTTTCCCAACTGTCGGAATTCCATGTTGATTGGACACGCGGGCCGCCCGCTTGGTCGCAGTTACTATGAAAGTAGAGTGCCCCGCCTTTTGCTTCTTGCCGCGACTACCGGCTACCAGATTCGCGTCTTCGCCGAAGCCGCGCGCAAATTAGGGGTTGCGGTCACGCTGGCCACCGATCGTTGCCACGTTCTGGACGATCCCTGGGGAGATTCGGCCATTCCGGTAAAGTGCGACCGCATTGAGGAATCCGTGGAGTCGCTGCGCGGTCACCGGTTCGATGGCATCGTGGCGGTGGGCGACCGCCACGCCGTGCTGGCTGCCGCGGCAGCCGAGGCCCTGGGAATTCCATTCCATCCGCTCGATGCCGCGCGCGCGGCTTCCGATAAATACCTCTCGCGGCTGCGCATTCAAGCTGCGGGGCTGCGGGTCCCCGCGTTTTTCCGCGTGCCGGCCGGGGAACAAGCTGAAGCCGCCGCGGACCGCGCGCCCTATCCCTGCGTGCTCAAGCCCCTCGGCCAATCGGCCAGCCGCGGCGTCATCCGCGCCAATCATCGCGGCGAGTTCGTGGAGGCCTTCCGCCGCATTCGCGCCATGGGCGAGCGGGAACTCCAGGTGGAAGCCTATATTCCAGGCCGCGAATTCGCGGTGGAAGCATTGGTCACGCGCGGCCGCTTCCAGCCGCTGGCGATTTTCGATAAGCCGGATCCGCTCGAAGGCCCGTATTTTGAAGAGACGATTTACGTGACGCCATCGCGGGAAACTGCCGCCGTCGAGCGCGACTTAATCGAGGCCGCGGCCCGATCGGTCCGCGCCCTGGGACTTTGGCACGGCCCTGTGCACGCCGAATTGCGCCACAACCAGGAAGGCGCGTGGATTTTGGAAGCAGCCGCCCGCCCGATCGGCGGACTCTGCGCGAAGACGCTGGAATTCCTCCTCGACGGCAACGGCCCGCTGCCGCTCGAAGAATTGATCCTGCGGCACGCGCTCGG
This sequence comes from Bryobacteraceae bacterium, assembly GCA_035294665.1. GTDB lineage: Bacteria > Acidobacteriota > Terriglobia > Bryobacterales > Bryobacteraceae > PSRJ01. Next base: position 944 of record DATGKM010000155.1, on the reverse strand, counting down.
CGAAGATGTGAGCCGCGCGCGGCCCGCGGCGGCCGCTTCCGGTGTCATGATGATTCCGATCCCCAAGGCCGGCGTTTTCGAATCGGCCGAAGGCACGGCGGAAGCGCTCGAAACCGAGGGCGTCGTTGATCTGATCGTCACCGCGAAACCCGGCCAGCAACTGCTTCCGTTGCCCGAAGGCGCCAGCTATCTCGGCTTCCTGTTTGCGCGCGCCCCAACGCCCGAAGCCGTGGAGCGCGCGCTTCGCCAGGCGCACGCGAAGCTGCGCTTCCGGATTGCCGCGGCTCTCCCGGCTTTCCCTCCGGGCGCGTGATTCAGGCTTTGGTTTTGGGAGGGACGTAATCCGGAGGCAGGGCCGCGCCCTCGCCAAAAAAGTAGTTGTCCATCTGCTGGATCAGAAACTCCTGCGCTTCCTTGGTGCCCAGGTTGAGCCGGTATTCGTTCATGATCATTTTCATGTGCTCAACCCACATCTTCCAGGCTTCTTTAGAGACGTTTTCGTAAATCTTCTGTCCCAGTGGATGGCCCTCGAACGGGACCTCGTCCAAGCCTTCCATCTCGCGCTGGAACTTCACGCAGAATACCTTCCGCGCCCCAGCGGGAATCGCATTGCCGATACCGGTCAGTCCGCCGTTGCCACAGCCCATAAGCTTCCAGCATACCAGCTTGCAGGGATGCGCCTTCAATTCAGAATTGTCCAATGCAAGATGAACCTGAAACGGAACTTGTTTCTAATGCAAGATGATCCTGAAAATGGGAGGTGCTGGATAGGCACGCCGCTGGGGAATGCAGATCAGAATGCCGAATGCCGAGAGTCTCACCCATTCGCAAATTGGCGAATTCTTGAAGGCCAGCGAGGCGATCGAGTTTGCCGGCCAAACCCGTGCCGAAGTGTACGCCTGGGTGCCGAAGACGCTGGTGGCGCCAGAGTATGGGCGGCAGGC
>DATGKM010000154.1:0-13536 GCA_035294665.1 Bryobacteraceae bacterium | reverse complement strand
TTTTGCGCGTTCTGGCAGAAACGGTTGGGCCCGCCGCCGTTGATCGGTTTCGAAATCACCTCGCCATTGGCCGAAACCACGGTCACATCCATTCCCTTGAGCGGAATCTTGTCGCCCGGCTTGACAACCGTGCGCTTGCCTGCCGAAATCGCCTGATAATCGCTCCAGAGTTTGGCCGTCTGCGGGCTGTTGCCGGCCTCGATGGAATCGCCGTGATCGTAAAACCGGCCAATGGGAATCATTCTGGAAAGCGCCGGCTCGCCGCCTACATGAGATAGTGAGTGGTGAGCAGGATATCGATGCGCTTCAAGCCCGCGGCTTTGGCGGCCTCGAAAACGCGCTTGGGATCGCGATCGTTCGGCCCCGGATTGCCCGCATCCACCAGCATCGATTGCCCGGAAGGCGTGATGATGAGCGTGGACGCGCCTCCTTCGACATCAATCCAGTAAATCTCCAGATCGCGGGCGTGGGCGGAAGAGAGCGCGGCCGCCAAAAGCAGACAGAGTCCCGGAACGCGTGTGCTCATTTGGCCGGGATTGTATCATGCCGGGAAACCGTAGGCGGTTCGGCCGGCACTCTTCGGCCGGCACGCCGTCCTTGAGCCGCTAGCGGACGAGCTTCATGCGGACCAAATCGCGCACTGGAGCGAGCAGTACACCTTCCGCAGCCTCGACCGGAGGGGAGAAATCCACGCCTCCAATCACGCGGCGCTCGATTCGGGCCGCGCGCAGCGCGTTGGTTACGCGCCGAAGCGCCTCGAATAGTTGTTCCACGTGCCGGTCGTACGCTGTGGCGGAAATCACACCTGCGTCTTAGTATGGCACGCGCGGCAGTCAGGCAGCCGGAGGCGCTTCGCTTTCCGAGGCTGACTGTGCGATGGCGATGCCGCGCCGATAGCCCTCGCGGTACACCTGTTTGCGCTCTTCGGCTGTATAGGGCACGCCGCAACCATGCAGCCGCTCGAGGCCCTTGCCGATCAGATACGTTCCGGCGAAAGCTATGGCGCCTTTCGGAATCAGCCCCGCGCCGAGGGGAATTTTGCCGGCCAGTTCGCGGGCGATGGCTCGCCATCCGAACGCGCTCGCCGCAATCGTGCCGAGTTCCAGCTTCTGCGCTCCAAAGCCGATTTCGGAGCCGCACGCCGCCGCGATCATAAACGCCATGCGGAACTGATTCATGGTTAAAAATGCGGTATCGGAGGCGAACTCTCCGGCAGCCCAGGGCAGTTCGACCAGGTTCGGCACGATGTTGGGAAGCGCGGTCGTGATCGCGAAAAGCGCGTTCTCCCGCGCCACAGCGTTCACGATGCGGCTCACTACCGCCTTGCGAAACGGCGGGAAGCGCCGCGCCAGGGGCAAGGAGAGAGCATCGTGCTCCTCCAGGATCTCTTCCACGGTCTGCCGCGGGTCGTCCGGCCAGTGGCGGAAGACGCCTTTCGGGGCGGGAAGCCCGGCTTCGTACAGCACAAAATCCACCTGCGGATCGGCATTGCGGTCGCCGGCGCGATAGACCGTTTCAAGCAGGCGCGCGCGCTCTTCGTTCGGCAGCTCCGGCGGAACCAGAAAATTTTCCAGTTCCGCGTAGCCGCGCTCGCTAGTGGCGACCAGCCCGACTCCCACCGGCTGGCTGGACTGCCGGCGGAGTTCCTCCGGATTCACCAGCGACATTGCCGCGCGGATCTGTTTGAAAGCTTTCATCATAGGGTTACCGGGGCCGCTCGGCGCCGGTTAGCCGGAACATCACTTCGCAGCCCCTCCGCCATTCTAACCCCAGGCCGATTCGCTCCACCTCGATCTCCGGCGCATAAAAGCGCAGAAGCGCTTCGGTGGTTGGATGGAATTCGAGCGAAGGCGAAACCAGCAGCAGCCGCGGAGGTTCGGGGCGCAGCTCGATTCCCGGGAAATATCCTTGCGCGCCGAATTCCCCCCGGTCCAGATGCCATTTCACGCGAATCCAATAATCCAGGGCTTGCAGCGGCAAGTGCAGATCGGCGGACGCCTTCAGCTCCACGACCGCCAGCCTGCCGGAGCGGTCGACCGCGAGCAGATCCAGCACCCCGCGCTCGCCTCCGGCAAATGCCGGAACCTGGCCATAGATGGGGTCCGGCAGCAAAGTGGGATCGATGATCTCGATGTGCCGCCGCACTTGCGATTCGAGCCACGCCTCGGGATTGCCGCGGTACAGCGGATGCTGCCGGTCGCCCGCATCCGCCGAGCGCGCGGCCGCGAGGCGCTCGACCAGACTGCGAATTTCCGCGGCCTGATGTTCCCCGGCAGGCTGCCGCTCGCCGCCGAACAGCAAATCCTTGCCCGCAAGTTCGGCGAATTCCACGCCGCGCACCCGCAGGCCGGCGCGCGCGTTGTGCTTCGGAACCAATTCCACGCCGGGCAACGCGATGATGCTCCGCCACCGCTCATTGGCGCTGTCCTCGGGCAGCGGCCGGCGGCAAGGCTCCAATTGCGTGTCGAGGTTGCCGAAATCGCGTGGATCGGCGCGTGCCACGTAATCCTGCGGCGAATACGAAAATAGCTCGAGGCGCGCCGCGTTCGGGTCAAGGCAGATCAGCCGCAGAGCCACGGCGCGCTCCTTGCCCGCCGGAACGTAGATGGCTAACCCGCTTACGGTGGCGCGCCGCTCCCGCTCGCGCAGATAGGCAAGCCAGATCAGGCCAAACGAGAGGGCGGCGGCTTCATCTCCTTCGGGCGGGCAGGCGATGGCCGCCCAGCCGTGCCGCCCGTGCCGCAAAAAGCCGCGGGGAAACGCGGGCGAAAGGCTGAATTCCAGGTTCGCTTCCGCGCTGAGTTCCGCCAGCTTCCATTCCGGGAACTGGCGCCGCAGAAACAGGCCGAAACGTTCGCGAAAAATCAGGCGCGCGCCGCGCTTGGCCGCCTCCATGCCAGCCGGCCGCTGCAGATCGAGCAGAAACAGTTGTCCTTCGCGCCCGCCGAACCGCTCCACCACCAGTTCCAGGCGCGCGGCGGATTGGCTTCGAACGGCCACGACGCGCCGCGAAAAGTTGCGCGCGCGGTCCCAAGCTTCCAAGGCAAGGCGCGACCCGCGAAATTCCAGCGCGAAATTATCGGTCTGGATTTCGAGCAGATCTTCGCCCGGTTCGAGCACAGCGGGCTGGCGGCAGTTGGCGAGGAAGCCCTCGATTACCGCGCGGATCTCTTGGGCGCTACGGCTTTCGACCCGCCGGGCGGTCGGCATAGTCAGTGGGTGCGGAAAGGCTGATTATAGCGCTAAAACACGTAACTTACCCCGAACAGCGGCGTGAGTTGCTCGAAGATGCCGCGCGCGGTGTTGTGTGGCGCCGGAAAGATCTGGGTGCGCGGGAAGGTCGTGAGGTAATCCCGAAATTCGCCGCGCAGGATCACCTTGCGATGAATGCGGTACTTGACCCCGGCGCCCGGCACTAAAACTACTTTCCACACGTCGTTCGTCGTGAGGCTTGCGACCTGTGGGATCGGCTGCGGAAAGGGCGCCGGTCCGGCAATGAAATAACCCTTCCCGCCCACGCCGCCGCTGACGAACGGGCGCAATTTGTGTGCGCGGTTCTTGAAATAGAAGAGCAGGCTGCCGGTGAGCGCCCACGAATTGCCCTGAATATCCGTTTTTACTCCCAGCCCTTGCAAGAACGGATGGCCATCGTGATAGAGGAAGTTGAATTCTCCCGAAACGTAATCGGAGAAATCCGCTCCCAGGGTAATGCCCGCGGCGAAGCGGTTGCGGATGCCTGCGTTGATCGACCCTTCCGGCGAAAGGATGGTTCCATTGCGATAGATGCCGTAGCCGATGTCCGCTCCGAGCTCGTACTGCAATTGTTGGAATGTTTGCGGGAACGCGGGGAATGCCAATAGAGCGGATAAGAAAAAAAATTTCCAGCGCATCGTCCTATCAGTTTATTCCGCCGGTTGCGACCTCCCGGGCGATCGCTTGAGCAGGCGCGCGCGCAGTTGCCTGGTAGCGGCACGATGACATTTCAGGCAGAGCGTGCGCATGTTGGAAAGATCGCACTCGCCGCCGCCCTCGGCGACCGGCACGATGTGATCGGCGTCCCAGAGATGGCGCCGCGCGCCCCATTCTCTTTCGAAGCCGCGGCGGGCGGCGTAATCGAGCTTGCGCTTGTGTTTGCGGAGGGCTTCCGTATCGAGACCGCAGAGGGCGCACACGCCGCGATCGCGCTCGAAGACCTTTTCGCGAAGATAGCCGGGGTCGGTGCGTAGCCGCCATTCATGGACGCAGGCCGCGCCGCAGAATGTAAACCGCCCGCGGGGAATCGCGCCGCCGCACCAGCGGCAGGTCTTCTGTTCGCCGCGAATCACCCAACCGCCGGGAGTTTTGCGGCGCGTGCTCACATCACCGAACTGTCGAACCGCCGCCCATCATTTCACTGAGCGCCCAAGCAGGAGGCGCCGGCGCACCTTTCTCCAACGCCGAGCATTCCACCTTGCAGGACGTCGGTCCAAAGGACTCGGCGACGGCTTTTACCGCGGCTTCCAGGTATGCCGGTGATTTCGGCGCGACCACGATCTTCTCGGCGATCGCTCCAATATCGCACCGGGCCCAAAATCCTAGCGCCTTGGGCGTATCGTTCTCTCCACAGTTTGCCGGACGTTCGCAAACCAGGCGAATTTCCCTCTCGTATTCGTACCATTTCCGCTTGCGGAGGACGCGACAGACATTATTCCAGTGGGTTTCCAACGGTGCGTTTAACTCGGGGTCGAAGTACTTGACGCGGCCTCCAAATACTCTGGATTCGTAGGGGATGTTGTCGACGGGGAGCGAGGTGTCCGGGTGGCCAATCGCATTGGTTAAAGCGCCGAATGTGGTGCGCACGGCAATGGCATTTCCGTAGAGCTTCCACATCGCGGCGGACTCGTGCTCCGACTCGTACCAACTGTTCACGAACATGGTCACGCGAGCAACCTTATACTGACGCCATCTCTCATTCTGATCTTCATTGTCGGCCTCGGGGGGAAGGGAGGGTGTCGCCGTTTCAAAATCGTCGTCCATGGCGGCAGCCACCGGGAAGTAGAGTGCACGTTTCTTCAGGGTCAAGATGAGTTTGGGGAGATCCATGAATCGCCAGATCGGTGTCTCTGGTGACGGCACATCGGCGGTGTTCATATCGATATAAAACAACTGCTCGGCTTCGCCTAAGCCGTTCTGGTTTGTAGCTCTGGCCGGTTTACTGCGTAAGTCGGCGGAGATCGTGTCCTCTGCTACAGAGACTCGTTGGATACGAGGGTCGACGTCAACCGCACTGCTCATTCCAAGCCTCCAAGATCCTTTCCAAATTGCGTGTGACCTCACTACGGATCTGATTTGATTCTCGCGCGGAAAAGCCGCAATTGCGAGCCAGCGAAACGGGGTTCAGCCAGTACTTACAGACGCTGGACTCCCGTTGTACGTGCGCGTGGCGCGGTTCGTTGCAGTCGAAGCTGTAGAAGAAAAACCGGTAAGGGCCAGGGATGTCCTTCACTGTATGCATGGACGACCTTTTCCCGTTGCGCTCAGGCGCTTTTTCCTGGCGCGTGCTCACACGCGCAGTTCGTAACCCAGGGCGCGCATGCCTTGAATGATCTGCTCGCGGATTTCGGCGACTTCCTCGGAGGAGAGCGTGCGCTCGGACGAGCCCGCGGTGACGCGAAAAGAGACGCTTTTTTGGCCGGCGGCCAGCGGCGGCCCGGAATATTGCCTTACGAACTCGATGGATTCGACCAGCGGCGAAGCGAACTCCGCGATCCGCTTCTGGAGCTTGCCCGCGAGCTCGCGCTCGCCGGCAACCACCGAAAGGTCGAAAGCGCTCGAAGGAAAGCGGCGCACGGGCGCGTATTTCTTTTCCACCGCCGCCAGCCGCTCGACGGCGCGGAGGTCTATATCGAGGATGGCGGCGCGGCCGGTCTCCAGCAGCGTGGGGTGCAACTCGAACAGGCGGCCGGTTTTCTCGCCCCGCCACAGCAGATCGGCCGCGCGGGCCGGATGCTCGAAGGGACGGCCTTCGGCCGGACCGGCTTCCGCGGGGCAAACCAGCGCGCCGGGCATGAGGCACTCCGCCGCGCGCTTCAACTCGAACAAAGCCGCCACGCCGTCGCCCTGCCGTTCGTAGACGGCCGCGGCCAGATGCGCCACTTCATCCGGCAGGCCGCGCTCGCGCTTGTGAATCTCCACGCCGATTTCGAACAGGCGGAACGAATCGCGGTGCTTCAGGTTTTCCGCGATGTTTTTCCAGATGCCGGGGATGAGCGAAGCGCGCAGCAGCGCCTGATCGGAGGCGATGGGATTGGCCACACGCACATGGCAGGACGGATCGAGACCGAACCTGCGCGCCTGGTCCTCGCTGACGAAGGAGTAGTTGTAGACTTCGTTGAACCCGAGGGCGGTGAACAGTTCGCGCACATCGTGTTGGAACCGGCGCTCCGGATTGGGCGGTGGAACGGCGGCCGGGACCAGCGGGGCCCGCGGTGTGATGGTGGCATAGCCGACCATGCGGCCAACCTCTTCGACGAGGTCGTCTTTGATGGCGATATCCTTGGTGGCGCGCCAGGAAGGAACTGTGACCGAGAAGACGCCCGCCGCCGATTCGGCGACGCCGAACTCCAGCCGCTCCAGGATGCCGCGCACTTCCACCGCCGGAATGGCGCGGCCGAGTTTGCGATCGAGCCAGGCGAGCGGCAGCTCGATGGGCGGCGGCGGAGGCGTTTCGCGTTTGCGGTCGGCCAGACCGCCCACCAGGCGGACACCGGGCGAAAGTTCCTCGAGCAGCTCGATGGCGCGCGCCAGAGCGCGGACGGTGTTCGCCGGGTCCTGAGCTTTTTCGAAACGCATGGAGGCATCGGTGCGCAGCTTCAGCGCGGCCGAAGTCTTGCGCACGGAAGACGCCAGAAAATTGGCGCTCTCGAGCACGACGCGCGTGGTTTTCGGGCCGATGGCGCTCTCCATTCCGCCGATCACGCCGGCCAGAGCAATAGCGCCGGCCGCATCGGCGATCACCAGGTTCGCCGGTTCGAGCGTGTACTGGTCGCCATTCAGCGCGCGCAACTGTTCCCCGCCCCTGGCGGGGCGCACAAAAATCGTGCCGCCGTGAAGCAGATCGGCGTCGAAGGCATGCATGGGCTGGGCCAGTTCCGCCATCAGGTAATTGGTCATGTCGACGATGTTGTTGATCGAGTTCAGACCAATGGCGTTTAAGCGGTACTGCAGCCACAGCGGAGAGGGGCGCACGGTGACGTTATCGAACACCAGCGCGCTATAGCGGGGGCAGAGCTGGAAATCGGCGATTTGCACATCGATGGCCGCCGCGCCTTCGGGCAGCCGGGCGGCACGCACCGGATCGCGCATGCGCAGACCCAGAATGGCGGCCACTTCGCGGGCCATTCCCACGTGGCCCCACAAATCGGGGCGATGGGTGATCGACTTGTTATCGATTTCGATGATGTGATCCGGTACGCAGCCGGGCAGAGGCGCGCCCACCTGTTCGTCGAGTTCGAGGACACCGGAATGATCGCGGTTGATGCCGAGTTCGGCGGCGCTGGCCAGCATGCCATCGCTTTCCACGCCCAGAATCGTTTTGCGGCCCACGGGCGCGTAGGCCGCAATCATGCCGGCGCGGCAATTGGGAGCGCCGCAGACTACGGTCACGCGGCCATAGCGGCCGGCATCCACGGTGGCTTTGACGTGGTGGCTGTTGGGAATCGGTTCGACCGCTTCCACGCGCGCGGCGCAGGCGCGGTCGAGCGGCGCGCCGGCGGCTTCGATGCCTTCGCACTCGGCCGTCTTCATGGTAATCAGCGAGGCGAGATCGCCGGGTGGACTATCGAGGCCGGGAACCAGTTCCCGCAGCCAGTTATACGAGAATTTCAAAATTGCTCCAGAAACCTGAGATCGCCGCCCTGGAGCTGGCGGATATCGTCAATGCCGTAGCGCATCATTACCAGGCGCGTCAGCCCCAGGCCAAACGCGAAACCGTTCCACTGTTCCGGGTCGATGCCGCTCATGCGCAGCACGTTCGGATTCACCAGGCCGCAAGGCAGCAGTTCTACCCAGCCACTCTGTTTGCACACCGGGCAGCCTTCGCCGCCGCAGATCAGGCACTGGATATCGAGTTCGAAGCCTGGCTCCACAAACGGAAAGTAGCCGGGCCGCAGGCGCACGGTCGCTTCGCGCCCGAAAATCGAAGTGAGCAGCGTCTTCATGAAGTAGAGAAGGTGGGCGACGGAGACATCGCGATCCACCATCATGCCTTCGAGCTGATAGAACGTGTGTTCGTGGGAAGCATCCACGCTTTCGTTGCGGAAGGCCCGGCCGGGCGCGATCATGCGCAGCGGGGGCCCCAGCTTTTCCATGCCGCGCACCTGCACCGCTGAAGTATGCGTGCGCAACAGGTTGCCGCCTTCGAGCCAGAAGGTGTCCTGCATGTCGCGCGCGGGATGATCGGGGGGAATGTTGAGCGCGTCGAAATTGTGATATTCGGTTTCCACTTCGGGGCCATCGAGCACGGCAAAGCCCAGCGAAATGAAAAGGTCTTCGAGTTCGCGCTGGATCTGGGTAATGGGATGGAGATGGCCGCGGCGGGGGCCGGGCGCGGGCAGCGTGAGATCAATCCATTCCGCATCCAGGCGGGCGCGCAGGACGGCATCGGCGAAAGCCTGCTTGCGGGCTTCGAGCGCCTCTTCCACTTTTTGCCTGGCGGCGTTGAGCAGCATGCCGAACTGCCGGCGGTCTTCGGGGGCGAGCCGCCCCATCTCTTTGGCGATCTGGGTGAAGGCGCCTTCCTTGCGTCCGACCGCCGCCACTCGCGCCGCTTCCAGCTCTTCGGTAGTCGTGGCCGCGGCGATGCGGGCCAGCAAATCGGCCTCCAGTTGGCGGATGGAGTCGGGCTGCATGAGGAAGAGGTTTTATTGTAACAAGGGCGTGGGCGAGGCCCGCGCGTTTTAACGGCTTATTCCGGCCAGATTTGGGCGATATCGATTTGGACGGTGGGGAAGTGTTTGGGAATCAGCATGCCTTGAGTGAGCAGGGCGGTTCGGCAGAGGCGGCCGTTCTGTAGTTCCAGTACTTCGACCGCTTTGGGATCGGGATTGAAAAGCCAGACTTCGGGGACGCCGATGCTTTCGTAGTCGCGCAGCTTTTCGGCGAGTTCTTGCGGCGTTTCCGAAGGAGACAGCACTTCGACGATGAGTTGCGGGGCGGAGTGATAATAGCCATCGCGCTGCACTATGGTCGCGCGGTCGAAAACGGCGATATCCGGGGAACGGCTGGTGAGCGGCTTGCGGCGGATTACCAATCCGAAGGTGCTGGAGATAAACAGGGTCGTTTTCAGATCCAACTGCCCGAGGAATGCAATCTGCAACTCGAGAATGAGTTCTGGATGGGGAGATTTATTCGGAGGCCTGATGCGGATTTCGCCGTTGACGACTTCCTCGATGGCATCGTGCGTGATGGGCATTTCCAGCCACTCCTCGTAAGTGACGGGAAGAGTTGGCATATGCCATTATTCTAGCCCGCGCTGCTCATTCGGAATCTTCAACGACGCCGCGGCGCAGTTCCGCGAGCCGGTCTTTGTATTGTTTGCGGAGCATCTTGCGGTAGGCGCGCAGGGAGAGGCCGGCAACGTGCGCGGTTTCGGCCAGGCTCTGCTCCGCCATGGCGGCGCTGGCGACCAGGCGCGGGCCGGCATTGCGCGCGAAAGAGGCATCGGTTTGGAAACCAAAGGCCCAGATGGAAGGCAGCGGCTGCGAGTAATTGTCCAGCAGGCCGATGCTTTGGAAAGGGAAACCCGAGGCCCAATCGGTGTGATAGCCAGCCACCATATTGGAAGGGTTCACGGAGACCTGGCCGTGAGTGACACAGTTGGCTCCGGCAATACCGTAGCGGCTGCGCAGCATCTCTACCAGCATGGCGGCTGCGCGCAACTGTCCTTCCGTCATGCGGCTTTCCGCCGCGCCGGGCTGCGTCTCGGCTTCAAAGGAGATGCCCAGGAAGCTTTCGTTCAAATTCACGTAGAACCAGCGATCGTCCGCCCAGACGGAATATCCGGCGTGGTTGGCTGCGTCGGATTCCCGGACGATGCGGTACACGCGGCCGAAGCGATCGATCAAAAAATTATAGGCGCGGCGGCGGCGCACGTATTCCACCAGAGACTCGCCAATCCGCTTCAGGACACGGTTCTGGTCCGGCTCAAACGGCGCTTGCAGGCTTTCGGTGGTGTGGAAAACAATCCCCACTGGAACCGTCCCCGGCTTAGCCGGCCCACCGGCAAGCGGAAACGCGAGGTAGGAGCGAGGATGGTTGGAGACGGTAAAGCGATTATCGATGCGCAAGCCGTTGCTATAGCTTTCCGAGCTGCCGTTTTGCTCTACCAGCCAGACCTGGGCGGCCCGCTTTTCGATAAGAGCGGCGGGCGGCTTGGGGTAGGGAACGGGGCGCGCCTCCGAGTTCGGGCGGATGAAAATGACGGCTACCGGGACCAGCAATAGCGGCGGCAGCACATATCCCAAAAGCGATATGCGGCGGAGCGGCCGGCGTTTGGCAGGGGGCTGGTGAAGCTGCAGAGCCGGCGCGGCGGCGCGCAGAAATTTGAGGCGGAGAACCGGATCGGAGATTCTCTCCGCACACCAACTGACGAGCCCCTGAGTGATGGGCCTCTCTGTTTCCGTTGGCTGCGCACGCATTTCTGGCTTTTTATCGACGGATTACTCCCCAAACCTTAGAGGAGGTAACCGGAAATAAGTCTCTGAGAAAATATGGCTCCCGGAAGTACTATCACTTCGCCGGTTGAGTTTAGAAATGATAGCCCCTGGTATTCGCAAACTGGCGAGGGGGAAAAGGAGTTTCTTATGGCACGAAGTTGGTTTCGTTTTTCCGCTGAAGATGAAGCGCCGCTCGAAACACCGCAGAATGGCACGCCCCGGTCCAAAAGCCCCGCCGAAACGTTGGCTATAGCAACTCAGCAGGAGGTAAGTGTCGAAGAAACGCGCCCGCCTGCCCGCCTGCCCGTTCCCGCGCCGCCGGTAGAGAGCGGCCAGTTCTACTCATTCGAGCAGATTTATCAAAGCTCGGCGGTGAAGCCTCCGCGCATTTCTTACGGAATTCTGAAGGTGGCGGCGATGGCGAACAGCCCGCACCTGGCCGGGATGTCGCCGGAAGCCAAGCGCTGTTCGTTATTGATGGCGCTGGACGCGGCGGGAGTGGAAATCGAAGATTTACTGCAGGACGCCGTGGTGCGGCAAAAAGCGCTGAACGATTACGAGGAACAGCAGCAACAAAAGCTGAAAGACTACGAGACGGCCAAACTGGAAGAGAACGCCCGGATTCAGGCGGAACTCGATCGGGTATCGAACCAGTTGCTGTCGCGGATTCAAAGCAATCTGGACGATGTGGCGCGCGAGCAGGACAAGTTCCGCGCCTGGCAGCGCGCCAAGCAGCAGGAGGCGCAGCGCATCACCGAGGCCGCCACGTTCTGCGTGCCGCAAGGCGCCGTGGGCAGCGGGTTGGCGGAAGTATTGGAGCGGGCCACATTCGCCCGGAAATGAAGGACAACGGCGCCGGAAGCAGGAGTTTGCCTGCTGATGCCGTTGCCGGCCAAGCGGCGGCGGGGCGCCAGGGACCGGTTGGCGGGCCCGGAAGCGACACGCAGGCCGCGCCGGATGTCCGGCCAGACGGCGCGCGAGGCGCGCTTTCCCAACGAGTGAGGTACGAAATGTCGGCAGAATCGCGGACGAGTAAAAGCGAACAGGATTACACGCAGCCGCTGGGGCTGGACGTGGGCACGAGCCGGATTGTAGTGGCTCGCAATACCGAACGGAAATACGAGTATGCGGTGGAACTCAATGCGTTCCTCACGCTGCCGTATTCCCGGCTGACGGAAAACCTGCTCCAGCGGGAGAACGTGTTTCATGAGGTGCAGGGATCGGACATCATCGTGGCGGGCAACGACGCCCAGAAGTTCGCCGAAATCTTCCACGTGGAGACGCGGCGGCCCATGCGCAACGGGCTGCTCAATCCGCAGGAGCCGCACAGCTTCGCGGTGGTGCGCAGCATTATCGAAAAGCTGGTGGGAAGGGCCGCAACCGAGGGGCAGAAGATCTTTTTCAGCGTGCCCGCGCGCGCCGACGGGGAGGAAGGCAGCAGCGATTCTTACCACGAAGCTTCGATTCGCCAGATCCTTTCCAGCCTGGGCTACGATCCGACGCCGATTGTAGAAGGCCTGGCGGTGGTATTCGGGGAACTGGGCGCATCCAATTACACGGGCATCGGCATTTCCTGCGGCAGCGGTCTGTGCAACATCTGCCTGGCGGTGCTCTCGGTTCCGGTGATCAGTTTCGCGGTGAATAAAGCGGGCGATTTTATCGACACGCAGGCGGCGATCGCGACCGGCGACCTGGCCACCCGCACGCGCGTGTTCAAAGAGCAGTCGTTCGCGCTGAACGGGCTGACCAACGACCGCGTGCGCAACGCACTGACAATTTACTACGAGGAAGTAATCGCGAACCTGGTGCGCACGCTGAACGAGCGGATCTCGGCGGCGCAGCGGCTGCCGAAACTGGACCAGGCGATTCCGCTGGTGATCAGCGGCGGCACGGCTTCGCCCCAAGGTTTCCTGAACCATTTTGGCAAGGCCATGCGGGCGTGCAATTTCCCGCTGCGGCTTTCGGAACTGCGGGTATCGAGCGATCCGCTGAATTCGACGGCGCGGGGAGCATTGATGGCGGCGCTGTGCTAGCGGAGTGATCAGCCGGAGGCAGGCGGATGCGCCTGCCCCACCTTCAGATGCCCATTTCCTTGAACGTTTCCTGGGCGGTGCGGAAGCTATCCACTCCGGCCGGGATACCGCAATAGATTGCCACCTGCAGAAACACTTCCCGGATATCGTCCTTAGTCAAACCGTTGGCGATGGCGCCTTTGACGTGGGCTTTGAGCTCGTGCGGGCGGTTGAGGGCGGAAATCATGGCCAGATTAATGATGCTGCGAGTGCGGCGGTCCAGCCCGGGGCGGCCCCAGATTTCACCCCAGCAATATTGGGTGGTCAATTCCTGCATCGGGCGGTTGAAATCGTCGGCGGTGGAAAGCGCTTTATCCACGTACTCGGCGCCCAGCACCGCGCGGCGGATGGCAAGGCCCTTCTCGAACATTTCTCGATCCACAAGTTTCTCCTTGAGTATGAGTGAACTGCCTTAACAGTGTAGCGGCTGGGCAATTGCCTATTTGTTCGGGGCCGCGGCTTCGGCACTGCCGACCATCATCCGCCAGGTTTTCCAGGAGCCATCGGGCGGCCGCTTCAGGATGTGAATATGCTTGTTCTTCACATCCTGCAACACCTTGCCCGTCTTTTTGTCCGCGATCCGCAGGGTGTAGGTCCCATGCTCATAGGCGAGGTTGCCCGAGACGACATGGACTTGTCCCCTAAATTGAGACAAACAGTTAAGAGTCGAATTTCATCGAATGGAGAATTCTACTCATGTCGTTGTCTCGAAGGAAGTTCACGAAGGAAGTAAAACTGGCAGCGGTTCAGCAGCTGGAGACGGGGTCGTC
>DATGKM010000153.1:0-16050 GCA_035294665.1 Bryobacteraceae bacterium | reverse complement strand
TACTCGATTCATGGCGGAAGTCTCCGTATAGTTGATATTTGGTTCTTGGCCTGAACTCAAATTCAGACTAACGCGGCTTCCGCCAGCCCCGGCCACCCACTACGCTCACGTGGCAGAGGAGCTAATTTGGACAAGAGTGGTGAAATCGAGCGCGCTCAGGAAATATTCAACGTTTTGGCTGCCGAAACTGAGGGAACGGGCCGGCTGGATCGAGTAGGCGATGCCTTCGGCGAGCGGGATGTTGCTGAACTGAACCAGCACGCCGGGCGTGCCGGCAGCCAGGGCCTGCGTGGAAGTCGCGTAGAACGGCAGGCGCCGGGCCGGTGACCGTCCTCGCCAAAGCCGCTTTGAGATTGAACAAGGGGGCGACGTGCGTCGCGTCTCCGGGCGCCGGAAGATCGCGGCCCGCTCCGTGATCGGATACGTTACAGTTCCTATAAGCCGGACGCCCCGGAGCGCACCGTTTCTGCTCCTAGCGTGAGGGCCATGCCCGCCGGGATTAGCAACAACTTGAACAGAGAACGGTTCATAATCCACCTTTTTTGGGCAGTTTAAAAAATTGGACGGTGGGAGGATTATATCCGCCGAGCGCGAAACCTGCAAAGCAATTGTGTGCGGGCCATCGCCTTTGCCGGGGTTAAAGTCAACTCCGCATGCGGGTCATGAGGTACATACCCGCCAGGGCGAAGACGGCGTCCGGGGACCAGGCGGCCATTTGCGGGGGTAACTGGTTGACGTCGCCGACCTTTTCGAAAAAGATGCTGATGCCCCAGTAGCTGAGGGCGATGGCGAGGCTGACGCCGATGCCGGTCATGGCGCCGCGGTTGCCCACCAGGAAGGCAAAGGGGATAGCGATCATGGCCATGATCATGGCGAACAGCGGGACCGAAAACTTCCGATGGAAGCGCACCTGGAGACTGATGGTATCGAAGCCGCTCTGCTTCAGGTCGCGGATGTAATTTTCCAGCTCCAGAAAATTCATCTGCTTGTCCTGCGCGGGAGCTTTCAGGAAATATTCGGGGGCTTCGGTGATTTCGGAAAACGTTTGGGAAGAGAAGCGGCGCGTATCGCGGTGTAGAACATCGTGGAATTCGCTCGACCAGCCATTTTCGAACACCCATTGATTTTGCGCCGCGTCCCAGCGGGCTCTCTCGGCGGCGATTTCGCGCTTCAGCCGGAAGCTGGCCGATTCGAGGTCAAAGACATAAACGCCGGCCATCACTCTCTGTTTTGGATCGAAGTAGCGGTAGTAGAAGATGCGGGAGGAATCGCCGGTGGGCATGCCCCAGATCCATTTGCGGTCGGGATTCAAATAGGTCTGGGTGGCACGGCCTTTGATTTCGTCGCGAAGAGCGTCCTGGGTGCGGTTGGCGCCGGGAACGTAGTAATAGTCGAAAGCGAACAGGCCCGCGCTCAGGAAAATGCTTCCGAGAAAGACGGGCATGGCCATACGGTAAAGGCTGACGCCGCAGGCTTTGAAGGCGGTGACTTCATTCTGTTTGCTCATCACGCCGAAGGCGCCGAGCGCGGCCAGCAGGACGCTAATAGGGAGGAATTGGTAGATCAGGCTGGGGCTGAGGAAGAAGAGATAGGTGAACATCTTGGCGAGCGAGATATGATTGCGGATCATATCCGGAACCAGCTCGAAGAAGTTGTAGACCAGGGTCATCATCACCAGGCTGGCCAGCCAGAGGAAGCAGTGAAAAACGAAGGTGGAAAGGATGTAGGTGTCGATAAGTTGCGGAAGCAGCGGGAGGCGGGAGATCCGCGGGCCGGCGATGGCGAAGCGCTGCGGCTTGACGCCGGAGAACAATAAGCGGAGCGAGCCGAGCAGGTCACGATCGCCGGGCCGTTCCATGCGGATCAACAGGATAATGCCGGCGATGCCGAAAACGGCGTCGGGCAGCCACATGGCAACCGGCACGGGGAGCTTTTGTTGCCGCGCTACGCCGATTAAGGTGATGGAAGAGAGGTGGTAACAGAAGAAGGCGAGGAGGACGGCCATGATGTAGGCAGCCGACTTGCCGCCCTTACGCGTGACGATGCCTAGAGGGATGCCGACCAGCGCGAGCATGATGCAGGCAACGGGCAGGGAGTAGCGGCGATGAAGTTCGACGCGGGCTTCGATCCAATCAGGGCCGCCATAGCGGGCCAGCTCGCGGGTGTTCATGGCGGCGAAATCGGGCCCGTTATTTTGATCGGGCGGGGAGGCATCGAGGGCCTGTTCGCCTTGCGGGAAGGTGCTGTCGTGGGCGGTGCCGTCTTTGGCCATTTCGTATTGGGCGGCATCGCGGAGCGCAAGTTGAATGCGGTTATGGGCGAGATCGGAAACGACTACGGCATCGCGGGCCACGGTGATGAGAGGTCCGTCGGCCTTGGCGCGGATACCGCCGCTGGTGCGCTGCTCGGGGGGCGTGACGTCGGCCATGAAGACATTGCGCCAGAGGGCGGGATCGCCCGGACGGACGGGCGGGACATCGCTGACGTAAAGAACGGTGTTGGGGAAATCTTCATCGAAGACGCGGGGCTCGATGGTGGCGGAAAGGCGGGTAGCGAGCAGCCGGTTCACGAGCCGGGTGGTTTCCCGGAACGAGAGCGGGGCAAGGCGCAAAGAGGAGAATGCCGCCAGACCGCCGGCGAGAACGGCGAATAGCAAAACCGGCGCGATGACTTTACGGCTGGAGACGCCACAGGCGCGCATGGCGACCACTTCGCCATCGCTAGCCATGCGGCCGAGACCGATGAGGATGCCGACCAGCATGCCGAAAGGGATTGTCCATGGCAGGACCGGCGGCATCGCCAGCGCGAACAGCGTGACGACCGTAGCCGGCGAGGCGTAGGTGTGGACGAGGACCTCGAAAATTTTATCGACGCTGTGCAGGAAGATGACGAAGGTCGCGAGGAAGGTACCCAGGAAAGTGCTGGAAAGGATCTCGCGGAAGACGTAGCGGCCGAGGAGGCGCATGTTTATTGCATCCTCGGCGCGGTTTTCAGGAGCCAGGAGTTAGCAGTCAACAGACAGAATTGGATGCGACGGCGCACTGGCTGAAACTTAGGGGGTGAGGTCTGGGGGAGGGACTACGGGTAGCTTGGGTTGTTCTTCTTCGACGGGGTGCAGTTCCAGGTCATCGATGAGGACCGAAGGCGCAATGACGGCAGCGTTGGCGACGTATCCGGAGCCGCCCATAAGAGCGAATGGGGCGGGGTTGTCCATGAATTCGAAGGTGGTGAGGTCGTCGCCGGCGGCAATGATGTCTTTGAGCGAGCGGGTGTTGAAGCCGCGGAAGCGCATGCCGCGGATCAGCTCTTCATGGCCATCGGGGTAGACGCGATAGGCGAGGATCGGAATGCTGACGGGGCGGCCACCGGAGTCGGCGGCGAGCAGACGGCGAACTTCGGCGACGGAGGCGGAGGAGGGAAAATCCATTTTGCGGATGATGATGCCGTAAGGCTTGCCGCGCGCGTTAATCAACTCCAGCAGCTTAGCCTTGAGATCGTTTGGGGACATGGTTTCCGTGGATCGGACAAACAGATTGCTGATGCCGGGGGTATCGGCGCCGAACGAGCCGGGCATGCGGGCGCGGCCGTTGGAGCCGTTATGGCCGCGGACGGGCTGGCGGGTGAGCAGGTAATCCTTGAGAATGCCTTTTTCGATAACGCGGACAGGCCTGGGTTCGACGCCTTCTCGATCGACTTCGTAACTGCCGAACAGCGGCTTGCCGCGCCATTCTTTTTGCGTGGGATCGTCCACAACATCGAACGATTCGGGCAGAACACGGGCGCCGATGCGGCCATCGAGTTCGCTGATTTCGACCGAACTGGCGCGGCCGCGGCCTTCGCCTACAGGCCGGCGCGTGAGGCCGAGATTTCTCCCCAGAATTTCGGCGAACACCTGTGGGCCGGCCTCGCCTTCGAACAGTATCGGGCCACTGTAATCTTCGCCGACAGGCGCATGGGCGAGAGCCACTAGGTTCTGTGCCATGGATTCGATACCGCGGCGCATCTCCGCTTCATTCGGAAGGCGGGAGGCTTCGAACGCCTGATAGACTACGGCATCGCGCACCGTCATACCGTCGGATGCCTGGGCGGAGCCGCGCGCGCGCAAATAAGCGGTGCGGTCGGGAACGCGAACCTCCGTGCCTTCGGAGTTGACGATGTAATAGCCGCCATCGCCCGCGTTGAAATCGACGCCGGAGATTTCGACGTCCGGATATTTATTGAAGACGGCGGAGAGGGCACGAACACGGTCCGCCCAGGCGTTCTCATCGAGACTCAGCTTGTGGAGTTCGGCCAGGTGATGCAGAGGTTGGGCGTGGGCGAAATCATCGATCTTCTCGTTAACCGTGAGGTTGCGGAGAGCCGCGCGCTTGCGGGAAATGGCTTCGACGGCGGATTTGTAAGCTGAATCGGTGGCCAGCCAGAAATAGCGGCGGAGCACGGAGTAAGTGTCATCGAGGGGGAAGCGTTCGAGATCGTAGCGCGAGCCGAAGTTGAAATCGCTGCCGACGTAGTTGGTGTTGTCGAAGCTGTAATCGCCGACCCGCACGGAAACATCGAGGTTGCGGAAGCGGTCGTGGCGGCGGCCGGTAAGGCCGCCGAGAGTGGCGGAGGCGGTGAAGCTTTCGGCGTCGTCCATCAGGTACTGGATGAAGTAGGGCATTTCCAGATTAGGGACGGTGAGCTTCATCGACCGGGCAATTTCATCGCGCATGGCGCGGATGATGGGATCGGGGGAAGACTCAGGTTCGGCGGCGGGCGCCTGGGCTGCGGCCAGGCAGACGGCGGCCAAAACAAGTACGCAGGAGAAAGGAGTCAGGAGACAGGAGACAGGAGACCGGAGGCGGAATTTGTTTTTCACCGGGCGCTCCTGGCAACTTCGGCATCGAAGGGCATGGGGAGGAGCGGCGGGCGGTCGTTGGACTTGGCTTTCTTTTCGATTTCAATCTCCGATACCAGGATCGCCGGGGACACGGCCGAAACAGGCACACTGCCGGATTCGGCGCCGCAGTAGCCGTTGAAAACCTCAGGCTTATTTCCGGTGGCGAGAATTTTGGCGAAGCTGGCGAGGGGCGTGCCGACGATATCGGCCCCGCGCACAAGTTCATCGGGGCGGCCATCGGGATACACACGGTAGACGATGATGGGGATCACCTTGAAGGCCTGCGGGCCGGAACGGGCCGTGGTGGTGAAGCCGCTGGTGATGTCTTCGAAGTAGAGACCATAGGGCTTATGCTGGCGCTTGATTTCGTCAATCAGCATAGCGCGGAGTTGCGCATCCGAAACGCCCTTGGAGGATTCCACGATGAGATTCGACTGGCGGGAGACGATTTCGTAGCCAGGCTGGCGGCGGCCGTGGCCGTTGGAATGATCGATCCCTTGGATGGGGGAGCGCGACATGAGAAAAGTCTTGAGGACGCCGTTTTCAACGGCCGTAACGGGGCGGGCTTTTACGCCTTCGTCATCGTATTCGTACCAGCCGTTAAGATCGATTCCGCCGATTTTGCGGCGCGTCGGATCGAAGACTACGGAAAGAAAATCGGGGAGGACCTTGAAGCCGATGCTCTTGGTGAAGGTCTGGCCCTCGGTTTCGTCCTTCTGGCGGTGGCCTTCGATGCGGTGGCCGAAGATTTCGTGGAAGAAGACGCCAGCGGCGCGGCCTGAAAAGATGGCGGGGCCGACGAAGGGTTCGGCTTCGGGGGCGTGGAGAAGAGCTTCGAGATTTTTAGCGACGCGATCTACGGCGGCGAGAAGCACGTCGTCCTTGGGGAGCCCGGAAGGGTCGACAGCTTCGAAGGTCTCGCCGGTGGAAAGATCCGCGCCATCTTCGGCTTTGGCGGAAGCGCTAATGATCACGCGGGCAAACCCGCGGCCGTGCTGGATCCGGCTGCCTTCGCTGTTGACGAAATAGCGGACGTCGGTCTGGCCGCTGACGCTGACGTGGGACGTGAGGATCGCGGGATGGTTGAGGAAACGGGCGGAGAGATTTTTGACGCGATCGCTCCAGGCGGACTGGTCGAAGCTCAGGTGGGGCGGTGGTTCCACAAAGGTGGCCGAGGGTTCGGAGGAGAAATCGGCGGAAGTGTCTTCGGCGGCGACCTTGACCTGCGCGTTGGTTTTGATGCGGATGAGGCGCTCGGCGGCGCTGCGATAGGCGCGGTCGGTATCCAGCCAGACGCGGCGTTTGATGGCGTTGGCGTTGTCTTCGTAGGTGAGAACGGAGCCGGAGGTAAACTGCACACGCTCGCCGCGAACGCGATGGTAATTATCGAGCGTGGGGTCGCCAACGCGGATGCTGACATCGAGGACGCGCTCCTTGCCGTTGTTGGTGGACTCGATAGTGCCAAGGGTAGCAGAGACGCTGTGGTATTCCTGCTCGGTGACCTCGTAACTCAGAAAGTACGGCGCCGGCTCGCCCTTCTGCCGGAGAACGGTATAGTTGCGATTTAATTCCTGGGAGAGGGTATCCAGAAGGAAGGATGGCTGCGCGGTAGCGGTGAAGGCGGCCGCAAACAAGAGGCTGAGCCGGAACGGTGCGAGTACGGTCAAGTGAATAGGATATCACCCGCACTGAGGTCAAGGACTTAGCATCAAATACCCGGCGCCGGCTTGGGCATCGAATTGGCCGTCTTGAGAGGGCAGGTACGGGGTGCCGGGGGGAATGACGCGTTTCCAGCCCTCGGCTTGCGCCTGGCGGGGCAGTTTGCCGGCGACCACGATCGAAGCGCCCGCCTTGCGGAACAGGTCGAGCACATGCGCACGCACGGTTTTGGGGGCGGCCCAGAAGGCGTCTACTTCGGCGTAATTTTCCATGACGACGCGGCTCAGACTATTGTGGCGGTCCCAGATTACCGGCACCTCCGCAACCACCCGCGCGCCGAGTTGCCTTGCCCAGTCGGCGTCCATAGCGTTGCCGATATAGGCGATGCGGTCGCCGGCCTTAACGCCCAGCCTATGAAACCGGGCTGCCAGCATGGCCTGGAGGTTGTGTTCGGTTTCGCCCCCGGCGGCAATATCCCTGGCGGTGGCAGAAATCGCAGTACCTAAGCGAGTGGGGATTAAGGCCACCGCAAAAAGGATCGAGACCAACTGAAGGGCGCGATTGAGAAGGAGGCGCCGGGCGGGAGGAAGTTTCCGGCCCACACTCGTGGCGAGACAGATCCAGAGGATTACCAAGGGCGCCCCCACGTACCGTTTGTCTATGAAAACGAGCGCGTACAGGCCGGCATAGACCAGCATGGGCCCCCAGAGGAACCAGTACCGGAGAATGCCGTTCCGCCGGAGCCACTCGCGCCGGCCGCCGGCCGCTAGCAGCGCGAGGCACGGCAGGGCAATCGGACAAGCCAGGAATAGCGCGGCCAGATACGGGATGGTGTAGCGGAGGACGCGCAACTGCCGGTAGAGGTGAAAGCGCGGCCGGATTCCGGCGTACCAGTAAGAAGGTTCATACCAGGGCGGGTAGGTTCCCGGCACCGGGGTAGCAAATTCGTAAACCGCGGGATGATCGAACAATTTCCGGGTGGGATGTTCGGGCACGCCCAACTCCGGCGGCTGTCCCTGCCAGTGCACGGAACGCGGGGCGCCATCCACTTCCCAGGCGTAGTTGGACGCGCCGGTAGATCCCAGAGTGAAATGCCCCTTTACCACGGAGACCGCGGCGACAAAGGGTCCGCAGACCAGCAGCAGGGCGGCGCACACCAGCAGCACCGGCCGCCACACGGGGCGGTTGCGCATGCGCAGCGACATAGCCATGGCCGGCACGTACACCGCGGCTACCGGCACGAAGGCGGAGCGGGCCAGAAAAGCCAGTCCCAGGGCTGCTCCGCAGAAAACGCAGGTAAGGTTGCCCGCGCGCCCGGTGTGGATGCGCAATTGGAGGAACGCCAGAAAAAAGAGAATCGCCATGGCGATCATGTCCGGCGAAACCTGGCCCAGAGAGATGTACCAAAGACCGGCGATGAAGAGCGAGACGTAGCCGGCGATACGCACGGTTGTATCGGATAGAGTACAATTGCCCGGCCGGTCGCGCAGCAGTTCCATCAGGAACAGCTCGAAGCTGCACAGCGCGGCA
Organism: Bryobacteraceae bacterium; assembly: GCA_035294665.1. GTDB lineage: Bacteria > Acidobacteriota > Terriglobia > Bryobacterales > Bryobacteraceae > PSRJ01. The sequence goes on along the minus strand of DATGKM010000153.1, from coordinate 7,982 downwards.
CAGAAGCCGGCGAAATTGACGGCGTGCAGCACCGCGACTTGCCAGTAGGGCGGCGGTGAGAAGAGGCGAAAGACGGCCGCTAATACCCAGGAGTACAGCGGGCTCCAGTATTCGTTCAAAGCGTGCCGCCAGTCGCGGCGGGCATAATTGGCAGCGATATCCAGGTAAGAGATGCCGTCGCTGAAAATGCGGTGCCGGGTCCACCAGGCCTCGATAACGCCGCAGGAGAGCAATACCGCCCACGCGCCGAGTTGCACCGCCGAAACACGGAACCGGCGCTGCGATATTTGGGAAATGAGGGCGCGGGATTCTACAGCGGAAGCAGCGGTTGCCATGCGCATACGGCGAACGTAGCAATGCCCCCATGCGCCTGTCTGTTTGTAATCGCAATACGGCGGCGGTGCCCGTCAGGCGAGGCACGCACCCGCGGCAGGTTGGATTTCGAACGAAGGCGCGAATTGTATTTCCGTTCCGCCGCGATTTCCAGCCCGTAACTGTACGTTAAGATTAGGGCAGGGGCGATCATGCCACAGCTCCACTCCATTTTCGCTTCGCTTCCCGAACTGACCGTGGCCGGCGTGATCGACATTCTGATCGTCGCCTTCCTGCTGTATCAGTGTTTGATGGTGGTGCGCGGCACGCGGGCGGGCCATATCCTGATCGGCATTTTGATGATGGTCCTGCTTTACGGATTGGCCGTATGGCTGGGGTTAGAGGCGCTGCGCTCGCTGCTGTCGTTTATCGTCCCGTATCTCGGTTTGGCGATTATCGTTCTGTTTCAATCGGAGATCCGGCGCACGCTCGCGCGGATTGGGCGGAAGCGCTGGCTGAGTGGCGGATTCCGCGCTCCGGAATCGATTCACGAGATCGCCCTGGCGGTAGAGCAGCTTGCGGCGCAAAAGACCGGCGCGCTGATCGTCCTTGAGCGGGATATCGGTCTGCGGACGTTCGTCGAAAGCGGCGTCCGCCTGGATGCGCTGATTTCCCGGGATCTGCTTCTGTCGATCTTCCGCACGGGCATGCCGCTGCACGATGGAGCTGTCATCGTACAGAAGGACCGGATTGCCGCGGCGGCTTGCTTTTTGCCGCTGACCACGAATCCCACGCTGTCGCGCAACCTGGGCACGCGGCATCGAGCCGCGATTGGTATTACCGAAGAGACCGATTGCCTTTCCATCATCGTCTCGGAAGAGACCGGGCGGATTTCGGTGGCCGCTTACGGCGAGATTTCCTACCAGATTCCGCTGGGTGAGCTGGTACAGCGCATCAACCGCCATTTCGATGTGCGGACCGCCGCGGAGCCGGGCTGGCCAGCCGGGCCGCGGGCGAAAGGGGAGAGCGCCCTCCGCGAAAACGAACCTCTCGAAAGAGTACACAGATAATGCGGAGCGAGGTGGAGAATTTTGCCAGATCAGCGCTGCGGCTGATCGCGCACAACTTCCTGTGGAAGCTGGCGGCGCTGGCGGGCGCCGTAGCTATCTGGGCGCTGGTGGCCAGCGAACCGGAACTTTCCACGTTTACCACTGTGCGCATCGAATTCCGGAATCTGCCGCCCGAGATGGAAATCGGCAACACTCCCATGGATACGGTAACCCTGGAACTGCGCGGCCGGACGGGCGCTTTGGCGCGGCCGGGCGAGCGGCGCCCGTCGGTCGTGCTCAACATGGCGGATGTGACACCCGGGCTCCACACCTATGAAATTGGCGACGGCAACCTGACACTTCCGCCGGGCGTTCATCTCGTGCATGCATTTCCATCCGAGGTGCGCCTCGATCTTGAACCGCGCGCTACGCGCGAAATTCCAGTCCAGGTGCAATTTGCCAACCAGAGCGGGCACTCGTATGTGGTTGCCGGGTACACGGTTTCGCCTGAGCAGCTTGAAATCGAGGGCCCGGCCGGCCACGTGGCGCGCGTGTCTGCCGCGCTAACCGACCCGGTAACGCCCCCCCAGGTGCCGGGTACGGCGCAGCTTCGGGTTACGGCTTATGTGGAGGATCAATTCGTGCAGTTCGTGAGTTTTCCACAGGTGACGGTAACCGTCACGATGAAGGAGGGCCCCGCCCCGGCCAACACGAAGGAACCGGCCGCAGCAAACCGGAGGTAGCTTGGGTAAAAAACTGTTTGGGACAGACGGCATTCGCGGCGAGGCGGGCAGTTTCCCGCTGGACCCACCTACGATCTATGCGTTTGGCATCGCGCTGGCGGACACGGTGCGGCAGGAACCCGCGAGCGTTACGTGCCCCGAAATTCTGATTGGAACCGATACGCGCGAATCCGGCCCATGGATCGCGGAATTGGTGGCGGGCGGTATCACCAGCCGCGGACGCACGGTGCGCTGTGCCGGAGTGATCACCACGCCCGGAGTGGCGTACCTGACGCGCACGGGGCCGTTTGTCGCCGGGGTGATGATATCGGCCTCGCACAATCCGTTTCAGGATAACGGCATCAAGGTATTCGGCCACTCCGGCTTCAAGCTGCCGGATGCCGAGGAAGATTTGATGGAACGGGAGATCTTCCGGCTGCGCGAGGAGGGCGTGGAGCCAAGGCCGGGAGTGCTCGCCGTGGATGAAGGGCTCCACCGCGCTTATCTCGACTACCTGGCTTCCACCGCGCCGGTCCGCCTGGATGGCTTGCGCCTCGTGATCGACTGTGGCAACGGCGCGGCTTACCGCCTGGCGCCCGATCTGTTCCGCCGCCTGGGGGCCGAGGTGACCGTGCTGTGCGCCGAGCCTAACGGACGGAACATCAACCTGAATTGCGGCGCGTTACATATCGAGACGCTGCGCGCCGCGGTGCTGGCGCGGCGGGCCCATGCCGGAGTGGCATTTGACGGCGATGCCGACCGGGCGATCTTTGTCTCCGCCGAGGGCAAAACCGTGGATGGGGACGCAGTGCTGCTGGCCGCGGCGCGGGCGCTGGAGGCGAGCGGCGATCTGAGCGGCCGTACCGTCGTGGCAACGGTGATGTCGAACCTGGGCCTCGAAAAAGCGCTGGAACGAGAGCGCATCCGGATGGTGCGGACTCCCGTGGGCGATAAGTATGTGCTGGAGGAGATGGTGCGGCTGGGCGCGGCGCTGGGCGGCGAACAATCCGGTCACGTGATCTTCCGGAAGTACGCCACTACGGGCGATGGCATGCTGACGGCGGTGCACCTGCTCGCGACTGCGCGCAAAGCGGGGCTGAGCCTGGACGAAATTACCGCCGGTTTGGAGGTCTATCCACAGCGGCTGGTGAATGTGCGGGTGCGCGAGAAGGTGGCGCTCCACCAGGTGCCTTCGGTGGCTTCGGAAATCCGGCGGGCGGAAGAGGAATTCGCCGGCGCGGGACGGATTCTGGTGCGGTACTCGGGGACGGAACCGCTGGCGCGGGTGATGGTGGAAGGGCCCAACCTGGCGCAGGTGGAGGCGATGACAGCGCGCATCGCGGACGCAATCCGGCGGGAACTAGGGAGTTGACGCGCATCGCGGTCGGGCGCAACTTTTCCGCACTACTTGCGTCTACTCACACAGAGGCCTCTTAATAAAGCTCGCTCATTTGCGGGCTGGCGGCGGGTGTCTTCCTCCGAGCTCCCGCCGCTTTTTCTTGCAAGGCATCAGGGTCCAAAACCGTAAATTTTTTACGTCCCGCTCTGGCTCTTGCCCTTTGTTTTCAGCAAAACTGTGCTTCCGGACCGGTGAAGTTCACCCGTCCGGGGTCGCTTCCTCCTACAGCGCCGGTTCTACGTGCACCAGCACGTCCGCCACCCAATGCAAGCGCTCGCGGATGCGGAGGCGCACGGCGTGGGCGATTTCGTGGGATTGGCGGACGGTCATTTCCGGATCGACTTCCAGGTGCAGATCGACGTGGTAGCGCAATCCTGTCTTTCGGGCAAAGCACTTTTCCACGCCGCGGACTCCGGCCACGGTGCTGGCAGCCGCGCGGATCTGGACCATCAGAGCCTCGTTAGGCATGGTGTCCATGAGCTGTAACGCGGTGTCGCGCGAGATGCGCAATCCGGTGGAGACCACGATGAGGCCCACGACGAATCCGCCGTAGCGATCGGCGTCCAGGAAGCGCACGGCATTCCAGATCGCCAGCCCTGCGCCCACCAGCGCCACGCCTGCCGAGACGCAATCCATGGTGTCGTTCCAGGCATCCGCCACCAACGCCGCGCTCTCGATGCGCCGCCCGTAGTGGAATTTGAAGCGGGCCAGAGCCGATTTGGCAACCAGCGAGAGCAGCAGCGGCCAGATTACGAATGGCGCGGGCCCCTCCCGGGGCTGCCCCAGGTGTTCGACCGCGGCAAATGAGATCAGGGCGCCTCCGGCCGCCAGCAGCAGGCCTACGAGCAAGCCGCTCAGCGTCTCGGCACGGCCATGCCCGTAGGGATGGTCTTCATCCGCGGGCCTGGCGGCTACGGTCAGCCCGAACAGCACCAGTCCGGAAGCGCACAAGTCGCCGGCCGATTCGAATCCGTCCGACAATACGGCGGTTGAGTGGCCGGTAAATCCAGCGAAGATTTTGATAGCCGCCAGCACTCCGCTGACTGCGATTCCCAGCATAGCGGCGCGCCGTCCGGTTTCGATCGGGCTGCGTGGCATTACGAGATGCGGGTCGCTCGATACAACCCTGCCCTCAGGCGCGCGCCGGGTTGGCTTTCTCCGGATTGAGGCCCAGCTCGGCAATCGCCGCGGCGGCTTTGGCCGGATCGAACCTGCCGTGGCGCGCGAGGCGCGCAAGAGCCGCGGCCGCGATCGATTCCGCGTTGATTTCGAAGTGCCGCCGCAGGTACTCGCGATTGTCGCTGCGGCCGAAGCCATCGGTGCCCAGCGTCTCCATGCGGCCCGGCAACCAGGGGGCGATCTGGTCGGCCACGACTTTCATATAATCGGTGGCCGCTACGATGGGGCCTTCCGCGCCTTCGAGCGCCTCCAAAATATACGGTTTGCGAGCAGGCTGATCGGGATGCAGGCGGTTCCAGCGCTCGACCGCGAGGGCATCGCGCCGCAATTCGTTGTAGCTGGTAACGCTCCACACGTCTGCCGGAATCTCGTAGCGTTCGGCCAGAATCCGCTGGGCGCGCAGCGCCTCGTTCAAAATCGGGCCGCTGCCGAACAACTGCACTTGAGCTTTCGCTTCCGCGGCTGCGCTGTAGCGGTAAATGCCGCGCAGGATGCCCTGCACGTCCAAATCCTTGGGCATCGCGGGCATCGCGTAATTCTCGTTGTACAGAGTCAGGTAATAGAAGCGATCTTCGCGTTCCCCGTACATCCGGCGAATGCCGTCCTGCACGATCACGGCGATCTCGTAAGCATAGGCCGGGTCGTAGGCGGCGCAGGTGGGTACGGTGGAAGCGAGCACCAGGCTGTGGCCATCCTGGTGTTGCAGCCCCTCGCCGGAGAGCGTGGTGCGTCCGGCCGTGCCGCCGCACAAAAAGCCCTTGCCGCGGGCGTCGGCGAATGCCCAGATGAGGTCGCCCACGCGCTGGAACCCGAACATGGAGTAATAGATGAAGAACGGAATCATCTCCACGCGGTAGTTCACGTAAGAAAGACCCGCCGCCGTAAAGGAGGCCATGGAGCCGGCTTCGGTGATGCCCTCTTCCAGAATTTGCCCGTCTTTTGATTCCTTGTAATAGAGGAACATCTCGGCATCGTGCGGTTTGTATAACTGGCCCTGGCTGGCATAGATGCCGAACTGCCGGAACAGGGATTCCATGCCGAAAGTGCGCGCTTCATCGGGAATAATGGGCACCACGCGCTTGCCGATGGCCGGATGCTTCATCAATTGGGTCAGAACGCGGACGAACGCCATGGTGCTGGAGACTTCCCGGCCTCCGGATCCATCGAGCGCCTCTTTCAGGTAATCGAGCCGCGGGACCTCGATGGTGCTGGGCGGGACAATGCGCTGCGGCATGAAGCCGCCCAGGATGCGGCGCCGCTCGCGCATGTACGACATTTCCGGACTGTCGTCCGGTGGGCGGTAAAAAGCAGCGTTGTGGGCGATGCCTTGCGGCACCGGGATTTCGAAGCGCTCGCGGAACTTTTCGATCTCTTCCTCGTTCAGCTTTTTCTGCTGATGGGTGATGTTGCGGCCTTCGCCGGCCTCGCCCATGCCGTAGCCCTTGATGGTCTGAGCCAGAATCACCGTAGGCAGGCTGCTTTCGACAGCCAGTTTGTAAGCGTTATAGACCTTGCGCGGATCGTGCCCGCCGCGGCGCAGCTTGAGCAGTTCTTCATCCGTGAGGTGCGAAACCAGTTCGAGCAGCTCCGGATATTTCCCGAAAAAGTTCTTGCGAATGTAGGCGCCGTCTTTGGTGACGTAGGTCTGATACTCGCCATCCACTACTTCGCCCATGCGGCGCTGCAGCAGGCCGTTGGTGTCGCGGGCCAGTAGAGGATCCCAATCGCAGCCCCAGATGACTTTGATGACGTTCCATCCCGCGCCGCGGAAGGCGGCTTCCAGTTCCTGGATCACCTTGCCGTTCCCGCGCACCGGCCCATCCAGGCGCTGCAGGTTGCAATTCACTACAAAGATCAGGTTGTTAAGCTTTTCGCGCGATGCCAGCGTGATCGAACCCAAAGATTCCGGCTCGTCCATTTCGCCATCGCCCAGAAATGCCCATACGTGGCGGGGCGTTTGGGGAATGAGGCCGCGGTTTTCGAGATACCGCATGAAGCGTGCCTGGTAAATGGCGTTGATAGGCGCAAGGCCCATTGAAACCGTGGGAAAGCGCCAGAAATCCGGCATCAGCCAGGGGTGAGGATAGGAGGAAAGGCCGGGGGTGTCGCGCAGCTCGTGACGGAAATTTTTCAGGTGCTCTTCTGTGATCCGGCCTTCCAGGAACGCACGCGCGTAGACGCCGGGCGAAGCGTGCCCCTGGAAATACACCAGATCGCCAGGTTGATCGCCGTAGCTGGCGTGGAAGAAGTGGTTAAAGCCGACTTCGAGCAACGTGGCCAGGGAGGCGTAAGTGGAAATATGTCCTCCAATACCAGCATCGTACTTGTTCTGGCGCACCACCATCGCCATGGCGTTCCAGCGAATCAGGCTTTTAATACGCCTCTCCATGGCGCGATCACCCGGATACGGTAATTCGTCCTCGGGGCGGATGGTGTTGATGTACGGCGTGTTGAGCAGGTTTGGGAGGCCGACGCCCTGGGCGCGCGCGCGATCCGTAAGCTGCTCTAAAAGATAGGCGGCGCGGTCCGGACCGGCTTCGTCGATGATCTGATCCAGCGCCTCCATCCACTCCGCGGTCTCCTGCGGATCCATGTCCACAACTCGCTCATTCAATTTTTGATGCATGGGATACTTTCATTATAGAGGCGAGTCGCGGAGAGTTCACTCGCGCCCGGACAAGGCGTTTCAGGTCAGGTCACGCTGGCCCGTAATCCGTCCGTAGGGTAGCGGCAAACCCTCTGCGCAGCCGATAGGCCGGATTGTGGCGCAGTGTGACCTTTTCACCGATTGAGTGCGTCTTCCGTTTCTGAGCCTGCCCAGCAAGAACAAAAGCCCAGCGGAAGGAGAGTTTCTCTTCCAATTGGATCCGCAACCGCTGGAAGAGATAGTGACCTGCTACGGCGGCGTGGGGTTGCGGTTACGCGCGGCGCGTTCGTTAGGCGTGCCCGGAAGCGTGCGCCGGCATTTAAGTTTGAAGCAACGGCAACGCGGCTTGGATGAAGCCAGCTACGTAGAGAGCTTTGTGGTGCGGAACGCATTGGGCGGCGATTGTCTGGAGGATTTCGACCGTCTGCGGGAAGACGCCGGATTGCAAGAGATGCTCGGCCATGAGGTTGCTTCGCCGGAGGCGGCGCGCCAGTTTTCATATCAATTGAGGGTATAAAACATTTTGTGTAAATGCTGTTCTCCTTCAAAATAGGAGAACAACATGGACACGAAGACGCAGAATCCGACAGAAAAAGAGTTGCTCGATGGGCTGCTCGACAGGCTGCTCAAAAACTACAAGAAGCCGGAAGACATTCTGGGCGAGCAGGGCCTGT
>DATGKM010000152.1:0-53662 GCA_035294665.1 Bryobacteraceae bacterium | reverse complement strand
TGCCCACGGCGTTATATGCGGGATTGAAATGGGCGGGATTGGTCCCCAGCATCTCGTACTGGGCACTCACCGCCAGGGAAGGCAGGCGTTCGGCGCGGGCGGCGGCCAGGGCTTTTTCGGCCGCTTTCACCTGCTCCTGGGCCGCTTTCAAATCGGGCCGCTCCTGCTCGGCTTGCGCGATCGCCTGCTCCACATTCGCAATCGGCACGGGGCTGTAGGCGAAGCGATCAGTGAGCTGATAGTCCGGGTTCGGCGGCAGACCGATGAGGCGGGCGAGGTTGATTTTCTGCTTGGCTAGATCGTTGCGCAGAGTGATGATCTGCTGCTGCTGGGTGAGCGCGCGCACCTGGCTCTGGTCCACGTTCAGCTTGCCGAGTACGCCTTGGGTGTGCTGCTCGGTGGATTGATGAAAGACGGCGTTAGCGGTATCGAGGTCGGCTTGCGCGGCATCCACGCGGGCCTGGGCCGCGAGCGCTTGCAGGTAGGCGCCGCCCACCGCGAGCGTCACCAGGTCGCGCGCATCCTGCAGGCTGTACATTCCCGCGCGGGCGGTGGCGCGGGCGGACCGGTAATTGTTCAGGTCCGTAAGGTTGGCTACGGTCTGGCTGAGGCTGGCCTGGACGGCGGCGTAATTGAAGGGGCCGACCACAGTGGGAAAGTGAAAACCCCCGGGGACGCCGGGCAGGTTGAAGCGGATACCGAAAGTGGCGAGGTTCACCTGCTCCACGGTTTCGCTGGCGCTGCCGGTGAGATTGGGCAGCAAAGCGCTGCGCGCTACCCTGACCTGCGCGCCCGACTGGCGGAGATTCTCCGCCAGGCCGATCGCCCCCAGGTTGAATGCCAGCCCGCGCTGCAAAGCATCTTCGAGCGAGAGCTTCCCGGAAAAGGGCATGGCGCCGCGAGCGCTGCCGCCGAACGGGCCGGAAATCTGAACCGTGGGGTTCAGCGTATTAACGCTGGTAGTGGCGCCGGCCACGGGTTGCTGCGCCACGCCCACATCGCCCTGATTCATGCGGCCCGAAGCCGGCAAGGCCACCGCCGAAGAACTCGCGCCGGCGGAGGCGGAGGGCACCAGTTGCGCGTAAGCCATCGGCGCGGCCGCGGCCAAGGTCAAGCATGTAAGAATGCTGCCGAATTGTCTCATGATTCCCCGTTTTTTCGTAGATTTGCCAGTTCGCGCAGGGCGGCCAGCAGTTGCCGCTGCCGGGCGGCGGAAAGCGCGGCCATTTGCTGTGCCTCGGCTTTTTGCGCCCGCGGCAGGGCGCGGTGGAAGAGGCGGTCGCCGGCTTCGGTGCGCTGCACCCATTGGATGCGCCGGTCGCACGGATTGCGCTGCCGCCGGAGCCAACCGCGCTTTTCGAGCCTGTCGAGCACGGCCACAATCGAACTCGGGTCCAGGCCGCACAGCGAGGCCAGTTCGTTTTGCGGCACGTTTCCCGGCCCCGCAATGGCGAGCAGCCAGAACTCCCGCGCCCGCAGACCTAAGGGCGAGAGCGCGCGGTCGAGGCGCTGGCGGGCATCGAGCCAGATCATCCAATTGCAAAACCAGAGGCCGGGCTCCTTCGGATCCCAATCGGCGGAATGCAAGCCTTTGGCGGAAATCCGTGGCATTATAACGTCCGCCGGAAAAGCAGGGTGGCGCCGGCCAACACGAACGCCGAGGTCAAAACCAGCGCGAGGACATCGGCACCGATGGCGGTGATGCCCACATCCTTGAGCAGCAAAGTGCGCAAGCCGTGCACCGCGTAAGTAAACGGATCGCATTCCGCGATCACGCGCAGCCAATGCGGAAAGCCCGCAATCGGGTACACGGCGCCGCTCGGGAAAAAGAGCAGGGTATTGAGGACCCCGAAAATCGCGCGCGGCACCAGCGGGTCGCTGATGCGGGCCATGAGGAAAAACATCATGCCGATGAAGGCGATGGAAGTCAGAATCACCATCACGGTGAGCCCCAGGAGGCGCACCGGTTCGAAGAAGTTGGGCACCTGCGCGACCAAGGCTCCGAGCACCAGCAGAGTCATTCCGGCCAGCACGCCCTTGATGACGCCGGAAAGATTGAAGCCCAGAATCAATTCCCACTTGGTGATGGGGGTGACCATGTAGCCTTCGTGGAGGCCGCGCGATTTATCGTCGATGAAGAGCATGCCGCCGCCGATCATGGCGGTGACGAAAATCGCCAGCGCCACCGAGCCGGGCAGCAGGTACTTGATGTAATTGATGTAGGGATAGACCTCGACCACATCGAGCGCCGCCTGCCGCGGCTCACGCGGAGAGACCTCGGGCGTATTGATCGAGTTCACCAGCGCGGTCATTGCCGATCCCACGGCGCCGGCCACCGTTTGCTCGCTGTTGTCGGTGATCAAGGCCAGGCGCGGTTGGTGCTGTTCGAGCAGATCGCGGGAGTAGTGCCGGGGAATAATCAGAACCGCTCCCAGGTTGCCTTCGCGCAGATCGCCGACAGCAGTTCCTTCGTCGGCGTAGTCCGTGGGCAGGAAGATGCGGGCATTGGCGCCGACGGCGCGCAAGCGTTCGATGACGTCGACCGATTTCGGACCGTGATCGAGATTCACCACGCCCAGGTTGACGTTCTTAATGCTTCCCCCGAAGGCGTTGCCCAGGATAATCAACTGCACCAGCGGCAGCCCCAGCGACGCGAACAGCAGCGCGGGGCTGCGGCGGAATTTGCGCATATCGCGCTCGACCAATGCCAGCGCTCGCAGCATTAATGACCACCTCTCATGTGCCCGCCCGCGGGGGCGGTTTCGGCCACCTCCGCCAGGGCGTGGCCGGTGTAATGCAGAAACACGTCGTCCAGCGTGGTGGAGGCGACCGAGAGACTTTTCAACTCCAGCTTGCGATCCCGCGCCAGTTCCACTAGTTCCTGCGCGGAGGCGGGCCCGCGATCGCTCGAAATGCGATAGGTAGCCGAGCCGAGCGGCCGCACGGATTTGACGGCGGGCAGGACTTGGAGTTCCGCTCCGCCACCCGGCAGGTCGGGCTCGAACTGCACCTCGATGCGGCTGGCTCCCGGCACGGATGCTTTGAGGGCCACCGGCGTATCGAGCGCCACCACGTGGCCGCGATCCACGATGGCGATGCGGTCGCACAGGCGGTCGGCTTCGTCCATGTAGTGGGTGGTGAGGAGCAGCGTGCGGCCCTGTTCGACGCGTAAATGGCCGATCATCTCCCAGACCGAGACACGGGAGACGGGATCGAGGCCGGTGGTGGGTTCATCCAGAAACAAAATTTCCGGATCGTGCACGATGCCGCGGGCGATTTCGAGCCGCCGCCGCATGCCGCCGGAAAGAGTGGACGCCAGGGCGCCGGCGCGATCGCGCAAGCCGACCGCTTCGAGCAGTTCCAGGGTCTTCGCGCGCCGCCGCGCGCCGGTGATTCCGTACAGGCGAGCGTGGATTCCGATATTTTCCGCGCAGGTAAGTTCGGGGTCGCTGGTCATGTTTTGCGGGATGACGCCGATGCGTTCGCGGACGGCGTTGGGGTCTCGAATGATATCGTGTCCGGCCACGATGGCGGTGCCCGAACTTGGGGGCACCAAAGTAGTCATCATGCGGATGAGCGTGCTTTTGCCGGCGCCGTTCGGCCCGAGGAGGCCGAAAATTTCGCCACGTTTGACGGTGAAGCTGACGTCATTGACGGCCTGCAGCGCGCCGAAGCGCTTGCTGAGGTTTTGGACCTGGATAGCGAAGCCGTTTTCCGCAGCCATGATGGTCAGTCCTTCGCGTTGACTACCGGCGGGGGCGGTGTTGCGGGGACGGGCAGCATCACCCAGGCCGTCATGCCTAGGGCGAGTTTGCCGTCGGGATTGGGCACGCGCACGCGGATGGCGACGGTTTTGATATCGCGCTTGACGCGGCTAACATCGCGCTGGGTGGCGAAATCGGCTTCCACGGCTTTATAGATTACCGGGCCGGTCACCTCCGCCCCGGAAGGCAGGCGGACGCGGAGTTTCTGCCCCATGCCGATCAGATCGGCGTAGGTTTCTTCCACGTCGGCATCCACCCAGGTGGAACTCAAATCGAAGAGGGTGACGATAGGCGAGGCTGGATTGACCACTTCGCCCTGGCGCGCGGCGCGCAGGGTAACGATGCCGCTTGCGGGGGCGTAAATACGGGTCTGGTCGAAGCGGGCCGCTGCCGCTTTGGCGTTGGCTTCGGCTTGCGCGGCCGCCGCCTCGAGCGCTTCGGTTTGGCGGCGCTGCACCGGCACCTGAAGCTGCTGCTGCTCGGCATCGGACAACGCGGCCTGCGCGGCGGCCACCGACCTGCGGGTCGCCTCGACGGAAGCCTGCGCCGCCGCCACCGCCCGCTGCTGCGCCGCCACCGCCGCCTCCGCGGCTTTTTCATTGGCCCTGGCGGAATCCAGATCCGACTGCGCCGCAACCAGGTCCTGCGGCGGGTTGATGTCCCGCTCGACTAGCGGTTTGATGCGATTGTAATTGTCCTGGGCTTTGGCCACCGCCGCGCGGGTTTGATCGACCTGCGCCTGCGATTGGCGGAGTTGCGCCCGCGCCTGCTCCACCTGGGCTTCCGCCTGCTGGATTTGCGCCTGAATTTGTTCTACCTGCGCCTGCGCCTGCCGCACTTTGGCCGGCAGGGTTTCTTCGAGTAATTTCATCTGCTCGGCCGCCTGCTGAGCGTTGAACTTGGCCTGGGTGATGGCGTGATCGGCCGCGCCCTGATCGGCCTTGAGTTCGTCCTGATCGAGCACGGCAATCAGGTCGCCCTGTTTCACCCACTGCCCGTCGTCGACCGCCAGCTTCTCGATGCGGCCGGTGATTTTGCTGGCGACCACGACTTCGTTGCCATCCACCGTGCCGGTCAGGACGAGCGTGCGCGCGCGCGGCCGCTGATACCACCAGATGGCCGCGCCAATCAACCCCAGAATTCCCAACACCACGATCAGTCGCCTCATCGCCACCTCAACTCCTCAGGTACGGCGGAAAGGTCCGCAAAGTTCCGTCGCTTCCCTTGTAAACCAAATGATTTTGTTTCCAAACTAATTGTACCGTAGCAGGTTTCGAGGAATGGCGGAGTTGCGCCGGCGGATGGCGATTGGCGCCGGTAAACGGCGGCGCCTGCGCCCGCGCATTGGTGTAAGCTGCTCTCATGCCGACAGCCACACACACCGATTCGGCGCCTTCTCCGCTGACCGTGCTTTCCGAGGAAGAGCGTCTGTTTCAGGCTACGGTCCGCCGCTTTGCGCAGGAGCAGATCGCGCCGTATGTCCGGGAGATGGACGAAGCCGGCGTGTTCCGTAAGGAGATCCTGCGCCAGTTCTTCGAAATGGGACTGATGGGCATCGAGATTCCCGAAGAATTCGGCGGGCAGGGCGGGACCTTTTTTCAAGCCGTGCTGGCGGTGGAAGAACTGTCGGCGGCCGATCCCGCGGCGGGCGTGATTGTCGATGTGCAAAACACGCTCTGCATCAACGCCATGATGCGGTGGGCGAATGCCGAACAGAAATCCCGCTATCTGCCGGCGCTGGCCACCAACACCGTCGGTTCCTACGCGCTTTCGGAAGCGGGCTCCGGTTCCGACGCATTCGCGATGAGTTCGCGCGCCGAGGAGCGGGGCGGGCATTTCGTGTTAAACGGGCGCAAGCTATGGATTACGAATGCCGCCGAAGCCGGCCTGTTCCTGGTGTTCGCCAACGCCAATCCCGAAGCGGGTTACAAGGGCATTACGGCGTTTCTGGTGGAGCGCTCGTTTGCCGGTTTCCAGGTGGGTAAGAAAGAAGACAAGCTGGGGATCCGCGCCTCTTCGACTTGCGAGCTGATCCTGGACAACTGCAAAGTCCCGCGGGAGAACGTGCTGGGCGAGGTGGGGCAAGGCTACAAGATCGCAATGGAGACGCTGAACGAAGGGCGCATCGCCATCGGCGCGCAGATGACCGGACTGGCCCGGGGCGCGCTCGGACATGCGATGGCATATGCGCGGGAGCGCAGGCAGTTCGGCAAGCCGATCGGCGAGTTTCAGGGGGTGCAATTCGAATTGGCTAAAATGGCAACAGACGTGGAAGCCGCGCGGCTGCTGGTGTACAATGCCGCGCGGTTGAAGGATGCCGGTTTGCCGTTTCAGACCGAAGCCGCGATGGCCAAGTATTTCGCGAGCGAGATCGCCGAAAAGGCCGCGTCGAAGGCCGTGGAGATCCATGGCGGCGTGGGCTTCACCAAGGACTACCCGGTGGAAAAGCTGTACCGGGACGCCAAAATCGGCCGGATCTACGAAGGGACCAGCAATATCCAATTGCTGACCATTGCCAAGAAACTGCTGGGAAAATAGAATCGTCAGAGAAGTGAGGTTATGATGCGCGCGTTTGTTTTTCCGATGGCCCTAGGAGGGTTTTGTCTGGCGTGGCTGCAGCCGGTCTGGGCCGCGGATGCCGCGGCCGGCGCCGCTCCCGGTATCGACCCGCAACAAATCATTCAGAAGTTCGCGGCCAAGGAAGCCGAATTCGCCCAGGCACGAAACAACTACACGTACCGGCAATCGGTGAAGCTGGAGGAACTGGATGCTTCCGGCAATCCGACCGGCGGCAAGTGGGAACTGGTGGAAGACGTCATTTTCGACCCTGAAGGAAAGCGCATGGAGAAGGTGGTCTACGCCCCGGTGCTGAGCCTGCAGCACATTCAACTCACCCCGGAGGATGAACAGGACTTGCGCAACGTGCAGCCGTTCGTGCTGACGACGCCCGAGATCCCCGAGTACGAAATCAACTACTTGGGCCGGGAAAAAATCGACGAAATCGGCACGTATGCCTTCTCTGTGAAGCCGAAGAAACTGGTGACGGGCAAGCGGTATTTCGAGGGCGAAATCTGGGTGGACGACCAAGACCTGCAAATCGTCAAGACCTATGGCAAGGGTGTGGGCGAGCTGAAGCATGGCAGCAGCAAAGGCCAGGAATTTCCGAAATTCGAGACCTACCGCGAACAGATCGATGGGAAGTACTGGTTCCCGACTTACACGCGCGCCGACGATACGCTCCACTTCAAGGATGGCGAAAACGTGCGCATCCGCATGATCGTCAAATACCAGGACTACAAGCGGTACACCGGCAAATCGACCATTACGTTCGGCGGCGTGGTGGACGACAACAGCCAGCAGCCGCCGCAACCGGCGCCGAAGAAGTAGGCGGAGCGGCTACGGTTTTTCCGGCGGAGCTTCGCGGACACGCAGACGGAATTCTCCCGAGTACACGTTGAACCGCTCGGGGCGGGCGAAGCCGATCAGGGTAATGCCGAACTGGTTGGCCAGCTCGACGGCCAGGCTGGAGGGCGCCCCCACGGCGACGATAGCGCCGATTCCCGCCATTACAGCTTTCTGAACCAATTCGAAACTGGCGCGGCCGCTGAGGAGGAGGATGCGATCGGAAAGCGGCAGGTCGCCGCGAAGGAAGCGAGCGCCGATGAGTTTATCGACGGCATTGTGGCGGCCGACGTCTTCGCGGAGGTCCAGCAGGTTGCCGGCGGGATCGAACAGAGCCGCACCATGCAAACCACCGGTGCGAGCGAACACCTGCTGGCTTTGACGCAGAGTTTCGGGGAGGCGGCCGACCACGGCGGGATCGAGGAGCGGGCGATCGCGCGGAATCACGGGGCACCCGGCGGTTTCCAGGGACTGGATAGAGGTCTTGCCGCAGACGCCGCAACTGGAGCTGGTGTAGAAGTGGCGATCGAGGCGGGCGAGATCGAGCGAGGCAGATCCGGCAAGGGAAACGTTCACCTGGTTATCGCCGGTAATGGCGACTTGGGAGACCTGGCCGCGGTCGCGCAGAATTCCTTCGGAAAACAGGAAGCCCACGGCCAGCTCTTCATCGTTGCCCGGCGTGCGCATGGTGATGGAGACGTTGCGGCCGCCGATGGAGATTTCGAGCGGCTCTTCGACGGCCAGCACATCTTCGGCGGCGCGGGCGGCGCCCCGCTCGACGCGCTGGATGGTCATGCTGACGGCGCCGCTACTCATACTAAGCTTTCAGGAAGCGGCGTATCTCTTCGAGGGTTTCCTTGGGAGCGCTTTCCTGCAGCGAGTGATTGCCGGGGAGACCTTTTCCGCTAACCTCGACGCCTTCTTCCTTCCAGATGCCCAGTACGTCATAGAGGCGGCCCATGGCACCTTTGGCGGCCCAGAGCGTCAACAGGGGGCATTGAATTTTCTTGCCCGCCTGGATATCGGCCTGATCGTTCTTCAAGTCGATGGAGGCAGAGGCGCGGTAATCCTCGCACATGGCGTGGATGTTTTCCATGGTGGCGGAGGTGCGCAGGTACTCGCGCTGCACGTCATCGGTGGCGCGTTGGAGAAACTCCTGGTTGCGCGCGAACAGTTCGTTTTCGGGGCCCGGAGCGGCGCGGAGATAATCGAACCAGTGGAAATAGGCGCGCACGAAATCGAGCGTGACATGGCTATAAAGATAGTGGGCGGGAACGATGTCCATGACCACCAGCTTGATTACTTTGTCGGGGTGGTCAAGGGCCATGCGCCGCCCGACACGGCCGCCGCGATCGTGGCCGACCATCAGGAAGCGGTTGTAGCCGAGGTGTTGCATGACCTCGACGCCGTCCAAGGCCATCGGGCGCTTGGAGTAGTTGGAATGGTTCTCGCCATCGGGCGGCTTGGAGGAATCGCCGTAGCCGCGGAGGTCGCACATGACCAGCGTGAAGTCTTTGGCGAGATCGGGGGCGATCAAGCGCCAGGTGATGAGCGATTGCGGCGCGCCGTGAAACAGGAGCACGGGCGGGCCGGAGCCTCCGATTACGGTGTTGATTTCGGCACCGGAGGTTTTGATCCGCTCATTGCGGAAACCGGAGGGGAACAGGCGCTTCCAGGCGGGTTGGTCCTGGGCGGCGGAATTGCGGGCGAGCGCGGCGGAGCCGGCGGCCAGAAGCAGTTGGCGGCGCGTGGAATTCAGAATTGGGGGCACGGGTCCAGTATATGAGATCCGCGCCCCACCGGATGCCAGTTACGGCAACAGGACCACGGCGTAATTGCGCAGGGTCAGGGTGTCGCCGGTTCCGTTCATGGCGGCTTGGAAGTTGATGGTGAGACCATTGGCATAGGCGTCGGTGGCGCTCGCGACAGTGGCGCCCAAGGGGAGCACGGTGCCCCAGGATTGGGAGCTGATTTGAGCGCCGGACTGGTCGAGCCCGGCATCGGCGCGCCCAGTGATCTGAGCATCACCGGAAGCAGCGGTGCGCTCGAGCAGGGTGGTTGCACCCCATTGCACCTGGAAGGTGAAACCACCGGCTGTGCCCTGGTGCGCGAGATCGAATTTAATTTCGACGTGGCTGCCCGCGGTCAGGACGCCCGGCGGAATGACGCAGGCTCCGAGGTTGGTCATGGAAGACCCGGTGATTACGGCTCCCGTGCCGTTACAGAGGATTTGCGGGCTGGGATAAAGCTGCGAAACACCGCTGGAGGAGGGCAGACGGTAATTCGCCAGCAGGGTATCGCCGGGTTGCGGGACATTCCCCGAGGCGAATTGCACCACGTTGCCGCTCAGGGTGTAATCGACGCCTTGATCCTGCAGAACGCCATTGCGAAAGA
This sequence comes from Bryobacteraceae bacterium, assembly GCA_035294665.1. Classification (GTDB taxonomy): domain Bacteria; phylum Acidobacteriota; class Terriglobia; order Bryobacterales; family Bryobacteraceae; genus PSRJ01. The sequence goes on along the minus strand of DATGKM010000152.1, from coordinate 44,102 downwards.
GCGCCAGGCTGGTGGACGGGGTAGGAATCGCGGAGAGAGTGAATGTGGCGTTGATGCCGTCGGTCGCGCCTTGCGGCAGATCGCCATCCATGAAGCCGGGCTGGGCGCCGCCACAGGGGCCGGAGGAACCATTGACCAGCACACAATTGGAGGGCACGCCGGCTACGGAATCGAGCGCGCCTTGCGAATTGACAAGGGCGACGGCCCCGGGAGCGAAGTTGGGGCCTTTTATCGGGCGGGCGCTCAGGTCCGCTACCAGGCCGGTGACGTCGGATTCGGGAACCGGTCCCTGCGCGTTGGTTTCGCCTCCGGTGTCGCCGGTGTTGGGCGTGGGGATGCGTACGTCCGCAATGTGCAAGGGAGTGGCACTGGGCGGCACCGACCAGGTTTCGGTAAATTGCACGTAGCCGTCGCTATTGTAAGTGACAGTGTAAAAAATTTCGGGATTGGTTGTAGTCGTGGGGACCAGGCGCACGTAGAGCCGGCCGTTGCGGACGTTTATTCGGACCATCTGGGTGGCGATATCCGACTGGTCGGGAGCATCGAAACCGGGCCAGGCAATAGTCACAAGTCCGTTGAAGCGCGTGCCATCGGCTTTGTAGATCACATCTTCGATGGTGGTGAGCGGGGGACCGGCAAGCACCGGGGCCGCCAGCAACAATGCCGGGCACAGCGCACGTAAAAGCGTCTTCAAGGGAGCGAATCCTCCTGTGCCCAGTGTATTTTGGAGGCGCCAAAAATCCGGGTATGCGAAAGCGGCGTTTTGGCTGCAAACGATTGGGGCGAAGAGAATTAGAAAAATTTGAAAGTCTTGTGACCGGGCGAAACGGGTTGCTTCATTTCAGGGGGATTTCGAAATAAAAAAGCTCCTTGCCGGTTGCAGCTTCGGTAAGGCCGCTGAGATAGATTTCCGAACCGCGCTGCAGACCGGTTTGAAAATAGAAGAAGCCGCTTGCCGGGTTGCCGGCGGGAAGCATTTTCGCAACGAAGGCGCGGCCTTCCACTTCCCAGGCGTCGAGCGGGTTCTTTCTGTGGCCGATCTTCGGGATGCGCGAGGCGGGGGTGGGCACCGAAGACGGCACCGCAGGACCGCGCAGGAAACGGACTTCCGCAGCGGGGGTGGCGTCGACGTGGTTGCCGGTCGGGCCGACGTATTCCACTTTCAGGTTTTCCAGGCGAATGGCCTTGCCACTATCGTTCTGCATGACAACGAGCACCGGCAGAACGCCATACTGATAGAGATCCAGTTTGCCGAAAGCGGTTTTTTCGAGTTCGGGGGTATTGTAGGGTTCGGCGGCGATGGTGAGGCCGGCCTGGGTCTGGCGGTGTTCGTAACTGGTGGCGGGACCGGGGCGGAAGGCCTGCGCATCCTTGTCGGCCGCAAAGGCCGCGGATATACTCATCAATAGAACCAAACGTTTGAAAACAAAAGGCATTTACTTTATCTACCGCTCCCTTCAGGCGTTTGGATTGCCGCTGGTCATACTGTATTTCGCGTGGCGCGGGCTGCGCAACCGGGCGTACTGGAAGTCTCTGCCCGAGCGGCTGGGGTTTTTGCCTTCCCTCTTGCATCAGACCGGTCCGGGAGCCATCTGGTTGCATGCGGTTTCGGTGGGGGAGATTCTGGCGTCGGTAGAATTTCTCAAAGGGCTGCGGCGGGAGTTGCCGCGCACGCGAATTTTTGTATCGACATCGACGGTGGCGGGGCGGGCGCTGGCGGGAGAGAAACTGGCGGCGCTGGCGGACGGAGTGTTTTATGCTCCGGTGGATTACGTTTGGGCGGTGCGGCGGGTGCTGCGGGCGCTGAAGCCCTCGCTGGTAGTGATTGCGGAGACGGAAATCTGGCCGAACCTGTTCCGGGAGGTGAAGCGGACGGGCGCCGGCCTGGCGATTGTGAACGGGAGGATTTCGGATCGGGCGCTGCCGCGCTACCGGGCCTGGAGCGGGCTGTTTCGCGCCGTGCTGCCCGCGGCGGACCGCGTTCTGGCGCAGAACGAGACGATGCGGCAGCGGTTTGTGGAGCTGGGAGCGCCGGCGGAACGGGTTACGACCGGCGGCAATTTCAAATACGATTTCGAGCCAAGGCCGGCGGCAAAGGATTCGCCGGCGCGCGCGCTGCTGGAGCGGCTTCACCCCGCGCAGGTGTGGATTGCGGCCAGCACCATGCCACCGGCGTTTGCGGGGGATGTGGACGAGGATGCGGCTGTACTGGAGGCGTTCCAGGCAGTGGCGCCGGCGCGACCGGGCCTGTTACTGCTCCTGGCGCCGCGCAAGCCGGAGCAGTTCGATGCGGCGGCGCGAAAAATCGAAGCCATGGGGCTGCGCTATGTGCGCCGGTCGCGGATGGAGATGCCGGCGGGCGGCCCGCCCGCCGTGCTGCTGCTCGATTCCATTGGCGAGTTGAGCGGGCTGTTCTACGCGGCGGACGTGGTGTTCCTGGGCGGAACGCTGGCGGCGCGCGGGGGCCACAACATTCTGGAGCCGGCGCTGTTCGGCAAACCGGTGGTGATCGGGCCGCACATGGAGAATTTTCGGGAGATCGCAGAGGAGTTCCGGGCGGCGCGGGCGTGCGTGGAAGTGGAGAGCGGCGGCCAACTGGGGGATGCGGTGGAAGCGCTGCTGAGCGATCGAGAGGGGGCGCGGGAAATGGGCGCGCGGGCGCGGGCGTGCGCGGAAGCAAAACGCGGAGCGGTGGGGCGAGGGCTGTGCGCGGCGCGGCAATTGTACAGCACCCATTTGCCGCAGCGGCGGGTGGCGCAGCCGTGGTACGCGCTGGGCTGGCCGCAGGAACGGCTGTGGCTGCGCGGGGCGCGCGGGCGGCAGGCGCGGGCGCTCAAAAGCGAGCGGCGATTGCCGGTCCCGGTCATCAGCATCGGCAACGTCACGATGGGAGGGACCGGAAAGACACCGTGCGTGCTGCGGCTGGCCGCGTGGCTACGCGAGCAAGGGCGCAATCCCGGTATTTTGACGCGCGGCTACGGACGAGTTTCCCCGGAGAAGCAATTGATTCTGGCGCCGGGGGCGGTGGCAAAGCCGGAGCGCACGGGGGATGAGCCGCAGCTTTTTTTACGCGCGCGCGTGGCGGCGGTCGGCATCGGCGCCGACCGGTTCGAAACTGGAACGCGGCTGCAGCGGCAATTCGGGATTGACGTGGCTCTGCTGGATGATGGATTCCAGCACCGGAAACTGGCGCGGAATGCCGATATCGTGCTGCTGGATGCGCTCGATCCGTTTGGCGGGAGAAGGGTATTTCCGCTGGGCCGGCTGCGGGAACCGCTGGAGGGACTGGCGCGGGCGGACATGTTTGTGATCAGCCGCTCGGATTTGAACGACCTGGCTCCGGCCATCGAACATGAGTTGCGGCGCTGGAACCGGCAAGCGCCGGTTTTCCTCTCGCGTCTGGAACCGCGAGCATGGGTCGCACAGCGAAGCGGGGAACGGCACGAAGCCGCGCGGCCGCCATTTGGAAAAGCGGCAGCCTTTTGCGGTGTAGGGAATCCGGAGTCGTTCCGCCGCCTGCTCGAGCGCCTGGATATCCCGCTGGTGGACTGGGTGAAATTCGACGACCATCACCGTTATCGCCCGCAGGAGGTGAAATGGATGGCCGCCCAGGCGCGCGAGCGGGGCGCCGGCGCGCTGATTACCACCGCCAAGGATGCGGTGAACCTGTGCGAGGAGGCGAGCGAACTGGCGGCGCCGCTTCCCATTTATTGGTTAGAAGTGGAACTGGTGGTGGAGCGCGAGAGTCTGTTTCTGGGCGAAATCGCGAAACGTATCCAAGGTTGAGGAAAGTAACACACGCTTGCACGGCGGTGGTGTGGGGTTCCGCACGAGCGTTTCGGGATGAGGTCTTGTGGGCTGCGGGGCGCGGAACTTACCTTTGAAATATGAGGCTGGGGAGCGCCACTACGAAGCTGCTGCCGATTCTACTCCTGTTCGCATTCACAGCGTTCCCCAATCCCGTCTTCACCAATGCGGCATTCGCCGATGGCCAGGAAGTGAACGGCCAGCTCCCAGCGGTTTTGGACTTCACAACCATGGGCGCCACGGGTTCCGGCATCGCGGCGTTCGCTTCCGTACAAGCGGGTCTTCCGATCGGATTCTCCGATGTGACGAGCGGGCAGGACTACCAGTTCGCGCAGGCAGGAATCGGCGCGGGCATGCCCTCGTGGTACGCGGCCAGTTCGCCCATTCTGATCGACTATGTGGCCCTGCCGAATTTCGATTTCAGCCAGGTTGTGCAGCAAGGGAAGATCACGGCAGTCACACTCGATTACGAATCGGCCGCTCCCGCTATGACCCGCGCGTTCACGTTCGAGTATGCCTGGAGCGATCCCAGCGAAGTGCCGGAACCATCTACGATCTGGCTGGGGGCCCTGGGCCTGGGGCTGTTCGCAGCGATGTGGTGGGTGAAGTTGAAAGCCGCCCGCAGTTGAAGGCCGCGAAAGCCAGAGCCGCACCGATATTGACTCAGAGGATATTCACCGCGCGAGCGGCGAGAATCACCACCGTGCCCAGCGAAATCGAAGACTGGACCATCATCATCACCTTGGCCCAGCGGGAAAGCACCGGCACGTCGGTGGGCGAAAATGCCGTGCTGGTGTTGAAGGCCAGAAACAGGTAATCGACGAATCCGGGCTTCCAGTTCTGATCGCGCATTTGCATCTGGGGGAAAAGGAAAGCGCCGGAGTTGTGGCTTTTGCGGCGGTCGCGCGCGTTGGGGCCGCCGCCATCCAGGCGCCAGTACCAGGAGGCGAAGACCAGCACGTTGCTGGTCCAGATGCCGATGGCCGCGACGAGCAATTGCCGCGGCGTTTCCCGATGCGCCGGCAGGCGCATGATCAGCAGCGCGAGCGATGCGATCATATCCGCGGTGACGATCACCAGCAGCAGGTAACTGGCGGTCTGATTCGCGCCGGTCCTGCCCATACGGTGAAATAGGGAAATGAGCAGAAGCAGCAACGCGATGACGGGCGCCAGCACCCAATCCGGCCCGAGGCTCAAAGCGTTGGGCAGGGCAAAGCGCACGCCGGCAATCGCTACGATAGCGATGACGGCGGGCCAGCGCGGTTCCGGGCGGACACCCTGGTTCGGGAAAATCATAGGAGATGCAATCAGCCTAGCAGGCTAGAATGTACCGCAGATGGGAAGAATGCCGGGCCCTCTCGAAGGCATCCGCGTACTCGATTTCTCACACGCCCTGGCAGGCCCGTACTGCACGCTGCTGCTGGCCGACTACGGGGCGGAAGTGTACAAACTGGAAGCTCGTTCCGGCGATATGGGCCGCGGTTGGGGACCGCCATTCGCGGGCGGGGAAGCCAGTGTTTTCCTTGGATTGAACCGGGGCAAGCGCGGTATTTCCATTGACCTGAAGCGGCCGGAAGGACGCGATCTGTGTCTACGGCTGATCGACTGTATGGACGTGCTGATCGAAAACTTCCGCCCCGGCTCGATGGAGCGGCTCGGCCTGGGCTATGAAACCGTGCGGCGGCGCAATCCCCGCCTCGTGTATTGCTCGATCTCCGGCTACGGGCAGCAAGGCCCCTCGCGCGACGAAACCGCCATGGATATGGTGATGCAGGCCGCCTCCGGCTTACTCAGCATTACCGGCACGGCCGAAGGCGAATCCGTCCGCTGCGGCTATGGCGTTACCGACGTGACCGCCGGGCTGTTCGCCGTAATCGGAATTCTGCTCGCGCTGCGCGCGCGGGAGACTACCGGCGAGGGCCAGTATGTGGATGTTGCCATGCTCGATGGCATGATCTCCACCATGAGCTCCAATTACATGAGCTATCTGGGCAGCGGCGTCGTGCCGAAGCCCATGGGAACGGCGTTCCCCACGCTCGTGCCCTATCGTGTGTTTCATGCGTGTGACCGCGCGATCGCGGTCGCGGTGGGAAGCGAGAAGCTGTGGGCTGCCTTCTGCCGCGCGCTTGACCGGCCGGACCTGATTAGCCATCCGGATTACGCCAGCAATGCGCAGCGCATCCGCAATCGCGCCGTCCTGGAGCGTCTGCTGGACGAGATTTTCCGCCGGCGGGCAGCGGCGGAATGGATGGAGAGGCTGCATGCGGCCGGCATTCCGGCTTCTCTGGTGCGCACGTTCGAAGATGTGGCCATGGACCCGCAATGCGCTGCGCGGGAGATGTTCCCGGTGATCGATCATCCGGTGGCCGGCCCCCATCGCGTGACCGGTACGCCCGTGAAGCTTTCGGCGACCCCCGGGGCGCCGGGAATGCCCGCGCCGGCGCTCGGCGAGCATACGCGCAGCACGTTGCGGGAACTGGCGGGGGTAGGGGATAGAGAGTTGGATGAGTTGGTTGCGCGCGGGGTGATTTACGAGGGCGGACCGCTCCCTAACGGTCGCGGCCCTGTTGGCGGCGCGCCGATCCGGTAGTATACTTCCTTTGGATGGCCCAAAGGAAGAATCCCGAGCACCGATCAGAGCTGCTCCAGGGCACCCTCGATTTGATGATCTTGAAGGCACTCGATGCACTAGGGCCGCTGCACGGCTACGGCATTGCAAGGCGAATCGAACAGATCAGCGAAGACCTGGTTAAGCTCAACGAGGGCACTGTTTATGCATCGTTAATCCGGCTAAGCCAGAACGGATGGATTTCCGCCAAGTGGGGCGCCTCTGAGAATAACCGGCGGGCCAAGTATTATTCCATAACGGCGGCTGGCCGCAAAAGACTCGCTCGCGAGAAAGAGAGTTGGGAACGTATCTCCGGCCTGATTTTTCGCATATTGCAGCTTGATGAAGGGCAACGGTAGGCAGCGTGTTTTCAGGAATCAAATCCGCGGCGGCCAGGATTTCCGCAACATTTACGCGCGGCCGCCTGGAGCAAGATTTAAGCGACGAGTTCGAGTATCACCTGACCTTGCTGACGGAACGGTTTGTCAGCCAGGGAATGACCCAACGAGAGGCCGAATATGCCGCAAGACGCCAGTTTGGAGGGGTCGCTCAGATGAAGCACGATTGCTATGAAGCCAGCAGCCTCCGGTCCTTGGAATGGCTTCTGAAAGATACTTTCTATGCGCTGAGGGCGCTCCGCAAGAATCCGGGATTTGCGTTGACGGCGATTCTTACGCTGGCCATCGGCGTAGGCGCCAACACGGCAATATTCTCTTTTGTCAATGCGATCTTGCTCAAGCAACTGCCGGCGCCGCATCCCGAACGGCTGGTCAAATTCTCGTATATCGACCATGGGGAACGCCGCGGCGCCGTTTGGAAGTTGAGTAGCGTTGACGAGATAGCGAAACGAAACACGGTACTGGACGGGATCTTTGGATGGTCCACTCGGCCGGTAAATTTCTCAGCAAATGGCGATTCGGCCGAGTGGATTGATGGGGAGATGGTGACCGGCCAGTATTTCCGCACGCTGGAAGTGCAACCAGCCGCCGGAAGATTATTCGACGACGACGATGTTCGCAATGCAGACGCCAATCCGGTATGCGTTTTGAGCTATGCACTGTGGCAGCGCGAATTTGCCGGCAGTTCAGCCGTGATCGGGCGAACTGTTTTCCTGAATGGGCATAGTTATCATGTTTTGGGCGTCACAGCGCGGGGGTTCTACGGCGCCGCCTTGCAACAGCGATTTGACGTGGCGGTTCCGGCGACGCGTTTCGGAGATTTCATGCCCGCGTTCGGTGCCGGTTCGGGTGTGGACTGGCTGAAGACCTTATCGTGGATGACACCGATGGCGCGGTTGAAGCCTGGTATCAGCCGCGCTCAAGCGGAAGCGGAGATTCAACGACAGGAACCGGATTGGCGCAAGCGGACGCTGGTGCTGGACGATGGCAGCCAAGGGATCAACCCGATGCGCTCGTCGTTCGGGCGCCCTGTAATCGTGCTGATGGCGGTGGTAGCGCTGGTGTTGCTGCTGACATGCGCCAATCTAGCCAACCTGCTGTTAGCCAGGTCACAGGCGCGCGCCAAAGAATTTGCGCTGAGGCTTGCGATCGGCGCTTCGCGGTGGCGGCTGATCCGCCAACTCCTCGCGGAGAGCCTCCTAATCGCGTTTGGCGGTGGATTGGCCAGCATTATGCTGGCATTCTGGATCTCCCGCACGTTACTCGCGTTTCTGAACGCTGGGCGGGCGGCGGTATACGCACTGCATCTGGAGCCGGACCCCGCTGTTCTTGTGTTTTCCATTCTCTTATCCGCCGTAACGGCCATCCTCTTTGGATTGCTACCGGCTTGGCAGGCCACAAGGCCCGATTTGCTCCCAGCCCTGCAACAGGGATCGGGCGCGAGCGGACCTCCAGCGCGAGTGCTGTTCCGCCGGAGCCTGGTGGTGTTTCAGATCGCGCTTTCACTGATCATCGTTTTCGCTGCCGGTCTGCTGACGCGAACGCTGCGAACCCTCGCCACGGTGGATCTCGGGTTTCAGCCGGATCGGGTGATTGCCCTCAATGTCGATCCCGGAGCCAGCGGCCACTCGGCCGCTGAAGTTGCAGCCATTTTCGACCAGATGCTGGAGCGCGTGCGCACATTACCTGGTGTGAAGACCGCCAGCCTCGTGGCGAGTCCGCCTAATGGTTCGATGGGAATCTCGATGAGCGTCGAGGTGCCGGGCTACACGCCGGCGGGTGTGGGGGACAAAGCAGCGCGCGAGCCCGTAGTAGCTTTTAACTTCATCAGCCCCGATTACTTCGCGACATTGGGGCAGTCATTCATCGGTGGTCGAGATTTCGAGGCACGGGACAACCGGAGCGGCCCTCGGGTTGCTATCGTCAACGAAAAGTTTGTTCGCCACTATTTTGGCGGGCGCGACCCGGTTGGAAAGAAGTTGCGACAGGGCGGAGGCGAGTTGGAGATTGTGGGGGTTGTCTCGGATGCGCGCGATCAGGACATTCGTAAAGGCGCGCAAGAGACCGTGTACCTTCCCGAGAAACAAAGCCAGACTTCGGGGCTGACACTTCTCGCGAGAACTACGAACGATCCGCGACATGTCATTCCGCTATTACTGGGAACGGTACACAGCATCGACCATGGATTGCCCGTATATTCCGTGCATACGCTTGATCTTGACGTGGCGGCGAACCTCAAAACCGAGCGGATTCTCGGATACCTTTCGACGCTGTTCGCCGCGCTCGCCATGCTGTTAGCTGCGATCGGATTATACGGCGTAGTGGCGTATTCCGTCGTATGCCGAACGCGGGAGATCGGCATTCGGTTTGCGGTCGGTGCGCAGAGGCGCGAAGTGGCAGGGCTGTTTGCGCGGGAGAGCTTTATTTTGGTGCTAAGCGGCCTGATCATTGGGGCTCCCATGGCCCTTGCTTCCGCTCAGGCTTTGAAGAGCCTGCTGTTTGGCGTCGCAGTTACCGATCCCGTTACGCTGGTCATCAGCATCGCCGTTCTGGCGTTCGCCGCGTTTCTAGCGACATCGATTCCGTTATGGCGCGCGGCAAAGGTGAACCCGGTGGTTGCGCTGCGCTGGGAGTGAAGCAGGTGGGAGCCTGCGCTGGATGAGGTCCCTAACGATCGCGGCCCGGAAATTTCATGAGCTGCTCGGCATTGCCGTGGGCAATGCGCTCCCTATCGGCGTCGCTTACGGGCAGCCGATCGAGAAACGCGCGGGCTTGCGTCATGGATGCGTAGGGATAATCGGCGGAGAACATGATGCGATCCACGCCCACTTCGAGCAGCAGGTCGAGGAAGGTGGGCGTAAAGTTGAATCCGCTGAACGTGTAGTGCACATTCCCGCGCAGGTAGGCGCTGATGGGCCGCTGTAAACCCGTAATCTCCGGGGTCATGATGTCGGCGCGCTGCAGCATGAAGGGCAGTGCCTCGCCCATGTGGCCGATGATAATTTCGAGCTCGGGGAAGCGATCGAAGACCCCTCCAAGAATCATGCGGAGCACATGCACGCCGGTTTCGATATGCCAGCCCCAGCCGGCTGTGGCGAACATATAGGCGACTTCCGGCGAGAAGCCGGCATAGGAAGCGGCCAGCACCGTCTCCGGCGGCTCGGTGGGGTGGAGGTAGATAGGCACGCGCAAGGCCACGGCGCGCTCCAGGATGGGCCAGAAGATGGGGTCGTCCAGATAGCGGCCGCGATGGTGGCCGTTAATGAGCGCGCCCTGGAAGCCGTACTGGCCCACGACGCGCTCCAGTTCCTCGGCGGCTCTGGGAGGATCGGCGGTGGGCAGCGTGGCGAAGCCGCCGAACCGTTTGGGATGGCGCTTCATGGCCGCCGCCACGAATTCGTTGGCTTCCCGAGCCAGTTCCACGGCTTCGGCAGCCACGCACTGCTCCACACCGGGAGAGCTGAGCGACAATACCTGCATTTCGATTCCGGCCGCATCCATTTCCACGATGCGCAGTTCGTCCACATCCTGGAGCTGCGCGGCGATCCGCGCCAGGCGGCCGCCCTGCCTGGCAGCGCGCTCGATGATCCCGCTGCCAGGCCCCTTCAAAAATCCCGGTGTGGCGAAGTGCTCTTCGAGAGTAATGGTTCGCATATTTCGCTTTCGGCTAGTCGATTTTAAGAGGACTTCGGCGGAACACCTGCGCCCGGGCGCGCACTTCCTCGGCCAGGATTCCGTTTTCGGCAAATGGTTCGAGCGCGGCCCGCAGCGCCGCCTCGAATTCCGCGCGGCGCTCTCCCAGCACGGCTGGAGAGGTGGTGGACATAGAGAGCGCACGGCCGATGAGGCTTTCGAGCGCGACGCTCTGGCGATAGGTCACCGAAATCTCTTCCAGCTTTTGGAAGGGCGAATCCATAAACCAGGCATCCACGTCGACGCGGTAGCGGCGATCCGAAGGGTCCTCGGACCAGGCGTGGCGGAGATCATGGAATGCCTTCGCCCAGGGATTCTCCGGCCCATAGATCGAGAGGGCGCCACACACCAGCATGTATCCGCCGGAAACGATCACCCGCTCCAGGACGGGGAGCGCGGCTTCCCGATCCAGCCAATGCAATGCACGGCCGATGGTTGCGATTTGGAAGACACCGGCTTGGACAGGCAAGTCCTCGAGGCGCGATTCGATCAGTTCTACTTGCACGCCGGCCTCGCCGGCCAGTCGCCGGGCCGCAGCCAGCATGGAGGGTTCCGGATCAACGCCCGCGGCCGAACGTACGTAAGGCGCGAAGCCGATGGCGAGCGGCGCGGGGCCACAGGCGATATCCAGCAGCCGCTCCATGCCTTGGAAGCCCAGACGGCCGGCCACTTCCGCGAAGAATTCGGCTGGATATGGCTCGCGGTAGCGATCGTAAAACCCCACCGTCGATTCGAAGCGCCCCATCAGTCCGCCTGGCCCGTCACGCGCAGTTGGTCCCATTCGCCAGCGCCCAGTCGCGCAAACGTCTCCTTCACCGTGATGTCCGCAATGGGCAAAGGATGGCGCCGAAAGCGGCGCAGTTGCTGTAGCATCCGATCGCAGGCGCCGATCGCGGCCGTGAAGAGGAGCGCGGGTAGAATCGCCAGTTTATATCCCATGCACTGCGCATCGTCGAGCGCGATCTCCGGAGTTTTGCCGCGCCACACCAGGTTGAGCAGGCAAGGGCCGTTGACCAGCTTGGGTACCGCCGAGACTTCTTCCAGAGTTTCGGGCGCTTCCACGAACGCCATATCGGCGCCGACCTCGAGCGCGGCGTTGGCCCGCCGGATGGCCTCCGCGAAACCTAGCACGGCGCGCGCATCCGTGCGGGCGATGATCAGGAAATCCGGGTCCTGGCGCGCGGCGGTCGCGGCGCGAATTTTGGCCAGGTACGGTTCGAGCGGGATTACCTCCTTGCGGTCCAGATGGCCGCATTTCTTGGGGAAGCCCTGGTCTTCTAGGTGCAAACCCGCCACGCCCGCCCGTTCGTATTCGCGCACGGTACGGACCACGTTCAGTTCATTGCCGTAACCGGTGTCCGCATCGGCGATCACGGGCAGGCCGCTCGATGCCGCGATGCGCGCCGCGTTCGCCGCCATCTCCGTCAGGGTGACCAAACCGTAATCGGGATAGCCCAGGGTGGCTGCCGTTCCCGCGCCCGTCATATAGACGGTCGAAAAACCGGCCTGCTGGATCATGCGCGCGGTAATGGCATCGTATGCGCCTGGGGCGATGAGCATCTCTTCTGTGCTGAGGAGCTGGCGAAGACGGCCGGCGGGAGTCACAATGCTCATTGTACGCGCCGCTCGCATTCTTTCTTCAACGCGACCACACCCCTTTGCAAAGCGGAGCCCAGCCTCCGCCGCATGGCGCCGCCGAACAGTACAGCGATCAGGCCCTGGAACGACTCTTCCGAGCGCACCCAGACGCCGCCATCCTGCCCGGCGAATGTCCAGACATGAACCGCGCGAAGCCCGACTGCGCGGCCGGTCCATACGATGCGCCGGCGTGGTTCCACTTCCTCGATTTTCGAAATAATCGTTGCCCCGCCCGATTTCCAGCGGAATTGCGTTCCGGGCCGCACCGGCCCGTCGATCGCCACAGATTGCACATCGGGATTCCACGCCGCCCACGCGGCGATGTCTGTGTGAACCGCCCAGACCAGATCGAGCGGCGCTCGAATGGGACCTTCCGCAGATGCGACAACGGGGGCTTTGCGGTTGATGTCCATTGCGCTTGCCCGCTTAGGCCGCGATGGAGCGCCAGTTCCTGGCCAGGTGTTCGGCAGTGCGCCAGGCGAGGGCCTGAATGGTCAGCGTGGGATTGCGCGCGCCGCTGGTTCCGAAAACCGATCCGCCCAACATCCCCAGGTTCGCCACCTCATGCGCGAAGCCCCATTTATCGACCACGCTGGTTTCGGGATTGTCGCCCATGCGGGTGCCGCCGTAGGTGTGGGTGCTCAGGTTCGGGCCGTTCGGGTTGCCCTTCGAAACCGCCACGGCGCCCGCGGCTTTGAACCACTCCTCCATTTTGTTCTGCGCGTAGAGCGCGGCGGCGCGCTCGTTTTCGCGCGTCATGGTGGTAACGCGGATGACCGGGTCACCCAGCGGATCTTTTACTTCGGGATCGAGATCGAGGAACGTGGTCTCGTAGGGGAAGGTATTAACTTGCAAATAGGCGGAGGCGGTGCGCCCGGCGTTCTGATGCACCCAGGCCTTCCACTTCGAACCCCACAGCGGGGCTTCGCCGAAGGTGCCGCCGGCGGCGGACGCAATCGGATGCTTTTCGGTGTAGACCGTCATGCTGGCTCCGCCGATGAATCCGAGCCCGGTGTGATCGAAGCTGTCGTCGGCCCATTCGTCGATTACCACACCTTGCGAAAGGATGGCGCCGTACCAAATGTTCAGGTCCATGGGAAACAGCGCGTTGACGCCGGTGCCGGCCTGCGCGTCCCAGTGCCCGAAATAATGACGTCCGACCTGGCCGCGGTTGTTTGCCAGGCCTTTGGGGAAATCCTTCGATTTCGAAAGCAGCAGCAGCCGCACGTTCTCATAGGTGTAGGAGCCGACCAGCACCGCCTTGGCAGGCTGGAAGTATTCCATGCCGCCGCGAATATAAAGAACGCCGGCGGCCTTTCCGTTGCGGCCGGCCACGATGCGGGTGACTTGCGCGTTATCGAAAATCGCGAGGTTGCCGGTTTTTTGCGCCTTGGGGATGGTGGAAAAGCAAGTGGAATTCTTGGCTTCGAGATGGCAGCCGCCGCGATCGCAGTATCCGTGATAGCCGCACGAGCCGCGGCCATCGTGTGGAACCGAATTGATGGCCGCCGGGGAATGAAACGGGTTCCACCCCAACGAGCGCGCGGCCTTCTTCATGTGCTCGAGGTAATCGCAGGTGCGCAGCGGCGGCATGGGATATTCACGCCGGCGGGGCCCCTCGAAAATGTTTCCGGCCTTATCGAGTTTCCCTTGAATGTTACCGGCCTTGCCGGAGACGCCCACCTCGTGTTCGACAATGTCGTAATAGGGCTCGATATCTTCCCAGCCGATCGGCCAGTCCTCAAGCGTGCTGCCTTTCGGCAAATAGCTTCGGCCGTAGCGCTTGGTCACTTCGCTCACGGTTTTGAAGTCCCATGGCTTCAGCCGCCAGCTTTGCGCGTGGTAATGGATGGAAGTGCCGCCGATGGCGTTCATCATCGGACTGGGCGCGCCCTGACGGGCCTTCTCGATGAGGCTATGACGGACTGTGGGAGCTTCGCGGCGGATTTTACTTCCGGTGGTGACCAGGCCGCGAACATTGTTGTGGATTTCGTCGGGCTTGAAATCCTTGTGGGGATCCATCCACGTGCCGGCTTCGATGCCCGCTACTTTCATTCCGGCGCGGCAGAGGGGGAGGACGGCCACGCCACCGGCCGCGCCCAGGCCCACCACGGCCACATCCACAGGTTTGAGGTTAATTGCCATGGCTAGCGCCCATGAGCGCTAGTATATTCCGCTCAGGCCGCCGTAGAGCTTACTTCAGCTCCACCTGAATTTCCATCGCGGTGTGGTCGCCGATATTCTCGGTCACATGCTCCAGCGGATCGCGCCAGGCGATTTCGCCGGGACGGCGCGGGTTATCCACCACCCGTCCATCGGAGAGCGCCATGGTGGTGTGGAGCTCCGTGAGGTACACCACCACGTAAGACGGATGCTGGTGCCTTGGGCTGCGAAGGTGCGGTTCGAGGATGGTGCGCAGCACGCGCACGCGGTCGTTCTCGAAAGGCACGAGGTGATGCTCGGGATCGAGCTTAACGGGATCGAGCTTTACGGGCCAGCCGTTCAATTTCGGCGCCCCCGGTTTCAGCTCGATGATGACAGCTTCCAGGGGCTGATCCGAGAGGTTCTCTTCCGCATGTTTGGTGGCTGGGTTATAGGCCACGTCATCCTTTTTGAGCGACACTTCGCGCGTGGAGCCATCGGGCAATGTGAGCCTCTCGTGCAAGTCAGTCAGACACACGGCCACGCATGCGGGATGATCGTGCATGGCAATTTTCGCGTGAGGAGCGTGTTTGACGCGCAGCACGCGCACCGAGGGGTTGTCGATTTCAACCTTGTAATCCGGGCTGAGTTGCACGGGATCTTGGGCGAAAAGCGCCGCCGGAAAGGCCAGAAGAGAAAGCCAGAGGATACGCATGCTGTGGGATTTCCTGTGTGGACCGATTGTACCCTAGCGGGCAGTTGCGCGAGTCAACGAGAGCGCTCTCGCCTGATCCACACTGCTACCGGATTTGTCTCCACTGGCTCGCCGGGCGGCGGCGCGGTTTGTGTACGCGTTGGCATATGCCGGATTCAGGCGGATAGCAGCATCGAAATCGGCAATGGCGGAGGCGTATTGTTTGAGGCGGAGATAGGCGAATCCGCGAGCGTTGTATGCCAGCGCCATCGAAGGGTCGATTTGAATCGCCATATTGAGCTGCTCGATTGCTTCGGCGAATTTTTCCTGCTCAATGAGTTTGCGCCCGCGGGCATGGTAAACGGCGGCATTGCCGGCGGGCGGTCTGGGCGCAGCATTCGGAATTGACGGAGGAGCTGCCGCGGGAGTTGCCGGCGTGGCGGCAATCACTGCCGAACGTGTAGGTTCGGGCCGCGGCGGTTGCGGTTCTGGAGCGGTTTGCACCGGCGCGGTAGCTTGAGCTTGGACTTGAGGCTGTGCTTGCGCGGCCGATTGCTCCTTCCATTTAGCTTGTGCCCCGGCCAACAAACCGGCGATTTCCGGGTTCGCGGGATCGAGCTTGCGCGCCTGCTCGAGATCCGCGATGGCTTCCCGGAACCGCCCCATATCGTAATAACCGAAGCCACGGGCTTCCCAATTCAGCGGGTCGTGCGGGTCGAGCCGGACGGCTGTGTTGCGATCCTCCAGGGCTTTTTCCGGCTGGCCCAACAAATGGTAAGAACTGCCGCGGGCGACATAAGCCTGCGCCATGTCCGGAGCGAGCTCGACAGCACGGTCTCGGTCCCGAAACGCCTCATCCAGTTTTTCCATCTGCACATAAACCGCGCCCCGCGCCAGGTACAACCGCGCATCGCGCGGATCGAGCTGGATGGCCTGGCTGAAGTCGGCCGCGGCGCTTGGAAAATCCATCAACTGCTCTTCGACCGCCGCGCGCGTTCTCCAGGCCCGAACGTCTTTAGAATCGAGTTCCAGGGCGGCATGCAGATCGCGCAAAGAGCGCTGGTATTCGCCGATGGCGATATAGGAAAGCGCGCGCTCTACGTAAGCTTGCTCGAAATCGGGCTTGCGGCTGATGGCGAGATCGAAATCGTCGATCGCATCCGCGTGTTGTCCCAGCGCCGCCCGCGCCATCCCCCGGCCCTTGTATGGCTCCGGATTATCCAGGCGCAGGCGGATGGCCTCGCTAAAGTCCTGAATGGCTTTGTCGTACTGTTTTAAGCCGGTGTAGGCAAGGCCGCGCGCATTGTAGATTTCGGTGCGCTTGAGGCCCAGCGCGAGGGCTCGATTGTAATCGTCGATGGCCCGATCGAACTGTTTGTTTTCACGGAGAAAATCGGCGCGCGCGGCGAAGGATGCGGCGTCGGAAGGCTGCAGTCTTACGATCTGATCGAAGTCGGCCAGCGCTTTGGCTGTGTCTCCTTCGGCCGCGTAGTCCCTGGCGCGGGCGCGCAGGGCGGCAACGTTATCGGGATCGCCCGACAGAACTTCTGTGTATGCCGCAATGGCATTTTGCGTGCGGCCCTCCTGATCGGACCGCGCGGCACGTTCCATCGCGGCCGGTGCTTTCTTCCGGTCCGGTTTTGGTTCCGCGGCGCGTGCCATAGACAGGAGCGCCGGAATGGCCAGCAGGCAAATCGTCCAGCCGGAACGCATGTTAGAGCTAGGAAGTACTGTAATTTATCATACACTCGAAACGATATGAGTGAACAACCGTTTGACGATCCGCGGCTGGCCATCAATCGCGTCTATACGCGGCGCGGCGACTCGGGCGAGACTGCTCTCGCCGGAGGGCAACGCGTGGCCAAAGACGACGCGCGCATAGCGGCATACGGCGCCGTGGACGAACTGAATTCCTTCGTGGGTGCTGCCCGCGTGACGGCAAATGAGCTGGTTCCCAATATGCCCCTGCTTGGGCCGCTCGTGGCGATTTTGCTGCGGGTACAGCACGAGCTCTTCAATCTTGGCTCCATTCTGGCTACGCTGCCCGAGGATGTGCACCCACGGCAGGCGCGCATTACGGAAACGGAGGTGGCGCAGCTCGAGGCCGAAATCGACCGCATGAACCGCGAGCTGCCTCTTCTGCGCTCATTCGTGCTGGCGGGCAGCAGCCGTCTAAATGCCGATTTGGACATTTGCCGCACCGTTTGCCGGCGCGCGGAAAGGGCTTGCGTGGAACTGGCCCGCCGGGAGAAGAATGCCGGCAGCGCGGTCCCGCCCGAAACTGTTCGCTACCTCAACCGGTTGAGCGATGCATTGTTCGTTTGGAGCCGCTGGGTAAGCCACGTCACGGGGACTTCGGAAACTTTGTGGGAGCCGAACCGCGCCGCTTCCGGGCAGGGCGTTGTTGAGCCGTAACCCAAAAGCAGAACTTTAGTTAACGTTTAGAATGGTACTCACGGCAGCAGCGAGGTATTCGTGTGCTCGCGGCTCACAAACGAGGGAATTGCCCCTAGCGATGACCAACATTCTCCTGATCGACCGCGACCTGGGCTTTATGTTTGCGTTCGCGGAAAGCCTCAAGGTGCGGGGCATTGCCGTGATTCCGGCTACTTCGGTCCGAGAGGCCGAAGAGGTTCTGTCCGCGATCCGGCCGGACTTGAGCCTGCTGATTATGAACTGCGCGTGCGAACGGGTGTGTTCGTTCGCCCAGCAGTTACGCAAAGAGCATCAATACATTCGGGTAATCGGGATCGTTTCGCCGAGCCACCGGTGCCGGGAATGCGGGCGGTTGCTGATCGCCACACTGCACGATCCGGAGGACCGCTCTCCCGACCGGCTGCCGCACTGTGTCGAACTGGTTTGCATACTTACCGGCCGTTCGGGCTTCGGCGGCTCGTGGCCGGGGTGAAATCCGGCGGCTACAATGAACCAATGGCCGAAGGGCTGCGTTTCGAGTGCCAGAGGGGATGCACGGAGTGCTGCCGCCAGCCGGGTTTCGTGTATCTCACGGAAAGCGATCTGGCGCGGGCAGCGGATTTTCTCGGAATGACCCCGGAAGCTTTCGAGCGGCAGTACGTCTACCGCGCGCGGCATCTGCTGCGGTTGCGCACGCCGCGCGATTCCCGCTGCCACTTTCTCGAGGCGGGCGGCTGTTCCATCCATCCGGCGAAACCGGCGCAATGCCGCGCCTTCCCCTTCTGGCCCGAACTGGTGGAGAGCCGGCGGGAATGGAATCGGGCGAAATCCTACTGCCCCGGCATAGGCAAGGGGCCGCTGGTGCAGATCGAAATCGCCCGGCGGGAAGCGGCGGAAATGCGGCAGGCCTACCCCTCGCTCTACTAATCGCTCCGGCCGCCCTCTGGCGCATTCGGATTAAGCTGGGTAGCGTCCCCATGCGTACCCAGGTTGGAATTATCGGCGCGGGCCCGGCCGGCTTGATGCTTTCGCATCTCCTGCATTTGAATGGCATCGATTCGGTGGTGCTCGAATCCCGCGGCCGCGAATACATTGAAAGCCGCGTCCGCGCGGGAGTGCTGGAGCAAACTACGGTTGACCTCCTATCGGATACCGGCGTCGGCGCGCGGCTGCCGCCAGGGGCTGGTGCACCGTGGAATCTATTTGAGCTTCGGCGGCTGCCGCCATCACGTCGATAGACCGCGCTTACCGGTGGCCGCGCCATCACCGTCTACGCTCAGCACGAACTGATCAAGGATCTGGTTCAGGCGCGGCTCGATTCCGGGCGGCCCATTCTTTTTGAGGTCGAAGATGTCTCGCTCGCAGGCGATGGCAGCGCTTCTCCGCGCATCCGTTACCGGAAAGAGGGCATGGAGCGCGAACTCATCTGCGATTTCATCGGGGGATGCGACGGCTTCCACGGCATCGCGCGCGCCTCTATACCCGAGGCCGTTCTCAAAATCTACGACCGCGTCTACCCATTTGCGTGGCTCGGCATCCTGGCCGAGGCGGCGCCTTCCTCGGAAGAACTCGTGTACACCTGGCACGACCGCGGCTTCAGCCTGTTCAGCATGCGCGCGTTAGCGGCAGATTGCTCTCGCGCGCGAAATAGCGGATCATCTGCGGGCGGCCCTCCTCGAGGAGCAAGAAATCATCCTGGCTCAGATTACCCACGAGCGCACCGCTCTTGTTCCTCACGGTTGCCAGGATGTTGACCACCTTTACATCGGTGGAAAATACCGGTTGCTCCTGCGCGTACAAGCATTTCGCGGCACACATGCTTCCTGCAAACTGCAGAATTTCGCGCCGGGTCACGGAAGCGAGCATACGATGAGTCTACCGCCGAAGTTGGCTCGCCAAAACCCGGAACTGCTCCGGTGTGATGCTCGCTTCTCCGTGCAAGTCCAGCCAGAGGCGGCCTTCTTGCCCCTCCATAAACTCGATCTCGCGGACTTGCACCATGCTGGCAACTGCGGGCGGCAACAGCGAATCGAAGTTTCCAACCCTGCGTATGGCCGACTCGATACTGCGCCCGATCTTCTCCCGAATCGATGTACCCAAGGACCCCGTGCGCAGCAACTCGCCTAGCGACCCATCCGCGTCGATCTTTTCTACCTCGCCATTCAGGACGATGCCGCTCGGCCCGGCTGACGGAATCAATCGTGTGACCACGATTCCGTTCCCGCCCGCCAGCCGCTTGACCACTTCCTTCCCCAGCACCTTAGCGCACCCCCACCGTTCATAATGCACATTCACCGTCAGATTAGCGGCCGGTCTGGCAGGAGCAAGCGATGCACTTTCTACCGACAGCCGTTCCCCGCAGCGCTCCGAACGATTCAGTTGCGCGCGGAGTAGCGGCGTGATGTTCACCTCGAGGTCGTTTACATCGGCGATCAGGCTCAGGCGAATCACTCCGGAACCGACGGTAGAAACCTCCCCCCAAGCTGTGATCGCCAACGGCACGCCGTTTAGATCGAAGGAGACCTTTTGCGGGGGAATCTTCAGCATCGCGCTATTTGAACCTTGCGCGGCGGCCAGAAAAGATACCAGTAAAGTGAGCGGGAACACCCTCATCAGCCGGTTTCGACGCAAATCGGACGACTCGCGTTTCCGGTATGCTGCGGACCCGCCTCAACCTTAACCGTCTGGTCTTCCGGTTGTAGTTTCCAACTGCAGAAAGGGCAACGAATGCGACTTCGCAGGACATTCATAACAAACTCTCAAATTCTTGTGCCCGCGGCGTTGATTGTGTTTGCCGCAGGGTGTGCGGCCATTCAAGTCAGCACAGACTATAGCCACTCGACCGATTTTGCGGCATACCACGCCTATTCGTGGCTGCGAGCGTACGCCGGAAACGAGCTCTGGGTCGACCAGATCAAACGGGACGTAAATCAGCAGCTTCAGGCGAAGGGCTGGATGGACTCCCCCACGATCACCCGGTTGTATTTGCAGTGCGAGCCGGATGAGGATCTGGATGAGTGGCCGGACGCCCGCATTTGGGACGAACTGCTGCTACGTTCTTCCACCGCCGATGGCTGGGCCCCGACTGTGGGCCCCATTCTGCAAGAGGGTGTAACCGGCATGCGCAGCTTCGTCGTGGAACCGATGCAATTCGGGCGCCTGTTTCTGGCGGGCGATGCCGCGCATATCGTTCCGCCCACCGGAGCCAAGGGATTGAATCTGGCGGTGGCCGATGTGGCCGTGCTCGCGCGCGCCATCGCCGAATTCTACCGCTCGGGAAGGGAAGACCTGCTGGCGCGCTATTCCGAAATCTGCCTGCGCCGTATCTGGAAAGTGCAGCGCTTCTCCTGGTGGATGACTTCGATGCTGCATCGCTTTCACCATGAGGGCGAGTTCGAGCGCAAACGGCAATTGGCGGAGTTGGATTACCTCACCAGCTCGCGCGCCGCCATGACCAGCCTCGCGGAGAATTACACCGGGCTGCCGCTGGAGTGAAGCCAGGCGCCGCCGGATCGTGCCGCATAATCTGCCCCTTCGTGCTATAACTGTTTCGGACTCGCCTATGACTGTTCGCTAAGAGGCAGGGAGCCGGCCTTCAAAGACGGCCTTACGAATCCCGAGGTGCAGTGTGTCTTTTGGAGCGAACAGAAATGTTTTTGAACCAAATTAGTGCGGACGCGCGCGTTCGCGAACTTTTCCTGTCAACAGCGGCTCCGGGAACGGAGCTGGCTCGTGTATCGTTTGCCTCGCATGAGTTGTATCGGGTTTTCTTGGATCGCGCCGGCGAGGACTCGGAAGCTTTCCTGGCGGGCCGCCTCCGTTTCGCGGATTCCCTGCCGGCCGTTGGCGATTGGGTAGCCGCCCGGCCCGTGGGCGCGGCAGCCGCCCTCATCGAAGCCGTCCTGCCCAGGCAGACGCAGTTTGCGCGGCGCGGCGCCGGCGTCACGTTTGTCCGGCAAGTGATCGCCGCCAATATCGATTTCGCCATGATCGTCTGCGGATTGGATGGCGATTTCAACTTGCGCCGCCTGGAACGTTACCTCGTTCTCGCTCGGGAGAGTGGAGCGGAACCGGTAATCGTCCTGAACAAAGCCGATACGTGCGATTCGATCGCGGCGTGTGTGGATGCGGCCAGGCGTAGCGCCGGCGGAGCGCGCGTTGTCGTGCTAAGCGCAGTGCAGACTGTGGCCCCATTGGCCGCGATTGCCCGCAGCCGGACAGTAGCCCTGCTGGGATCGTCGGGCGCTGGGAAATCCACGATTGTCAATGGCCTCCTCGGTCAAAACCGCCAGGTCACGGGAGCGGTGAGAGTCGCGGATTCGCGCGGCCGGCACACCACCACCAGCCGGATGCTTCTGCCCATTCCGGGTGGCGGCGCCATTATCGATAATCCGGGAATGCGGGAACTGCGACTCCTGGCGGGCGCGGAAGCGCTGGACGATACCTTTGACGATGTCTCCGCCTTCGCGCAACACTGCCGCTTCGCGGATTGCAGCCACACCTCCGAACCCGGTTGCGCTGTGCGGGAAGCCATTGACACCGGCAAGGTGGAAATCGGGCGCTGGCGCAGTTATCGGAAGCTGCAGCGAGAGCTGCAACGCCACGCTCTCGAACAGGATGCGCACGCCCGAAAAATAGAGAAGAACCGCTGGAAAACGATCCACAAATCGCTTCGGGACCACCCGAAATACAGGCGTTAGTTCGCCCGCTTTCCGGCAGCTAGTGCTGCGGCAGCTCGTCCGGACGCGCCACGCGCCAACCCGGAGCCGGGGGAGAACCGGGCGCGGCCGGTTGGGCCGGTTGAGAAGTCGCGGCCGCGGGCGATGGAGTCACCGGAGCCGCGGCCCCACCCGAAGAAGATGTGGATGGATCATCCCGGATGAGTGGGCCGCCTTCCGTGGAATCCGGTTGGCTCACCGCCGTCCGCCGCCTGATCACCGGCCGGGCCGGATCACCGGGCGGCGCGTTACTTCCGCTGCTAACGACCACTGGAGCCGGCGATACGCCGCCCGGCGCCGCGCCCGTGGCGGGCGCGTAATACGACTGCCGGTAGCGGATGTCCGCGCCCGGATAGCGGTTTTGCGCCGCTTCCGATAGTGCGAGCGTGATGTAACGCTCCTCTCCGGGACGAACGCCGGCCGGCAGGTAGAAATGCAGCGCATAGCGCTGGCGGATGCGCTCTAACGTGTCCGCAAGCGCGTAGGAATCGTCCACCCGCATGCTGTCGCCTCCCGAGCGCAACGCGATCTCCCGCGTTCCCGCCGATTGCGTATGCGAACCGTAGCCCCCGCCTCCCGGGTAGCGGCGCGGCCGTCCGAAAATAATCCCGCCCAGAGGTCCTCCCCCTGGATAACCGCCGCCCGGGTAACCGCCTCCCATGCCCCGGTTCCGCATGGCATCGGGTGCAAGCAGCGCGCTCAGCACCGCATCGGCCCGGCTGAGCGCGCGGGAAACGCCGTCCACATCCCGGCCGCGCTCGGTTTGGTCGTCGGTGACGATCACGATCGCCTTGCGGGCTTCCGGACGCCCTTCCCTGCGGAGCAAATCCGCGGCATCGTACATTCCGAGCGTAATATCCGTTCCGCCCCGGAACGTCTCATCGTAGAGCAGGCGTTCGAGTTCCTGTTCCGCCTCCTGGCTCGCGCCGAAACCCATGCGCACCCGCGTCGAGCGGTCAAACACCATGATGGCAATCCGGTCGGTGGGCCGCATCTGCCGCAGCGCGTCATGCGCCGCCGCCGAGATCCTTTGGATATGCGGCCGCATACTGGCACTCACGTCCAACAGCAGCAACAAGTCGATCGGGACATTTTCGGAATCCACGCTCTCGATCCTTTGCACCTGCCCGCTTTCGCGCAAAACGAAATCCGCCGGGCCAAGCCCCGGAATCGCATGGTTATTGCGGTCCACCACTTGAGCTTCCACGCGCACCAATGCCACATCGCTGCGAAAGACCGCGGGATCGTCGGCCCACGCGCCGGCGGAAAACAAAGCCGTGCCAAGGCATCCGAGGCCCGCCAAGAGGGGCAATTTTTTCCACCGGGTTATAGGCATACTCCTGGTCTGCCGCGGTCGTGCGGTTCAGTAGCTTCTACGTAAACCGCCCGCCAAAGGTTACAGATGGAGCCATAGCCACGCCCGTAGGCTAAGCCCGCCGGCATGATCGTCCGCCAACTTACACTTCCCAATTGCGCCGCAAACCCTAACGAGAGACAATCCGTTAGAACGTCAAAACCGCTGGGCGCCTGGCTGAACCAAGCGTCCTCTTTTTCTGCGCGGAACGTGTTGGCGCCCGTGTTACGCCGTCAGCCAAGAAGGAGCTTTTATGGCCGGAACAAGAGCGGCAGCCGCACCGATGAAAGCGGCGCAAATCTCAAGGCCAGGAGGGGATTTCGAAATCGTGGATCGCGAGATTCCCCAGCCGGGTATGGGGCAGGTCCGCATTCAAGTGCAGGCTTGCGGCGTTTGTCACAGCGACCTGATGACTAAGGAAGGCATGTGGCCCGGCATCCAATATCCCCGCAGTCCCGGCCACGAGGTGGCGGGTATCATCGATGAACTTGGCGAAGGCGTTTCCGGCTGGAGACAGGGGCAGCGAGTGGGCGTGGGCTGGCACGGCGGACAGGACAACACCTGTCTTTATTGCCGGCGCGGGGATTTCCGCAACTGCCGGAATTTGAAAATCCCGGGCATCAGTTACGACGGTGGATATCAGCAATACATGCTTGCCCCAGTGGAAGCTCTGGCGGCGATTCCCGGCGGACTCACCGCCGCCGAAGCCGCGCCGCTGCTCTGCGCGGGCATCACCACTTTCAACGCGCTGCGGCACAGCGGCGCTATACCCGGCGATCTGGTGGCTGTACAAGGCGTTGGCGGGTTGGGTCATCTCGGAATCCAGTTTGCTCAGAAGTTCGGTTACAAGGTTGCAGCCATCGGCCGCGGGCCCACGAATGCGCCTATGGCGGTGAAGTTGGGCGCGAGCGTCTACATCGATAGCCGGGCCACCAAGGCGGCCGAGGAACTGCAAAGGCTGGGTGGCGCGCAGGTGATCCTGACGACTGCCCCGAACTCTAAGGCGATGTCGGAACTAATCGACGGCCTGGCGCCCAATGGTAAGCTCATGGTGATCGGCGCGGCGGCAGAGACCATCGAAGTCACACCCTTGCAGCTCATTCGTGGCAGCCGAACCATTCAAGGCTGGGCCTCTGGCACGCCAACCGATTCCGAGGACACGCTGCGCTTCGCCGAACTGACCGGCGTGCGGCCCATGGTCGAAACATATCCGCTCGAAAAAGCGGCGGAAGCGTTCGCCCGTATGATGAGCGGCAACGCGCAGTTCCGCGTCGTTCTGACCATGTGACTCCCTGCTCTATAAGAAAGGCAGCCATCTCATGCGCCCCGACATCGTTCCAGGTGCTCCGTTCCCCGATTACGAACTCTCCGACCATACCGCCAAACGCCGCAGGCTCTCCGAATTGCAAGGCCAACATCCGATGATTCTGGTCCTCAGCCGCGGTGGTTTTTGTCCCAAGGACCGCCGCCAGTCCGAATAGCTGGCCGAACTCATCGTGAAATGGAGGTCGGCTATTGCCGCCTCGTCACCACCAGCACGGACAACATCACGGAAACCGACGAACACCGCACCGGAGTCGGCGCTCACTGGCCTTTCCTTTTCGATGCGGGATTCCGCGCACCATTGTCCTCGAGCCTGGTCTGGTCGTCCACAAGATCTATAACGGTTACTGGTTCTTCGGCCGTCCCACGATAGAAGAGCTTCGCCAGGACCTCCGCCCGTGCTGAAAGAGTGCCGGCCGGACTGGGACATCACGACGCCCCGAGCCATTGAAGGATCTTCGTGAACTCGTTGTCGCTCATCACTCGTTACTAATTTGTGCTGCCGCGCCTGTCGCACACCTTGGCCCCAGCCGCGTTTCTTAGGGAAACAAAAAGTAAGCGGCCGCTACGCTCTGCTTTCCCAACAACGGGCGGCCCCTACGCTCGCCGGCTGATCCCTACTCTTTCGGCGCGATCCCCAGCGTCTTCATCTTCCGGTACAGGTTGCTGCGCTCCAGCCCCAGCAGCTCGGCCGTGCGGGTGATGTTGCCGCTGGCCTCCTCCAGCTTCTTGAGAATGTACTCGCGCTCGGCGGCTTCCCGCACTTCCTGCAAGCTGCCGAAGCGCGTGGGCGGCACACCTCCCGGGCGGCGCAGCGGGCTGAGCGGGATGTGGCGGGCATCGATGCGCACCTGCGAATTCAGGATCACAATCCGCTCCATCAGGTTTTTCAGCTCGCGCACATTTCCGGGCCAATGGTAGGTCGAGAGAACGTCGTAGGCTTCGGGTGTGAGTTCCTTCGGCTTGCGCCCATAGGCGGTGGTGAATTCGCGCAGGAAATGATCGGCCAGCAGCGGGATGTCTTCCACCCGGTCGCGCAAGGGAGGCACCGCGAAAGGGATCACGTTCAGCCGGTAAAAGAGGTCCTCGCGAAAATTGCCCCGGACGATCTCGTCTTCCAGGTTCTTATTGGTGGCGGCGACGACGCGCACATCCACTTGCACGAACCGCGAAGCTCCCACCGGCTCGAAGCGCTGCTCCTCCAGGGCGCGCAGCACTTTGGCCTGAGTGCGCAGGCTCATGTCGCCCACTTCGTCCAGGAAAAGAGTGCCGGCATCGGCTTGCTGGAACTTGCCGATCTTGTCTTCATGTGCGCCCGTGAAGCTGCCTTTGATATGCCCGAACAACTCGCTCTCGATCAGGTCTTCCGGAATAGCGGCGCAGTTGACCTCCACGAACGGCTCCGAGGCGCGTTGGCTCAAGTGGTGAATCGCATGGGCCACCAGTTCCTTGCCCGTACCGCTTTCGCCAAAGATGAGCACGCGCCCACCGGTATTCGACATCAGTGCAAGCTGTTGCCGCAGAGCCTTCATGGGAATGCTTTCGCCGATGATGCGGTAGCGGGAATCGGTATCGGCGCGGAGCCGCGTGTTTTCGAGCAGCAGGCGCCTGTGGTCGATCGCGTTTTTCACCACCACCAGCACTTTGTCCACCGAAAGCGGTTTCTCCAAAAAATCGAAGGCGCCCAGCTTGGTCGCCTTTACGGCGGCTTCAATACTGCCGTGCCCGGAAATCACCACCACTACCGGCCGCTCGGGCGCGGGGATTTCCTGAATGCTGTGCAGCACTTCCATCCCATCCATTCCCGGCATCCAGATATCCAGCAGTACGAGTTCGAAGCATTGGTTTCCCAGGCAACGCGTGCGCAGGACCTCAAGGCATGCCTGGCCGCTTTCCACCGCTTCGGCCACATACCCTTCATCTTCCAGAACGCCGCTGAGTGAGTGGCGGATTTCCGGCTCGTCATCCACCACCAGGATGCGCTTGGCCTTCATACCTGGAGGGAAGACGATTCGGCGGCAACGGCGGCAGTGGCTTCGGTGTCCACCAGCGCGGGAATCTCAATAATGAAGCGCGCGCCCGAAGGCACATTATCTTCCACGCGAATGTGCGCGCCATGTTCGGAAACGATCTGGCTGACAATGGCCAAGCCGAGGCCGGTGCCGCGTTTCTTGGTCGAAAAGTAAGGAAGGAACAGCTTCTGCTTATCCTCTGGGCTGACGCCCGGCCCCGAATCGGCGAGCACCAGTTCTACCGTATCGGTCGCGCCGGCCTGCGTGGCCACCGACAACTCTTTCACCAGGGAATGCTGCATGGCTTCGGCGGCGTTATCCACCAGGTTGACGATGGCGCGCTGGAACTGGTCGGGATCCAAATTCACCGGCGGCAGATCCGCGGCGAAGCTTCTGCGGATGGAAATGCCGCTCAGGCGGCCATCGAAGACGGCGAGCGCGCCCGCAACCACGCTGTTGAGATCGCAGCGCACTGGATGGGCCGTGGGGAATCGGGCGAACGCGGAGAATTCATCCACCAGGAGCTTTACCGAATCCACGGATTTCGAAATCGTAATCGCGCAATCCTGCACAATCCGCGCCGGACCGTTAGGGAGCCCGGCCCGCTCAATCTGCCGCGAAATACGCTCGGCGGAAAGCGCGATTGGGGTCAGCGGATTTTTAATCTCGTGGGCCACGCGCCGTGCCACTTCGTGCCACGCCGCCGCTTTCTGCGCGCGCAGCACTTCGGTCGTGTCTTCGAGCACCACCACGAACCCGGAATTCAGTCTCTCTTCGAGCGCCGAAACCGTCACGGCAAGCTGCAGAATGCGGTTGCCCTGGCGCAGCTCGATCTGCCGCGAAGCCGCGCCCATGCGGCGCGCGCGCTTCATCATGTACTTAATATCGGCGGTGTCCTCGCGCGAGAAGAGGTCTTCGAGGCGCGCCGCTCTCGCCACCTGCTCGGGTGGAAAAATCTTGCAGAGCGCCCGGTTGGTGAGCTGAATGCCGCCATCCGGGCCGATGGAGAGCACTCCGGTAGGAATGCTTTCCAGAATCGCTTCGGTGAAGCGGCGGCGCCGGTCGAGTTCCGCGCTGTTCGCTTCCAGGTCCTGCGTCATCTGGTTGAAGCCGCGTACCAGCAGACCCAATTCATCGATGCCGTGCGCCTGCACGCGGTGCCGCAGATTGCCGCGCCGCAGCTCGCCGGCCGCTTCGAGCAGCGCCGAAATGGGCACGCTGATCTGCTTGGCGAAAAATAACGCGAGCCATACGGCTATGTACAACACGAACAAAGTGATGAGCGCCATCAACATCACATACACCCGGCGCACTTCCTTCCGGTTATCCCGGAGCTGAATGAATTTCTGATTCAGATCGCTGATGGCAAGCTCTTTTTGCGCGACATCGATAGGCACATCGGCGGCCACGAACACAAAACCGAGCAGGCGCGCGCCATCGCGCACCGGCGCTTGCGAATAGATGAGCCGGCCGTCGCGCCCGGTACTCTGGTCTGGCGAAAGTGGAGGGCCCCAGGAATCGGCGGGTGCGCGGGCGCCCTGTCTGAACAGCAGCGCCGAATGCAGCATGTATTCGCGGCTGAAGCGCTCGAGGAAACCGGGCGTGCGCGCGCCGCCGGCCAGCAGTTGCCGGGTTTCCGGCTGCGCCGCCAGCAGGGCGGCCTGCGCATCTACTTCATCCTGCATTTCCCGGTGCAGTTGCCGGGCGACATCGATAAAAAGCTGCACCTGGCTTTCCGCCGGGTTGCTGAACCAGGCATTCAGGCTGCGGTTGAGAACCGAATAGCTGAACAGCACCAGGAAGATCACCGGCACCACACTGAGCAGCAGCGCGCCGCCCACCAGCTTGCTCTTGATGCGTGAACCTTCCCGGTTTGTCTGCCGCTCGAAATAGAGCTTCAGCGCGGTCCTGAGCAGAATGAAGCCGAGCGTGACCATCAGCACGAAAATGAGGCTCGAAATCGCCCAGAAGATAAAAGTCTGCGAAGGGTCGCGCGGCCCGAAATTAATCCGGAAGGACCCCTGCCACACCACCAGCAGCACGCTCACAACGAGCATGACGATGCCGGTGCTGTAGAGCAGGCGTTTGCGCATGCCGGGCCTGCTTTCGATTATACGGTGGAGCTTTCCCAAGCCGGAAGGCTCTGCGCTCCCGCCCGGCCGCTGCGTAATTTTGCGAGGAAACGCGACCGCCCGGCACCATATTTCGCGAGAGGAGTTGCTAATCCCCGGCAGCGGTTGCTAGAGTGTTGCTGGAGCCGTTGCCGGAGTTTACCGAGCATCGGACCCGCCCGTTCATGGTTACGCACGTCTTAAGCCAGGAAGAAGAACTTCACTGGCTGGCGCTGAAGCTGGTACCCGGCCTGGGTACCCGGATCTCCAAAAAGCTGCTCGACCGGTTCCGCTCGCCGGAAGCGATTTTCCGCGCTTCCCGCACGGAACTGGAAGGCGCTGGCGTCGGCGGGGCCGTGGCCCAATCCATCGCCAGCGGCTGCACCTTCGAAGATGCCGCTACGCAACAGGAAAAACTCAAGGAGACCGGGACGGTTCTGGTCACCATCGGCGGCCCCGGTTACCCGGCGGCGCTCCGCGAAATCTACGATCCGCCCGTCCTCCTGTTCGCGCGCGGCCGGGTGGAGTTGCTCGATTCCATTACGCTGGCAATGGTGGGCACGCGCCGCCCCACGCCTTACGGGCTCGCGGTTGCAGAGCGGCTCGCGGCCGATCTGGCCCAAGCCGGCGTCACCATTGTAAGTGGCATGGCCCGCGGTATCGATAGCGCATCTCATAAGGGAGCATTGGCAGCCGGCGGCAACACAATAGCCGTGCTGGGCTGCGGCGTGGACGTAGTCTATCCTTCGGAAAACCGCAAACTCGCCGCCGACCTGGCGGTCAAAGGATTGCTGGTTTCGGAGTTTCCCATGGGGAGCACTGCTTTTCCCCAGAACTTCCCGATCCGCAACCGGATCATCAGCGGGCTGAGCGCCGGAGTAATCGTGGTCGAAGGCGCGCAGTACAGCGGCTCGGCAATCACAGCGAAGCTGGCCATGGACCAGGGCAGGGAAGTATTCGCCGTCCCCGGCAACATCACCTCCAAGCTGAGTTGGGGGCCGAACCTGCTGATTAAGCAAGGCGCTAAGCTGGTGCAGGACTGGAACGACGTCATCGCCGAGCTTCCCGCCGAGTCCCGGAGGCATCTAATTGAGAAGGGAAGGGAAAAAATCCTCGCCGGAGACCTTGCAACTTCCGGCACGAAACCTGCATCATTATTGGATAGCCTCGGTCCCGAATTCGGGCCGGTCGCCCGCAGAACGCTCGAAGCGCTCAAAGTGGATTCCTCCACACATTTGGACGATCTCCTGGAAATCGTGCGGGATACCTCGACTTCCGAGTTGATCGCGGCGCTCTTCGAGCTGGAAATGCTGGGGCTGGTCAAACAGCTCCCCGGCAAGAACTTCGTGAAAGTGTGGTAAGGTCAGGTGGGTAAATTGCAGTTTCAATGGACATGGCGGTGTGTGCTCTTGCCGCCCGTAAAAGATAAGCAAATATGGCAAAGGCTCTGGTAATCGTGGAATCGCCCGCCAAGGCGAAGACCATCAACAAATACCTGGGCAGGCAGTACATTGTTAAGGCTTCGCTCGGTCATATTAAAGACCTTCCCAAGAAGGATCTCGCGGTCGATATCGACCACGACTTCGAGCCCCACTACGAGGTCATCG
The DNA here is from genome assembly GCA_035294665.1 of Bryobacteraceae bacterium. Lineage (GTDB taxonomy): Bacteria > Acidobacteriota > Terriglobia > Bryobacterales > Bryobacteraceae > PSRJ01. Next base: position 13,582 of record DATGKM010000152.1, on the reverse strand, counting down.
AAGGCAAGAAAAAGCTCATCACCGAGCTGAAGCAGACCGCCAAAAAGGTCGAAAGCGTGTATCTCGCGGCCGACCCCGACCGCGAAGGCGAAGCGATCTGTTTCCACCTGAAGGAAGAGTTGCAGAACGGCAACAAGAAAAACGCCCCGCGGATTTTCCGCGTGATGTTCAACGAAATCACCAAGCGCGCCATTCAAAACGCCTTCGAAAAGCCGGGCGATGTGAACGTTCACCTGGTGGACGCGCAGCAGGCGCGACGCGTGCTGGACCGGCTGGTGGGATATAAGATCTCCCCGCTGCTGTGGAATAAGGTGCGCCGCGGTCTTTCGGCCGGCCGCGTGCAGACCGTGGCGCTGCGCCTGATCGTCGAACGCGAGCGGGAAATCCGCGCCTTCGTTAAAAAAGAATACTGGACGATCGATGTCGATCTGGCGGCGAAAAAGAAGCCCGACTTTTCGGCGCGGCTCCTCAAGCGCAACGACGAAACTCCCGAAATCGGCGCCGAAGCCGCGGCCGGCAACATCGTCGCGCAGCTCGATGGCGCCAGCTACATCGTCAAGTCCGTCGGCACGCGCGAGAAGAAGCGCAATCCGGTAGCGCCCTTCATCACTTCCACGCTGCAGCAGGAATCTTCGCGCAAGCTGCGCTTCAGCGTGAAACGCACCATGATGCTCGCGCAGCGCCTGTATGAAGGCATCGAGCTCGGAAAAGAAGGCGCGGTTGGCCTGATTACTTATATGCGCACCGATTCCACCCGCATCTCCGAGGACGCCCTGCGCGACGTCCGCGGCTACATCGGCGAGCGCTACGGCAAAGAGTTTCTGCCGGCGTCGGCTAACATTTATAAGTCGAAGAAGGAAGCGCAGGACGCCCACGAAGCCATTCGTCCTACGTCCATGGCCTACACTCCGGAAGCCGTGGAAAAGTATCTCGCCGAAGACGAGATGAAGCTTTACCGGCTGGTCTGGAACCGGTTTGTGGCGTCGCAGATGATGCCAGCCCTTTACGACCAGACCACTATCGACGTCAATGCAAAGGGCAAAGATGGAGCGGATTACCTCTTCCGCGCCACCGGTTCCGTGCTGAAGTTCGAAGGCTTCCTGAAGGTGTACCAGGAAGGCAAAGACCAGACGGACGAAGATGACGAGGAGTTGAAACACCGCCTGCCGGCCGTTACGGAAGGCGAAATTCTGCGCTTCCGCGCCATTCGCCCCGAGCAGCATTTCACCGAACCGCCGCCGCGCTACAACGAAGCCACGCTGGTCAAGCGCCTGGAAGCCGATGGTGTGGGCCGCCCGTCCACCTACGCCTCCATTCTTTCCACCATCCAGGAGCGCGAGTACGTCACCAAGGAAGGCGGGCGCTTCATTCCGACCGAGCTCGGCATGGTAGTGACCGATCTGCTCATTCAGAGCTTCGACGACATCTTCGATGTAAAGTACACCGCGCGGATGGAAGAGGAGCTGGACGATATCGAAGAGGGTAAAGTCGACTGGCGTGAGGCCATGGCCGAATTCTACAGCCGCTTCGCGCGCGACCTCGAACACGCCGAAGAGCATATGACCGACATCAAGCGGATGGAAAAGCCCACCGACTTGACGTGCGAAAAATGCGGCAAACCCCTCGTGATCAAGTGGGGCAAGCACGGGAGCTTCATCGCCTGCACCGGTTACCCCGAATGCACCTATACGCGTGAATTGACGGTGGATCTGCCGGACGTAGACAAGGCCGATCTTTCCGAGCAGGGCGATGAGGAATACTGCGAAAACTGCGGCCGCCCCATGGTGCTGAAAAAAGGCCGCTTCGGCACCTTTTACGCCTGTACCGGCTATCCCGATTGCAAAACTACCAAACCTATCGGGGGCCCGCAGAAAAAGCCCGATCAGCCCCTGGACGAAAAGTGCCCGCAGTGCGGTAACAACTTGGTTCTGAAGACCGGCCGCTACGGCGAGTTCACCGCCTGCGGCAATTATCCCGCCTGCAAGTACGTGAAGCAGAAAACCATCGGAGTGAAGTGTCCGGAATGCTCGGAAGGCGAAATCGCCGAACGCCGCTCCAAGCGCGGGAAGACCTTCTACGGCTGCACGCGCTGGCCGGAATGCAATTTCGTTGCGTGGGGCAAGCCCGTGGCCGAAAGGTGCCCCGAATGCGGCAGCCCGTACATGATCGAAAAGTGGCTCAAAGCCGGCCCGGTGTGGCAGTGCCCCAATAAGGAGTGCAAACACCAGCAGGAAGTTCCGCAGCCGGAACCGGTGCTCCAGTAAGCTGCGCTCGTAGTAGCGTCGGCGATCGCAGCCGTCGGCCTGCAGTGATCTACCGCGCTCTACCCCGCAGCGCGGCGTCCAGGTCCACGTGGTTGCTCTCCAGCGTCGTGCCCATTGCCTGGTCCAGGCTAACCCGCGCTTTGGCGTATGCGTCCAGCGCCTGCACCTCCGCCAGTTGCGCGGCCAGCAGATCCCGCTGGATCAGCACCACGTTATAAGAAGTCGAAAGCCCGGTGTTCAGCTTCTGCTTTTCGGCATCCAGCTTCTGCTGCTCCAGTTGCACGGTCTCGCGCGCCGCCGCCGCTTGCGCCCGCGATTGCGCCACCGCGATCAGCGCGTTCTGCACATCCACTTCAATCTGGCTCTGCGTGCGCACCAGCGTATCTTTCGCCTGATCCAGTTCCATGCGGGAGCGAATGTCGTCGGCCTGCGCCTGCCGGTTGTGCACCGGGAAACTGATGGTCAGGCCGAAAGCGTACTGCGGATAGCGGAAATGGATTGCCTCGGTAAACGAGGTCCCGAATACGTTGTAGAGGCCCACAGTGCTGAGCAGGCCGAAGACGTTGACACTGGGCAGCAGCGCGTTGTGCAGAAACGGCAGCACGTCCTGCTGACTCTTGATGTTTCCCTGCGCGATCGATACTTCCGGCCGGTTATCGTTGGCGGTTTTCACGGCCTCGTCCGGTTTGGGCAGCTGGGCGTTGTCCGGCTCGGGGAACGAATCGACGATGTCGACCGGGGCCGATGCGAAAGGCTCATCCAGCCTCTTCACGAGCATCGATTTCAGCGTCAGCTCCGCGTTCTGCACATTGGTCTGCGCCACGATCAAATCGCGCTGGCTGGCGGCCACCTGCGAATCGGCAGTCACCACGTCGAGTTGCGCCATGGTGCCGGTTTCGAACTGCCTGCGGTTGTTCGCGGCCAGTTGCTGCGCCGCCACCAGCGCCTCCTGGGCCGCCTGCACGGATTCCTTGGCGGCCACCAGGTCCCAGTACGCGTTTTTCGCGCTCACAATGGCGGCGATCAGTTGTTGACGGAACGATTCCCGCTCGATCTTCTGCTCATTTTCCGCCACCTTGATCAACGCCTTGTTCACCCGGGTGCCGAATCCGTTCAACATCTGCTGGCTCACCGTGGCGGTGAAACCGGGCGTAAACGCCGGATCGAACAGGATGTGTTCCTGCGTCGACCCCTGCCGCTGCATGGAGTAGGAAACCGTGAAACTCGTTCCGGTGGAAAAGGCCTGGACGTAATTCACGGAGAAAGCCCCGGTTCCGGTAGTAACCACCGGGACGCCAGACACGCGCGTGCTATTGAGCGGGCTAACCGTGTGATCGATGCTGAAGGCCACGCTCAGCGACGGATCGAAAATGCCCGAGGGCCGTATGTTGACCGCGGTGGCGGCGCCGGTGATGCCGCCCGCATTGGAAGCTCCGCCACCCCCGCCGCCGGCCGTGCCTAAAATACTGCCGCCTTCCGCTCCGGCGAACACATCGTTGGGCACTACCGCCGCGTCCACGCCGCGCGGCGAACCGCCCGAGCGCGCGCGCAGCAGATCGGTTTGCGCCATCGCGGGATAAAGCCGCGCGGCGGCCACCGACAGGTTATTCTCCACCACCGCTTGAATCACCAACTCCAGGGAAAGCGCCAGCCTGCCATCGTGCATGGCCGTCTGCAGCAGCCCGGTATTGGCCAGGTTTGCCCCCGGCACTTGCCAGGATTGGTACGGTTTCCAGAAATGCGGAAACAGTTTCCTCCCGGTGCTGTAATCGGCCGGCGGCGGGGAACTGTCCGGGACCTGTCCCAACAACTGGCCGCACAGCGCTCCGCATGCGAGCGCGGTGGCCAGCCGCATCATTGCGCCCCTCCCTGGGCCGCGCCCTGTTGGGTTGGCGCCGGCGCCGGCAGGTGGAAGGGCGGAGTGGGGTCTTTGCTGACCGTGCCGCTGATGGCGTCCTGCAATTCGATCCCATTCCTGTCAAGAGTGGTCCCGGTGGCTTGATCCATCGCCACCAGAGCCTTGGCGTACGCGTCCTCCGCCTGCACTAGGGCATATTGCGCCGATACGACATCGCGTGTGCGCAGCACCACGTTGTAGGAAGTCGAAAGCCCGGCATCCAGTTTCTTCTTTTCCGCATCGAGCGTCACCTGCGCCAGCCGCACCGCCTCCCGCGCCGCTTCCACCTGCGCCTTGCCTTGAATCAGCCCGATGCGCGCCTGCCGCACCTGCAAGCCGATCTGGTTCCGCGTGTTCTGCTGGCTTACCTCCAACTGGTTTCGCTCCAGTTGCGCGCGAATGTTATCCGCCTGCTGCGAACGGTTGCGGATAGTGGCGGTGAAACTCACGCCATAAGCCGTCTCCGGATATGCCGCGCCCAGCGATTGCGCAAGCGACCCTGCCGCCCCGCCCGTCGCCAGCAGGGTGTTGCCTTGCAAACCGGAACTGGCATAGAGGCCGAACAAAGAGGCGTTCGGCTTCATGTTGTTCTTCGTATACGCGATGGCGATATCCTGGTTCGACAGGTTGTTGCGCGACTCCCGCAATTCCGGACGGTTCGATTCGGCCAGTTTCAGCGCGCTTTCGAGCGCCGGCAGGTCGGACTCCTGCGGCTCCGGCAAAGTGTCGGTGACTACTACCTCGGCATTGTCCAGCGCCGGATCGTCACGCTTGCTGATCAACTGCTTCAGCGTGGTTTCCTGCTGCTGCAGGTTGGTCTGCGCCACGATCAGGTCCCGTTGGCTGGCGGCTACCTGGGATTCGGCCGTGACCACGTCGATCCGCGAAAGCGTACCCACTTCGAACTGCTTCTTGGTCTCGTTGTAGAGCTCTTTGGAAACATCGAGCGATTCCTGTGCTACTTTCACGTTCAACTGAAACGCCGCCAGGTCCCAGTAAGCGCCCATCAATTGCACCACGCTGGTGATCACCTGCTGGCGGAACACCTCCTGCGCGGTCGCCTGGTTCGTGTTGGCCACCAGCATGAATCGCATATTCGGCAGCAGGCCGAAGCCGGCCAGCAGCGGCTGGTTGATGCCGATCGAAAGCCGCGAAGTCACGTCCGGGTTGTACAGCGTGTTCTGCTGCGTCGTGCTCTGCCGCAGCGCGCTCATGGAAACCGAAAAGCTGGTGCCGTCGCGGAACATCTGCGCGTAGCTTTCCGAAAGCGCCGTGGCGTAGCTCGTGGTGGTCGGAATTCCCGAAACGACTATTGAGTTCAGCGGGCTGGTCACGCGGTCCCAACTGAACGAAAAGTTTACCGTGGGATCGAAAGCGCCCGCGGGCCCGACGAATACCGCCCCGCCGCCCCCGGTGATGCCGCCTGCGTTGCCGGTTCCGCCCGTGCCGCCGGCGTTCGTCACACCCGCTCCGATAGCGCCTGCGTTCAGTTCACTCGGGTAAAGCGCCCCAGTGAAGCTGCGCACCGCCTGCCCCGATTTGCTGCGCAGCACGTCCGTCTGTGCTTGGGGGATTACGTAGCGTTGCACCACGATGTCGAGGTTGTTCTCCAGAGTCAGCGCCAGCGCATCGGCCAGAGATAGTTCCAGTTTGCCGTTGTGAATCAGGGAGGTGAGGCGCGGCGAATTCATCAGCATCGGGTGAGGCAGCATTTTCTGCTGGTAGGGACTCCAGATGGAGGGGAAAATGCCCGGACCCTTGGCGACAGACTCCAAAAACGACTTCTGAAAACCGGTGGGATCGACGAACGGCGCTGTCCCCCCGGTCTGATTATCCGGCGGCGGAGCGGCTAAAGCGCATGCCGCACTGAATATAGTTAGGGGAATACAGTATAAGATCGGTTTGGACAGACGAAACCACTCCGCTTTCATGAAACCTCCTGCGGGAAACGCGAGCACCGGGTATGGTCTTGACATGCCATTGTCACTGGCCTCCAGCGGCATTGTCAAATCCGGCGGTTACCCAATTAGGGCCATGAGATTCTGCAGGCGCAACCGTTTAGAGTGTTTCGGCGTGCCCCGGCAGGGAGGGGTTACACCATGCTGAAGCATGGCTTCGACATGCATCGGGTTTTCCTCTCGGCCCCCGGCGATCTGGCCGCCGAACGGGAGACCTGCCGCGCCGCCATCGCCCAGGTCAACGAGTCCGAGGCCATGCCCGCCAAAATCCTGTTGGTGCCCGTCGGCCTCGTCCACGACGGCCACATTGTCGATTACCGCGCCGCCGTCGCGGATAATGTCCGTGCATCGGCTTACTTCATTCAGATCTTCGACGACGACTGGGGGCCGAAAAATCTCTTCCGCAAAATGTTTCACCTCGCCCTCGATTGCCGCGCCGACCCGGCTTGCCCGATGCGAGAGGTGGTCGTGTTCCTGAAAGCCGCGCCGCGCGAGACCGCCCCGGAAATTCTCGCTTTCCGCCAGGAACTAGCGGAACGGCAGGACGTGCCCGTTTTTGGATTCGACACTGCCGAGGGATTGAAAGAGCAGTTAGCGGTAGTGTGTGGTGCTTGGGTGCGCGCGATCGTTTCCGGGCCGCGACCGTGAGGGAGCGGTCGGCTAAACCAGCGGCTCCGGCCGCCACTCCAGGTAATACTGCAGTTGATCCTCCCGCACCATTTGAAACCCCAGCCGCTGGTGAAAGCGCAGCGATCCGGGATTGAAACGGTCCACTACGGAGCGGATGGGCAGTTTCGCGTTCTGCGCCTCCCGCTGCAGCCTCCGCACCAATGCCGTGCCCAGGCCTTGGCTTTGCAGGCTGGGATGAATCGCGATATCGACCAGTAAAAATGCGTCGCCGCCCGGCGCGAAGCCGTCCCACCGGTTTGCTGTCGAGCAGTACCACGTGATAGCAGGAAGAGGAAGATTTCATCCTGCGGCAGCGCGGGACGTACTGCCAGCGTGGACAAGCGGCTAAACCCGGGCCGGATAGATGCCCTGGAGCGAGATGCAAAAGTTCAGCACCAGGTACGGCATCATATCGCCCTGCTCCCCAAGACCGTAGTAACTCAGGCCCGGAGCCTGCCCGGCGCCCACAGGCATGTTCCCCTGCAGATTCGGCAGTGCGAAATGGGTAACTCCGTTGCCGCCGTAATAGGCCGCCAGCAGCGAAAAGAGTGCAACGTTGGATGCAATCGGCAGGAGCTGGCCGTTGCAGGAGGCCCATCCGGCGGGAGCGAAGTTGAAAGGAAAAGCGCGAATTTCGGCAATGAAAGGGTTGGCCATCTTCGATTCCTCCTGTCAGTCCCGGCTGGGGAAGAGTCCATCGAGGGCAATGATCCAGTTCAGCGTCAGGTAAGGCGATTGATTCGGATGCGGCAGGCTCGGGCGAACTACACCTTCACCGATTCCGGCTAGAGCGCCGGCGCAATCTGTCCCGAGCCAGGCGCCCCGCCCACTACGCTCGCCCCGGCAAGTTGCTCCAGTTCCACTTCTTATACCGCCAGTCCGTTCTACACGCTTCCCGCCACTTTCCAGCACGCCGCCACTGCCGGAGCGTTCACGTTCAATACCGGCACCTATACCGGCTCGAGCGGCGGCGTTTATCTGGACACCAACCCGAACGGCGTCTGGAGCCTGTATTTCAACCAGATCGCGGCTCAAACCGGAAAGTGACCGATACTTTGAATTCCGCCTTCACCTATACCGGGTTCTTCGGCACTGGCTGGTCCTGCTCGGCCACTGGCCAGACAGTGACCTGCACCAACGACAGCCCGATCGCGCGAACGTGACGTCCACCACCGCCAACGGCACTTACGGCGTGGGCGCAGTCATTCCGATCACGATCTCCTTCAGCAAAGCGGTCACAGTCACTGGTACTCCGCAACTGGCGCTCAATTCGGCAGGCACGGCGAGCTATTCTTCAGGCTCCGGCATTTCCACCCTGACGTTCACCTACACGGTGGCGGCCGGGCAGAACAGTCCGCTCTGGATTACGCATCCACCACCGCGCTCAGCCTCAACGGCGGCAGCATCACCGATTCGGCCGGCGCTCCTGCCAATCTCACTCTGCCCCCGCCGGCGTCATAGGCTCGCTCAGTGCGAACAAATCGATCGTGATCGATACGACGCCCGCGGCGGTCACTACCGTGTCGTCTACCGCGGCCAATGGCGCCTACGGCGCCGGTGCCGTCATCCCGGTCACGATCTCATTCAGCAAAGCGGTCACAGTCACTGGTACTCCGCGACTGGCGCTGAACTCGGGAGGCGTGGCGAGTTATTCATCCGGCTCGGGCACCACCACAATTAAGAACCAGCGGATATGGATGGTATTGGGCGCGTTGCTGGCGTCGCTCGGAGGACCCACAGCGGCCAGAGCCGACGTGTTGCTCACCGCCCAGCCAGTGTACGCCCACCCCGGCGACGTGAACGATGTCTTCAACCTCTACCTTACGAATGTGGGCGCCACGCCAGTGGATGTAGCGGGGTTTAGTTTCGAGATCAATACCACTTCGCCGGATATCACCTTCGAGCAAGCCACCACCCCGACTACGCTCTATCCGTACATCTTCGCGGGAAACTCACTATTCGGCCCCGTGATCAGCACGAGCGTTCCCGGCCAGACGCTGGATGCGTCGGACGTCGCGGCTGCGCCGAATTCGTTCACTACGGTCAACCCAGGCGCGAGCTTCGGGCTCGGCCTGGTTTCCTTCGACGTAGCGCCGGGCGCGCCCATGCAGGTGGCGCCGGTGACCTTCAACCCGAACAGCGCCTTCACCAATGTGTCCGAGCAGCTCGGCAATCTGCTGCCGCTCGAGTTCGCTTCCGGCAAGATTATCGTCCCCGAACCCGCCACTGGGCTGCTGCTGCTTGTTCTGATGGCCGGCATGATTGCCGTTAAGTGGGGCAGGCGCTTTCGCCTGCCAACACTACGCCCGGGTGAAGGCCATTCTGTCCCGCGGCCTCCATGAATTCCTTGACGGACTGCAGGCGAAAATGAATAGAATCGATGAGTGTATCCTCGACAACTTTTTCGCCCGCCGCGCCATGGCCTCGGCCGCCATTGTCTGACACCTCCTCCTGTTCCGGCTCTCTCCGCGAAGAGGTGCCGCTCTGCTCTGAGAAGGTTTACACGCGCGATACCCGCCCGCGGCCGTTTGTTCAAAATCGCCAATCCGGAGGATAACTGAGTGGAAATCGGGCCGGACACACCCTACAGGATTATCGGCGCCCCGGGCTGGAGGCCAAAACGCGGGCGGCGTTTCTGAAATGAATCCGGTACCCCATTCGGCATCTGACTTGAGACAGTTGTACGCTGCTCGCTTCGCGGGCAAGACGGAGTATCGCCAGAAAGTATGGCGGCAGTTGTGCGCCTTTTTCGCGAAATGGGTTCCCGCCGATGGGGCGGTGCTGGACTTGGGCTGCGGCTATTGCGAGTTCATCAATAATGTCCGCTGCCGCCGGAAATTCGGCATGGATCTGAATCCCGATGCCCGCGGTTTCGCCTCGCCGGAAGTGACCATCCTTTCGCAGGACTGCTCGGCGCCATGGGAAGTGGCCCCCGGCAGTCTGGACGTGGTCTTCACCAGCAATTTCTTCGAACACCTGCCCACCAAGGCCGCGCTGGAGAGCACGCTCGAACAGGCACACCGCGCCCTGGCGCCAGGCGGCCGGCTGATCGCCATGGGACCGAACATTAAATATGTGCCGGGTGCCTACTGGGATTTTTTCGATCACTATCTTCCGCTCACCGAACTATCGCTCGCCGAGGTGCTGAAGAAATGCGGCTTCCGTATCGATGTGTGCGAAGGCCGTTTTCTGCCCTACACAATGTCGGACGGCAGGCAGCACCCCATCTGGATGCTGCGCGCGTACCTGGCTCTCCGCCCAACCTGGCGTTTCCTGGGGAAACAGTTCCTGGTGGTTGCCGCGAAACAGGCGCGGTGATGGTCCCTATAGTTAGGGAGCAATTCGATGAACCATACGCCGCGCGGGAAGACTCGGCGGGATTGAAAGGCTCTGCTTTGCCGCTCACTAACCTGCCATCTCAGACGTTGCGGCTTACGCTACAGTGAAAGTTCCATGGCCCGCACCAACTTGTTTTTCAAAGTCGAAGTCGAGCACGATCCCGACGACAAGCCGGAGCGCATCGGGGAAGAAATCCTGCGGAAGCTGATGAAGTTCTACGGCGTGCGGGATGTGGAGCTGTCGAGCTTCGCTACCGTGGAAGACTAGCCAGGGGGCCAGTCATCTGCTCGTACGTGCGGCGGCAGAAACTATCGGTCATGCCGCCGATGTAATCGCAAATCAAGCGGTGGAGCGGCTGTCCCGCGGCCTGTTCCCGATAGGCGGGCGGCAGCGAGCCGGGCCGGCTGAGGAAGATTTGAAACAGTTCCGCGATGATGGCGGCCGATTCGCGCCGGCCCTCCACCAGCTCCGGCGCGCCATAGACTTTCCGGTGCAGGAAACTCTTTAATTGGCGGCTGGTTTCGGCGGTTTGCGGCGTGAACGACGCCAGACGGCCCGGGCAGGCGCGCACCTCCGCGGCGTCGCGCGCCCCCGCCTTCCCGGCCGACTCGACCGTCCCCTCAATCAATCCGGAAACCAGCAGATCGATGAGTCGGCGCAGGCTCTCGTGAAACCGCTCGCGCGCCGCCGCGCCGGGAAACTGGGTTTCCACCGCTTCCAGAATTTCGCCGTATGCGGGTGCGGCGGCGGCGATCTCCCGCGCCTCCAGCATCTCCGCGGAAAAAGCGTCGTCAAGATCCGCGGTGTTGTAGGCTACCTCGTCGGCCAGATCGATGAGCTGCGCTTCCAGCGGGGGTTTCAGGCCGGGCAGATATTCTTCCAGTTCCGGAATCTCTCCGGGGCCGAAATCGCGCGAATGCTTCACGATCCCTTCGCGCACTTCAAACGTCAGATTCAGCCCCGGAAAACGGGCGTAGCGCTGTTCAAAGCTTTCCACGATGCGCAACGCGTGCAGGTTGTGATCGAACCGGTCGCCAAAGCGCCGCATCTGGCGGTCGAGTTCCGCTTCTCCGGCATGCCCGAAAGGCGGGTGGCCGATATCGTGAGCCAAGGCGAGCGCCTCGGTCAGGTCCTCGTCAAGTTGCAGCGCTCCCGCTACCGTCCGGGCGATCTGCGCCACTTCGATGGTGTGCGTCAGCCGGTTGCGGAAGTGATCCGAAAGACCCGGCGTGAACACCTGCGTCTTGGCTTCGAGCCGCCGGAAGGCCCGGGAATGCACCACGCGGTCGCGGTCGCGCTGAAACGGATTGCGGTAGGCATGCCGCGGTTCCGGATACCGGCGGCCCCGGCTCCCGGCCACAGGAAACCGCAAATGGGCCAGCATGGGAATTGCGTCTACTGGGATGGCAGTTCGCCGTATAGCTGGAGCGCTACCTGTCCCGCGGCGCCCGGACGATTCCTGAGCTGGTCCAGAATTTTACGCGCTTCGGCCGGTTTGGAGGTCATCAGCCCACGCGCTAAAGCGATGTTTGCCTGGTCGGCGGAAACGAACATCGTAGGATGAGCGGCCAGATCGCGCAGCGTCTTTTCGGCGAGATCGTTTTTGCCCTCCGCGAAATAAACCTGGGCCAGGGACAGCTTGGCGAGCGAGGCATAGCGCTCGTTGCCTTTCTGCGCGACCTCCAGAAACCCCTTTTCCGCTTCCGGCATATTACCCTGGTCGGCGCGGATCGAGGCGCGGTAATACTCGGCGATTTCCGCTTCGTCCGTTCCGGGGTATTTGTCCTTTACTTCCTCAAACGCCTTCAAAGCCAGATCGTCTTTTACCTGTTGCGTGGGAAAAGTAGTGGACACCCCGGATGTCGCCGGGCCCACGGCCGTCTCCTGGATCTGAATCGCCCGGCCTAAGGCCTGTTCGCGCGCAGCATGTTGATGGCGGCGATATGTCATGGCCCCAAATGCCAGCGCCACCAGCGCCACCGCCACCGTTCCATAGCGGACGATTTCCTTCTGGTGCTCTTCGAAGAAGGTCAGGCCGTGTTCGACTTCGAGGGCAAACTTGTCGGTCTTTAATTCTTTTCGGGTGATTCTAGCCACGAAAACCTCAGGTGATGAATACTTCATTTTATCATTTCGCGCTCGAAGAAACCCGCAACTCTCTGCATTCGTAATCCACAACATGCGCATACTGGTGCTGTTGCTGGGGGGAGTAGCTTTGGCTGCCGCGCAGCCGTTCTCTTTTGGAGTCAAAGGCGGGGTGCCGCTGACGGATTTCGTCAACGCGGTCAACTCCGATAATTTCGGCTATTTCAGCTCGACGAACCGCTACACTGTGGGTCCGACCGTGGAGCTGCACCTGCCGTTCGGATTGGGAGTGGAGTTCGATGCGCTTTACCGCCACCTGCATTATTCGAGTGTGTCGAACGGGGTGGACGTTCTGATCAATTCGTCAACTAAGTCCGGCAGTTGGGAGTTTCCTCTGTTGCTCAAATATCGCTTCAAAGCGCCGCTGGTGCGGCCGTTTGTGGATGGCGGCGTGGCCTGGAACACGCTTAGCGGCCTCACCCAGACAGTTACGGAAACCGTAATTCCTTCAGGCGCCGTGAGCACGTCTACGAATTCCAATCCAGCCGAACTCCGCAACAGCACGGTGACTGGCGTTGTGTTGGGCGGCGGCCTGGAAATTCATGTCCCACTCCTCCGCATTTCGCCGGAAATCCGTTACACGCGCTGGACCTCGCCACAATTCCAGAGCCCCAGCCAGGCTTCGATTCCGGCCGGCCCATCCCAGGCGCCGGTCCCGTCCGCAACCGGGTCGGTCAGCAGTAACCAGAACCAGGTGGAGTTTCTGGTGGGGATTACCTTCTGACGCCGGTGGTTAGCATTTTCCAATCGAAGAATGATCCTGAAATCGAGTTTTGATTCCAATACAAGCGGGGGGACCGACTGCCGTCGGTCCCCCCGCTTGTAAAGAACAAAGCCTCGTTGCCGCTGCTCTCCAACCCCCTGGTTTCGGTTTCGCTGCTGATTGTCGGCCAGCGGGGTGATTTCGATTCTCATGCCCTATGCGGCGGAGAATTTCCCGATTCGCCTGCGAGCGCGCGCCACCGGGTGGGTGGCCGGTTGCAGCAAAGTCGGCGGGGTAATGGCGCAAGGCCCGGCTGCGCTGGCCCTGGTGCCGGCCTTCGCATTCGCGGCGGGTCTGATTGCGATTCCGGCGATCGGATCGCTGTTGTTGGTCGCAACCTTTGGCCACGAAACCCGCAGCCGCGACCTGCGGAACCTGGAAGTAGCCTCGTTTCGAACCGGGATGGTGGAAGGGTACGCGGCCCATTGACAAGGGGCCGGTCGGCTGTGGAGCTGGAAAAAGAAATAGAGCAGCTTGTGAGAACAGGCTGGGCGTTTTACACTGGAAGGAACGGGGCGTGGCTCAGCCTGGCTAGAGCGCCTGGTTC
>DATGKM010000151.1:0-12813 GCA_035294665.1 Bryobacteraceae bacterium | reverse complement strand
TTCCCCCGAGCAGGAACCGCCCGGAAGAGAGGCGGGCCACCTGAAAAAAGAATTCGTCCACGCGGGCTTCGCGGTCGGGCATACGGTTGCCGAGAAACGCCAGGTCGCCGGCAAAGCGCGGGTCGGGCGGGGCGGGGTGATGGGTTTCCGGATCGAGAGCGTTGTAGACAGGCGCGCACTGCCGCGCGCCTAGTTCGGCATACGCCTCCACTACAGGGTCGCCGCCACCGTAGGTGAGGATGAGGTCATAACGCGGGATGAGGGACGCGAAATAATCGCCGCCGGAACGTACGCGATCCAAAGTGGCGGGCGCATCCACGTCCCAAAAAACGATGGCGGTGCGGGAAGACCGGTACTCCAGCACCGCCTCTTCGAGCAGGCGGTCGAAAACGCCCACGCCGCTGGCTTTCACCAGAATATCGGCCCCGGCGGCATCTTCGAGGGTGTGAAGCACGCCGGAGGCGCTCGCAGCCGGATAGACCACCACGCGCGCCCAATCGGGATCGGCAATGTCGCGGTGGAGCTGGCGATCGTAGGCATCGGGCTCGTAGAAGGTGATGTGGTGACCGCGAGCGGCGAGCGCCCGCACGATGCCGCGGTAATAGGTAGCGGCGCCGTTCCACCAGGCGGAAACCAGGCTGGAGCCAAAGAAAGAGATGTTCAATGGTTCAGGCATTCGTATATTTCGAGGAGTTCATTTACACGATGGGCGCAGGTATGGCGAGCCAGAATGGTTTCGCGTCCGTGCCGCGCAAGTTCCGCGCGCAGGCCGCTATCGGCGAGCAGCTTGCGCAGGCAGCGCGATATTTCAGAGGCGTCGCGCGCCACCAGAAAATCCCGCCCGGGAACAAACAGTCCGCCCGCATCGCGCCACCGCGCCGAAACCAGCGGAATCCCGCACGCGAGCGCTTCGAACACGCGAATGGTGGGGATGCCCGGAAGCGATTCCAGGTAGGGGCGGCGGGGGATATGCAAGGTAATGCGGGCGCCCGCGAAAGCGGCAGGCGCCTGGTAGTTGGGAATCCATCCGCCGCAGAAGATCCCGGCACGAGCCAGCGCTTCCTGCGCCGGCGCAGGGTAGCGGACTCCGTAGACTTTGGCCGTGAGCCCCAGCGAACGAACCGGATTGATCAGGAAGCACTCGAGTTCGCGAGAGCGCTCTTCGTCGCCCCAGTTGCCGATCCAGATCAGGTCGCACGGCTGACCGGGCGGAAGCGTCTCGCACACTGGGTAGAACACGCGCACGTCGGCGGCTTCGTGCCAGGTCCAGGCGCGGCGCGCCCACCCCTCGCGCTCATAGAAATCGCGAATGATATCGCCGAAGGCGAGCACGCCATCGTAGCCGGAAAGGTCGTACTCGCGCATGCCGGCGCGATCCGTTACGGAGCGGTGATGCGTATCGTGGAACAGCAGGTGGTAACGGCCGCCGCGCCGCCGGTGGGCGCCGATGCGGGCTACCAGTTCGGGCGTGTTCCATTCATGCACCAGGACTAGCGAGACGCCGTTTAGGGCTTCGTCCAGATCGAGCGAGCGCGCGTCGTAGCGACAGCTTCGAAGCTGTGGGAACGCGGCATGGAAACGCGCGACCGGCGCTTCGCCGTGGTCCGCAATCAAGTTCCGCAGGCTCCAGGAATCGCGCGGTTCAAAAAGCCGCACTTCGTGGCCGCGGGCGAGCAGTTCGCGCGCAATGCCGCGCAGAAAATGCGCGTTGCCGTGATTCCAATCGGAGACGATCGATTGACAAAAGAGTGCGACGCGCATGAATGGGATTCAGTCCGGCCGCAGTACGGCCTTAATGCAACTCTCGCGGCCATAGCGCAGTTGGCGGTACGCTTCCGGCGCTCGATCCAGCGGGAAACGATGCGTAATGACGAAGCTGGGATCGATTTCTCCTTTGCGAATACGTTCGAGCAAGGGCCCCATATACCTGGGCACATGGGCGCGCCCCATATGGAGGACGAGGCCCTTAGCGCACGCGGCGCCCATCGGAAACTTATCGAGAGAGCCGCTATAGAGGGCCGCAATCGAGATTGCGCCGCCGGGGCGGCAGGCCTGCACGGCCTGCTGAACGGCGTTACCGGAAAGTCCGTGCGTATCCGGGCCAACCGCGTCGATGCACGCATCCGGTCCGCGGCCGGCGGTGAGATCCTTTAGCCGTTCGATCAAGTCAGTTTCCGAGGAATTTACTGCTTCCGCGCCGCCACTGCGGGCCATTTCAAGCCGGGCGGGAGCATCATCGATGGCGATCACCCGCCCGGCTCCCAGCAGATATGCGCCGCGGATCGCGAACTGGCCCACAGCTCCGCAGCCCCAAACCGCGATGGTGTCGCCGGGCTGAATGTTGCAGTTTTCGGCCGCCACGTAACCGGCGGGTAAATTATCCGAGAGGAAGAGCACCTGCTCGTCGCGGAGTTCGGGGGGCACCGGAAAAGCGCCCATATCGGCGAACGGTACGCGTGCGTATTGCGCCTGGCCGCCTGCGAAGCCTCCAAACAGGTGCGAATATCCAAATATACCCGCGGTCGAACTGCCGTACATTTTTTCCGGCACGGCGGCATTGGGACTGGCATTTTCGCACAACGACCAAAGGCCCTTCTGGCAGTAGAAGCAGCGGCCGCAAGAGATGATGAACGGCACAACGACACGGTCGCCCGCCTTGAGCCGCCGGACATCCCTGCCCACCTCCACTACTTCGCCCATGAACTCGTGGCCAAGGATGTCGCCGCGGTTCACGAAAGGGACCGTTCCGTCGTAGAGAAGCAAGTCGGAATCGCAAATGGCGGTGAGTGTGACCTTGATCAGTGCGTCCTGACGATTGAGAAGGCGGGCATCGGATACATCTTCCACGCGCACGTTGTGGGTTCCATGCCAACAGACTGCCTTCATTTTTTCTTCCTTGTCACTGCAAAAGGCCTCCTTCGGCTACCGGGTGTAAGAGGGAGCATCGCTGGCCGGGAAAGAGGCTTCCGACGCGGTTTCGACAATGGTCTCACGGCCGGCGAGCCGCGCCCGGCGCTTCGCGAACACACCGCCGCTCGATCCGGCAGGTTGCCCTTCGGTGGTGAGTACTTCGCCGGTTTCCAGAAGTTGTTTCAGCCGCCGCAGATCGTCGTCAATCTGCTGGGTTGGTTCTTCGCCCCAGAGTTTCGCGACGATAGCGCCGGCCGCGCCCGCCGGCGGGTTGTATTGCAACTCGATGCGCACCTCCGTGCCGCGGCCGCCGGAAGCGTCGCGAAATAGAACCGAGCCGGCGTGATCGATATCGGCGCCGGGCAGGGTGCGCCAGGCGATCAACTCGTTTTCGCGATGATTGTGTAGCGTGGCGTCCCACTCAGAGCTGTAGCCGGCCGGACCACGCACTACCCAATGGGAGCGGCCGGGCCCCGTCTCGGTGACCGACTCTACGTGGCTTAGGATTTGCGAAAAGTTGCCTAGGTCGCGGAAGAAACGGAAGACATCCGGCCGGGGGAGATTGATGGTGATGGAGCGGTCGACACGTAAACCCAGTTCGTACGGCACAGAGGTGGTGGCCGCTCCCTGCCCCAGTGGCGCGGTGCGGAATCCGAAGATTTCATAGAAGAGGGAATGGCCGGTGACACCGCGCTGAATCAACAACCCTCCGAACAGCGCGCGGGGCATCCCCTTCCAGCCATTCGCCAGTCCCGAGCCCGTGAGCAGCCCGCCCGCGACGAGCGAGACAGCGCGATCCCAGGAGGCCATATTGATCGCATGCTTACGATGTGTAATGAATTCCACGAAGATCCCTTCCTGAACGGATTTCTTCCTAAAACGTAAGTACCTTTCCACAATAGATCGCCTGGATCGGGGAGGCAGAGGGTAACTGTCGGGTTCGTAACCAAGTATCCCGGCGGAATGGAAGCCTGCGAACCGCCGGCGGCGGTCAGGCCACTTTGGGATGCGGTATTTCCTCGGCCGCCTGCTGGCCGACAGCGCGCGAGCCGTGGCGCTCGGAGAAAATTCGCGTAAATTCGGCGCCCAGAAAGAAAATCTGCGCCGAGTAGTAAAGCCAAAACATGAAGACCACCAACGACCCCGCGGCGCCATACGCGGATCCGGTGGTGGCTGTTGCCAGATAGAGTCCGATGAGGAATTTCCCGATGGTAAACAGAAGGGCAGTTACCGCCGCGCCGATCCAGACGTCGTGCCACTTGATACGAACGTCGGGAATGAGTTTATAGAGGAGCGCGAAAACCAGGGCGCTGATACCGAGGGTGACGATGAAATTAGCGGCTTCGAGTAGGGCCCCAGGCAGGGGAAGGATACCGCCGAAATACTTAGTTGCCACGTGAATGAAGGTGGTGGCCAGCAGCAGAATGAGCAGCAGGAGGCCCGCGCCCAAGACCGTGGCAAACGCGATAACGCGGTACAGGACCATGCCTTTGAGGCCCGAACCCGGCGTCCGGATACGCCAAATACGGTCCAGCGAGTCCCGCAGTTCTCCGAACACGCCGGAAGCACTGAAGAGAAGCACGAGGCCGCTGGTTGCGCTGGCGATCAGCCCGGCATGGCCGCTATTCATGTGCGTGATCACGGTCCGAATGGTCTTGGCCGCCGCGGGACCAGCCACGTTTTGAATATGATCGACGATCCGCCCGGTGGCCGCCTCACGGCCAATTACGAATCCTGCAATGGCAACGAAGATCACCAACAATGGCGGCAGCGAAAGGATCGTATAGAAAGCGAGCGCGGCGCTCAGATGCGGGGGGTTGACTTCGGTCCAATTGGATACCGTTTGTACAGTCACGCGCCACACCGCTTTGAGGTTTACGGGTTCGGCTCCAGGTCGGGAAAAACGCAAACTGTTCTACCTTCCTAACGGTGAGCTTCGGCGGGAATACGGGAAAAGAGAGCACGCATCTCGCGGTTGAACGCCGGGAGATCCTTGGGACCACGGCTGGTGACAAGATTCGCATCGACGACGACTTCTTTGTCTTCCCAGCGGCCGCCGGCATTGCGCACATCGTCCTGAATGGTGGGCCAACTGGTGAGCGTACGCCCGTTAACGATACCCGCCGAAATCAGTTCCCAGGGAGCATGGCAAATCACGGCCATGGGCAGGTTACCGCGGTCGAATTCGTAAATGAGGTGCCGCAGTTTGGGGTGCGCGCGCATGCGATCGGCATTCAAGGCGCCACCGGGCAGCATCAGGGCATCGTACTCATTCAGGCTGATTTCATCCAGGGTGCGGTCTACTATAATCTTGCCGGCTTTGTCCTGGTGCTCGAAGCCCTGAATCTGGCCGGCATGATCCGCGATCACATCAACGTGAGCGCCGGCCTCGCGGAGCGCCTTTAGAGGACTGGTCAGTTCGATTTCTTCCACGCCATCGGTAGCAACGATGGCGACACGCAGTTCGTGGAGATCGGACATAATTACACCTCCCCCCGGTTGCTGCAAACCGCCGTCCAACACCCGCATCACGCGCCGAAAGCAGGCGCGATCAAAAATTCACAATCGACGCAAAAGAAGCGGGGGCGAGGCTGGCGCCGCCTACCAGCACGCCATCGATTTCGGGCTGGGCCATCAGCGATTTGACATTATCCGGCTTGACGCTGCCGCCGTACAGAATACGGACGCGCCCGGCCGCCTCTTTGCCATACCGGGCGCGGGCCTGCTCCCGCAAGCTGCGGTGCGCATCGGCTGCGATTTCGGGTGTGGCGGTTTTGCCGGTGCCGATCGCCCACACGGGTTCGTACGCAATTACAATGCGCGCAAACTGTTCGGGAGCCAGTCCAGCGATGCCTTGCGCGAATTGCCGCGTGAGCACTTCGGTAGTGCGGCCGGATTCGCGTTCTTCGAGACGTTCACCGACGCAAACGATAGGGATAAGCCCTGCTTCGAGAGCCGCCTGCGTCCGGCGGAGCACGGATTCATCCGTTTCGCAGAAGTATTGACGGCGCTCGCTATGACCCACGATCACGTATGTCGCGCCCGCGGCGCAAATCATCGGCCCGGAAACTTCGCCCGTGAACGCGCCTTCTTTGTCCCATGCGATATTCTGGGCGCCAATGGCGATGCGCGAACCGCGGATCGCTTCGGCGGCCGCTGTCAGATTTGTAAAAGGAGGGCAAACAACGATTTCGCAATGCGTAGTCTGCGCCACCAGCGGCCGGAATTCCCGGAAGAACGCGCTGGTTTCCGCGGGCGTTTTGTACATTTTCCAATTGCCCGCCATGACTGGTTTTCTCATACGATTTGCGGCAGAAAGCTCTCCCCGTGCGCAATGGAAATACCGAAATTGGCAGCGACGGTCTGGCCGGTATCGGACAGCGTAGCGCGCAGGCCGAGATTGACTCCCTGGCGCGCGTTCGGACCATGGACGAGCAGCGGCACGTACTCGCGGCTGTGGTCGGTGGAAGGCGTGGTGGGATCGCAACCGTGATCGGCGGTTAGGATCGCCAGGTCATCCGGCTCGAGCGCTTTGCGAAATTCCGGAAGCCAGCGATCGAACTGCTCCAGGGCCGCGCCGTACCCCTCGATATCGTTGCGGTGGCCGAACTGCTGGTCGAAATCGACCAGGTTGACGAAGATCACTCCATCGCGCGTCGAATTCATCGCCCGTAGCGTCTTGTCCATGCCGTCGGCATTGTCTTTCGTTTTGTCCGAGCGGCAGATCCCACGGCTGAGAAACACGTCGGCAATCTTGCCGATAGCATGCACAGCCACGCCTTGCGCAGACAGGCGGTCGAGCAGCATCCCGGGCGGGGGCGGAACGGCATAATCGTGCCGGTTTGTTGTGCGGGTGAAACTGCCGGGAGCGCCGGTGAAAGGGCGGGCAATCACACGTCCCACCTCGTGCGGGCCGCGCAGGATCGCGCGCGCGATTTCGCAAATACGGTATAGCTCCGGAACTGGAATGATTTCCTCGTGCGCCGCTACCTGGAAGACGCTATCAGCCGACGTGTACACGATGGGCGATCCGCTGCGCATGTGCTCTTCGCCCAGTTCCTTGATAATTTCCGTGCCTGAGGCGGGCTTGTTGCCAAGCGTGCGGCGGCCGATGCGCCGCTCGAATTCGTCCATGATCTCGGGCGGGAAGCCGCGCGGATACAGCGGAAACGGGCGATCGAGATGAATGCCGGCCATTTCCCAATGGCCGGTGGTGGTGTCCTTGCCGGGAGACGCGAGCGCGCAGCGGCCAAACGCGGCTTCGGGACACGGTTCCGGCGCGATTCCAACTAACGATTTGATGTTGCCCAAACCGAACCGCGCGAGATTCGGAACGCGCAGACCGCGCAACCGAGCGATGTTGCCCAAGGTGTCACTGCCGCTATCGCCATAAGCGGCCGCGTCCGGCATCTCGCCGATTCCTACGCTATCGAGGACGATCCAGATGATGCGCCGGAACACAATATCGAGGGTAACACCGTAAGCACCCGGGTTTACGGCTCTTCGAAGAGGTCGCCAGTCGCGGCAGGGTACGTAACCGCGGCGCCGGTGACGCGTGCAAACGAGGTGAGCTTGTGCGGCTCGGCCTTGGAAACGTTCATGATGTGAGCAACGGGAACGCCGCGAGCGCTCAAAGCGTCCGCAATCAGAGAACGATGGCATCGCCAGGGCACGGCTTCCGCGCACATGATGGCTACTCGGGTCTTTCCTGCGGTTCGCATGTGCCAACTGGCTTCGAGGGCGCATAAACGATCGAGGTTGCGGGCGAACTCGCCGGTTTGCATGTAATCCGCATATCCACGAAAACTGTCGTTTCGCCACGCGGTATTGATCGAATCCTTCCGCGGATGGCGCAAGCCGCCGAGACCAGGCATGTGCTCGTACGCGATCCCGCTAGCGGCCAAAGCTTCCGCGAGGGCCTCGCGATTGAATTGGGGATTATACCGGGAACGGGGCATGGTACGGACATCCACCAATAAGCCGACACCGTGCGCTTCCAGGAGTTCCAGGAATTCCGGCAGGGGCCTGTTCGAGTGACCCACTGTAAGCAGACTGCGCGCCTCCGCTGACCGCTATTGTAGCGGCCGCGCTCATCCGGCCGTTTTTTGGCCGTTTTTCCGAGGAGGTCCGCGTTCGGCGCGAAAGGCTGTGCTCTCCTCCCTTGCACCCCCGCTAAACCTGCGGGCCTCGACTTCCCTCTCAACGCCGCCTCCCGCCAAGGCTGCGGGCGCCGGCGATTTGCCTTTGCGCAGCTATGGCCAAGGCCGCAATGCCTCGGCGTGTGGAATCGCCGCGATGGAAATATTAGAATCGTGAGGTTCCTATGAAATTGCTTGCAATATTGATTTCACTCCCGCTATTAGCCGGGTGGGGCTTCGGCCAGACAGCCACGCCGGTTCGGCATCCGTCCGGTCCGGGTGGCGGCTTTGACAAAGCCGCGTTCGAAGCCTACCTGCGATACCTCGACCTGTACCGGGTTCCGGTTACCTATAAGATCGACGAGCCCAGGCCTTCAAAGG
Organism: Bryobacteraceae bacterium; assembly: GCA_035294665.1. Classification (GTDB taxonomy): domain Bacteria; phylum Acidobacteriota; class Terriglobia; order Bryobacterales; family Bryobacteraceae; genus PSRJ01. Next base: position 4,384 of record DATGKM010000151.1, on the reverse strand, counting down.
ATGTGCCGGGTTTTTCAGAGGTGGCAGTGCACCTGAGCTTCGAGAATGGAAGCAAGGACGAGTTGTACTACGTTTCCGCGGATGGCAAAACAATCATCCAGGGAGATGTGTACCATCTGAATCAGAATCCGTTCCAGGGGAACCTCGACAAGCTGAAACTGGCGGGCGCGCCAAGTTTTGGCCCTGCAAGCGCACCGGTGACAATTGTGGAATTCGGCGATCTCGAGTGCCCCGATTGCCGGATGGAAGCTCCCCTGCTGCGGCACAACGTGCCCGAGACCTTCCCGGGTAAGGTGCGGGTGTACTTTAAGGACTTCCCTTTAGAATCTATTCACCCATGGGCCCGGGCCGCGGCGATCGCGGGCCGCTGCATCTATCGTCAGGAGGCTCCGGCATTTTGGAACTTTTACGACTGGATTTACGATAACCAGCAGGATATCGAAGGTGAAAATCTCAAAGCCAAGGTAATTGGCTGGGCGGGCCAGAATCACCTGGACACCTTACAATTGGGGCGATGCATCGACACCAAAGCCACGGAACCAGAGGTGAACCAGAGTATCGCGGAGGGGCACTCGCTCGAACTGCGCGGCACGCCTACGCTATTTATCAACGGCCGTAAGATCGGCGGATTGCAGTGGCCAGACCTGGAACTGCTGATTAATGTGGAACTGAAGCACACCGGCGCAAAATAACCGCTAACTAACGCGCGTTATCCAGTGACCACTCCAAACCGACTGTTGGAACAAAATCGTTGAGCCAACTGTTGATCGCCAGCCCGGGGGCGGGTGCAATTACTTTTGTTGGAAACGTGGTGAATTGATCGCGTAGATCGAAGCGCGCAGCCATTCTTCCGCGCAGAGCGACTTTCACTCCGGCTCCAAATGTGAGCAGCGGTTTTAAGTCCCGTGTTCGCGTCAGATAAGCGTACTGCATTAAGGGCTGGTAGGCAACTTCCGCCCCCGTACCCTCAAAGATCTTCATACCGCCTCCAACAGCTACATAAGGGCGTACGAGGGCGTTTCGAGGTTGAAGGTGGTAAAGAACCGTGTATGTGAGTACATGCGCACGGCCGGCGAAGCTGGCTGACTCGGAACCCGAACTGAGCTGAAGGTTCCGCTGTTCGTATAGATAGCTGATCTCACCGCTGAGGTGGGAATACAGGTTTTGAGTGAAAGCCGCGCCCGCGACGAGACCCGGCTGAAAGCCCGCCGACACCAATGATGGTGCTCCGGCGACGGGCACTCCCGGCAGAAAGGCGCCGCCCCCTATAACCCCAATTTCGAGAGTCTGGGCATGCACCGCCCAAACCGCAAACGAGAGCCAAAGGTACTTCCGCATAATTCCTTTCAATCGACTACCCGGACGTCCACGGAGGTGGAGACGCCCGCCTGGTTTATCGTGAGCGGCACCTGATCGCCTATGGGAAGCTTCGCTGGCGCCTGCGCATTGATCTGGTACACACCGACTTCTCCCGGCGCCAAACCGGCGTAGGAAATGGACATTGCGACACCGCCGAGTTGGACCGCGGGCGCAATCAAAGGCAGCGCCGGCGGGGATAACGGCGCCGGCCAACCCGCCGGGACCTGAGGCGAAGTCAACCCGAGTCCGGTTGTATAAATTGTGATTACATCTCCCGGATGAATAGGATTAGTTGGCGTTACCAACTGTTGGTTACTCGCTTTGATGATGATGGGAATCCCGGTGAGAGGTCCGGCTGTTCCATCTTGAAAGATCGCCGGGGCAACAGGCTGCACGTTCATGTAGTAGTCGTCACTTTCGCCGCCGGGCGTATAGAGATTCATCGTCACATTACCCGAAAGATACGTCGGCAATTGTGCATTGATTTGACTCGGCGAAGCAAAGAGCATGGGAATCGGCGCGCCGTTGGCTGTCAGGCAAGATTCCCCAAGAGCGGTGGGGAGGGGAATTTCGGAGCTGGCGATGTTGATCGCGCTCAAGTTCGCCCCGAATACCGAGATCAGAGATCCGGGAGCAACTGTAGAGCTGAGATCCGCGGCATTAACTACGCTCGCGACCGAAGGTGGAACGACTGCGGCATCAAAAGAAGCAGGCAGCGCCGTGAAGCCGGAAACAGTGAGCGCAATGATCGCGTTCCCGTTCATCAAGGGCGCCAGGGTGCGGGTGAAAGCGGAAGGAGTCGAGGAAACCAGTGGCTGTTCAGCCACGCGCGTGGGCACAATGGGGGAGGCCGTCTGAAGATTGACACGCTGGATAACGCCTCCGTCGCCGGTACCAGACGCCGGGCCCGTGAACTCGATTCCCTGGCCGGCGGAAAATGTGAAACCGTACGACAATTGGGATCCGCCAAGAGTCGCCACCGGAACCAACGAACTGTTCAGAACAGTGTTACCCACTACGAACCAACCATCTCCCGAAGCGGCGTAAGCACCCGAGAGCGTCGTGCCGATACTCCGCGAGACCGTGAAGGTGTCGGAACTGGCGTCATAGAGGAACGCACTGCCATCCGCCCCGGCGATCAGAATCGTTGACCCGTTGGGGGCGGGCGCAAGCACCGTATCAATGTTGATGGTGTTTTGAAAGACCCCGAGACTCGGCAGTGGCGTCGCGGTATCGCCGGCCAGATCGATTTCGTCAATCGTATTAGTCCCCCCAGACACTCGCGATGCCGCCAGAATCGCATGTCCGGATGCGGCTATGGACCTTGGATAATGCCCAATCGGGAACACCACGGGATTCACGGGTGTGAGCGCGTCCAGGTCATAGACGTAGGCGAGCATCGAATTATCGTGTCCGACGAGGAGGTACTTGTTATCGAACGTCAGCGCCATACGCGTCGGAGTAGCGCCTGTGCGCAGCGTGGCAATCTGGGATAAAGTCGCGCCATCAAATACGAGGAGCTGGTTTTGATCTTGCCGGAGAATATAAAAGCGGTTTCGGACAGGATCCGCCAGCAGGTCGACCAGAGTCCCCGGGACATCGGTGAAATACCCCCGCTCATCCGGCCTCTGATTGTTCACCAGCAGCCGGATCGGCGGAGGCAAGTTAACCGCTTGCGAAGAAAAGATCGTGAGTAACCCTGCCGTCGTGCCGCGTACGTTCTGGAAAGCGGTCGTATCGATCTGCACCTGAATGGTGGCGGGGGTCGAACCTGAGGAAGGGCTAATGGTCACGCCGGGGATATTCGCACTGAGCGAAAACGCAGTTTGGCCGCCGCCGGGGTCGGTGAGTTGAAAAGATTGCGTAATTACGCCGCTCTGGCAAAAGTTGCCCCGGAAAACCAAGTCTTGGTGATCGCTGGTCAGCCGGTGGGCCTGGTTTAGAGAACCGACCGGCAGAATCGTGATGCCACTCTCAGAGACGCTATACATGACGCTGCCGGCGGAATTCAGCACCGAGCGCCCGGTGAGATTCTCTGGCAGTTGTAGTTTGTCGTGTACAGTGAGGTTGTCCGTGTCTGCGATGGTAAGCATTGGGCCCGATCCAGGCGTGGGAGTAGCGGGCGGGATCTGTGCATAGATCAGGCGCTTGGCAGAATCTATAGCGTGGGAACCCACCGCCAACTGCCCGGAAGGATTGGGAAACTGAGCCAGGGCAATTCCGGCCCGATTGAAAATCGCCCAGCCGGCGGCCACATATGATCCGTCCGCGGCGGCGCTGATCACGCGCGGCCCTAAGACCGGTGACGCCGCATAGCCGTTGACCGACAGGTTCTTGATGGATACCTGATAGACGAATCGGATCGAGTCGGTGAGGCCGAAGATATACTGGCCGTCTGCGGAAGCTGTCATGGTTGCGGCGATAATTTCAACGGGCGGCGTCCCCGGCGCGGCAGGAATGCTGTTGGCACTGGCATTCGAGACCGAGGTCAGAAACTGGATCTGTCCGCTCGCCGGATTGAGAAGCAGGAATTGAGTCGTGGTGGCAATCAGGGCGAGCCCATCGGCTCCAAAGGCAACTCCCAATGGCGGAGTGCTCAAGGCGAGCGTCTGGCGCCCGCCCCCGACCAAGTCCAGGATGGTTATGGCGTTGGTGGGAGATGCCGGAGAAGTAAGATTTCCGAAATGCACAACGACCAGGAAGTGCTTGTCAGGCGACAGAGCCAGAGCAGAAGGGCCGGGAGCTACATGCATCGCAGTTTGGATTGCATTGGTAGCGAGCGACAGCACATCGATTTCACCAGCGGTGAAATTGGCCATGTACAACTGCCCGCGCAACTCGTCGAGCGCAATATCGGCAGATTCGCCGCCGATCGGAACGACGGTTCCGAACGTGGCCGCAACCGATGCGAGCGGGAGCGATCCCCCAAATATCAAGAAACCGGCTACGTACTTCAGGGCTTGGCGCCGCATAAGACTCATATCGGCAGAACCGATAAGCGACATTAGATCAGAGCGCCCAATCC
>DATGKM010000150.1:0-16682 GCA_035294665.1 Bryobacteraceae bacterium | reverse complement strand
GTTATCAAAGCCTTCCCAGCGCGTCTGGTGCTTGCCCAGAATCTGCGGCTCGAAGCTGCCGTTACGGTCTCGCGGCGTATCCACCACGATTTCGCCAAACTCGCCCTTCACCGTTTTGCGGCTTACGCCATTCCGGGCGCGGCACCGGGCGCGCCCGTATGGCGGTGATCCCGGATTTCAAAAGCTCAACGCTGATCGCCTTCCTGAAACAGAACGTGGAGTCAGGCTCGACCGTGTGTACAGACGGATTCAAGAGTTTCACCGGTTTGCAGCAAGCTGGTTACACCCACGTGCCTCGCAGTCAGCCCCTGCGAATCGACCTGCGGAAGGGCGCCAAGTCGGTCGTGCCCTTGGCTGACCGAGCCATTGGAAACCTTCAGCAGTGGCTGATCGGAACCTATCACGGCGTGAGCGGCGAACAGCTCCAGGTCTATCTGGATGAATTCGTCTTTCGCCACAATCGCCGGAGGCTACCCATGGCGGGGTTCCCAACCCTGCTTGGTCTTGGAACCGGGCGCAAGCCCACGGCCTATGAGCAGATACGTGGCGCCGCGAACCTGCCCCAACCTATTGGGGTTTGCTGGAAACAACCGGATAAGGAGATGACTAGTGGACGTAAAAGCATCGATGGAAGAGCAACTGGACGAGGCGAAAGGAGGTAGCCAATCTAGCGAGAGAGTCGCCAAGCCTGGAGCTTCTGGGGCTCCGCCCCAGACCCCGGAGTTTAGCGCTTTCCGGCCAGGATTGGCTCTAAACCAAAACGCGGATGGGCGGGAGCTGCGCTCCCGCGCCAATCCCGGCTGCCGGATCGGCGCTCGGGTCGCTCTCCAGCGTGGCCCTGTTCTCCGTCCGGGTGGTAGTAGTGTATCGAAAAAGGGAAAACGCGGGCGCCTGACGGCACCGATCAGGTCCGAAATTAGTGAATGACGCGGGCAGCGCTCTCATAGATGACTGAAAATATTCACGGGGTGGTGGGCGCTTTGGGACCATCGGGCAGACGCCCTCGCCATCGCGGGAGTGCTCAACCAATGGCACTCTCAACCAATGGCACTGCGGGGCCGGAGGCCGCCGCCCCTATGTTTGGAAGGCGGCCCCGCCGAATCTGTCGGGCGGCTGAGGCGTGGTTGTAGGATCGACTCTGAGACGCCGGTGGCGGCGGCCGCCTAGCCGAGTGTCGCTTTCTGGTCGCGGTGCGTGTTTCCGGCTCGCCTGCGCCAGGCGATCAGAGCGCCGGCGAGCGCCAGCAGCGGCCAGGCAGACGGCTCCGGGACTGCGGTTAGGGAAGAGGCCACCGTGGCGCCGTATAGATTGACCGTATTGCCGTTCGCCGTTATGGTGAAGGAATCCAAAGTCTGGCCGTTGAAGGCGGGAGACAGCGCCAAGCCAACCTCCGTCACGTTGTAGGTCGTATTGTAGCCGGTCGCGGAGTTGCCGGTGGCGCATCCTCCGACATCGCTGACCTCGAATGTGGTGAACTCCGTGACGCCACCGCTCGAAGAGTTCACAGTATGGTTGCCGCAAAAATCCGGCACGGAGATGTTGTTGAACGTCTGCGTGACGCCGCCCGTTCCATTTAGAGTGATGTTGAAGCTCTGGCCGAAATAAGCGCCCATCAGCAAGTACACGTTGGTCGCATCCAATACGCCCGCGTTGACCGCCAGCGTGGGGTTGCAGCCGGAAAACTGGTTTACGCAGATCTGCTCGAAGTCAAAGCCGCTGGAGTTCGAGACGAGATGGAAATCCACGCCGTTATTCACGAGAGGAAAGCCAGAAACTGCATTAGGCGACGTGTAACTGGATGGCACGTAATCGAAGCTGGCGCCAGGCGCACCTCCCACCTCGAAACCGGTCGACGGGCACGAACCGTTATCGCTATTCGGAAACTGCCGGTTCAGTGAGGCGCAGATATTGTTGTCCTTGGTGAAATCCGTGATGTACACCAAGCTCGCCTTCGTGGGGACTGGCAGAGCCGCCGCGGCGATCGACAGGCACGCCAAAGTGAGGAATCCTCCCACTCCCCTCCGTGGAAATCGTTGCGATTCCAAACAAACTTCGGATCTCATCTTCGTTTGCTACTCCAAGCAGTGTCACAGAAATTACTACTCGAACGAAATGATATACCAGATTTCCCCGATTTAATCGGATTGCCGCCTTTTCATCGCCCGCGAATTGTACTAAGAGAATTGTACTGAGAGTAATGAGGCGAGGACGTAGCCCCCGGGTTTTGCCGGGTTAACTGCTCCGGCCGGCAATCAGTCTTGCCGCGGATTCCGCGGATCGGCTGAAATTCAGGCCACGCGCGCCTGCTTCATCACGGCTTCCGCTTTTTCGCGGATGCGATGCGCCACTTCCTGCGGATCGCCCTGCGTGAACTCCGGCAAAAACAATTCCACCGAAAGCGCGCCCGAATAACCTTTTTCCGCAAGCTTCTTCAGAATGCGCACCAGCGGGGAGATGCCATCGCCGGGGATGAGCCGGGTGGTGTTGTCCAGCAGTTCGCGCGGCGTATCCGGCACATCCTGAAAGTGGACGTGCATTAGTTCGCCGGAATGCAGCAGGTCCAGGTCTTCGAACTTGCTCAGGCCGCTCCAGAAGTGATAGCAGTCGAGCATCGGATGCACGTTGGGGTGCGCGGCCTCGCGAATCAGTTTAAGAGAGGTCGTGAGCGTGGCGATGAATGATGAGTTGCGCGCAAACTCGATCATGGCGGCCATCTTGAACTGCGCGGCGGCTTCGCCGCCTTCGCGGATGCAATCGAGCGCGCCTTTGTAGTCCTCGGCCGTGATTTTACGGCTGGTGACGGCCGGACAGTAGATCCGGGGGATGCCGAATGACGAAAACTGCTCGCAGCGGCGCTTCCAGGTATCGAGCCTGGCAGTGCGGTCCGGCCCCTGGATCCAGAGGTCCGGAATGACGGCGGCGCAGGAGACCGCGGTCAATCCCAGGTCGGAAACCACGCTGCGGGCAGCGGCCAGGTTATCGGTCTTGAGAAACCCGTCCAGCATGTTATCGGTAAGTTCCACATTTTTAATGCCGGCTTTCGCCCAGCCTTCGAGCGACTTGCGGTATCCGGCGGCGCGGGAAGTGTTCTGGTGCAGGCAGAGCGTCATTTTGGGGGTAGCGGCGTGGACCGGGACGACCACTTGCGCCAGCGGCGCCAGCAGCGCGGTTCTTCGAGAGAGCATGCGACCTAATATACCGAAATCCTGTCCGAGCCGCGACCTTCCCCCGGGGGCACCGCGAAGAGCGGCGCCGCCCCGCACTGTAACGGGACCTCCGCCCGGGACGTTTCTTTTTAAAGAGGGAGAATCCGATGCTTTCGCGCGTAGCTGTGCTGTCACTGCCTTTATGCCTGTCCTTGTGCCTGTTCGCGGCGGACGAGCAGGGCTGGAAAGACAAGCAGGTGCCCGACTGGACCGACGAAGATGCGAAGCAGGTGCTGGCGGATTCGCCCTGGGTGAAGACGGTAACCGCCACGATCGGGCAAGCGCAACCGCGGCAGCGGCCTTACGGCCCAGGGATGGGCCGGCGGCGCGGCGGGTTTGGTTACCCGGGCGGATATCCCGGCGGCTATCCTGGTGGCTATCCGGGCGGAGGGTACCCGGGCGGAAATTATCCCGGTGGCGGCAACCGGCGGGACGATGCCAATGCGCAGCCTCCAAAGGTGCGGCTGCGCTGGGAAAGCGCCCTGCCCATCCGCGAGGCCGAACTGAAAACCCGCGATACCAGCGCGCCTACCGTCGATTCGGACCATTACGCGATCGCGGTTTACGATGTGCCCAGCCGCTTCGTTACGGGCGATCAGCAAAGGCTGGCGGACCAGTTCAAAAAAGACGCAGCTTTGAAGCGCGACGGCAAGAAAGACCTGAAGCCATCGAGCGTCGAGATCCTGCAGCGGGACAATGGGCCGGTGGTGGTTTATCTGTTTCCGCGCACCAAAGAGATCACAGCCGAAGATCGTCGCGTGGAGTTCACGGCCAAGATGGGCCGGCTGGAAGTTTCCGAATCGTTCTTCACCGAAGACATGAACTACCAGGGAAAGCTGCAACTGTAGTCAGGAATTTGGCGCGGAGCCAAAGTTTTGCCGCGGCTTGGGAACGGGCCGGCCTTATTTTCAATGAGTTAAGGAAGGTCACGGAATTGCCGATACGGACGACATGAACGTGAACTCTGTTTCGAGCGCCCTCTCCAATCCGTACATTCAATCGCTCCTCAACAACACCATTTCGAATGCAACCAATAGCAACAGCAGCGTCAGCCAGGCCACGCTGGCGCAGCCGCGGGATGCCAACCAGCTTTCCCCCTTTGCGCAGATCTTGAGCACGCTGCAGCAACTGCAACAGTCGAATCCAGCCCAATATCAACAGGTGACATCCCAAATTGCGACTAACCTGCAGAGCGCGGCCAAAACGGCCACGGCCGACGGCGACACCTCGCAGGCCAACGAGCTGAACCAGTTGGCGACGGACTTCCAAAATGCCTCGCAGAACAATACGCTGCCGAATGTGCAGGACCTGGCGCAGGCGCTCGGCGGGCACGGACATCACCACCATCACGGCCATCACGCATCGTCTTCCGATGCGAGCGCCACATCGTCCAGTGCGAGTTCGACCCCGGCCGGTTCATCCACTTCGGCAACCAATCCGCTGAGCCAGTTATTTTCGGCCTTCTTCGGAAGCCAGACCGCGCAGAACACTTCGCTCGATCCGATGACGATCATCAGCAGCACTTTGAGCGGCGCGGGCCTGGCGTAATTTCGGAAACCCGCCGCCCCATCGCCCAACTTGCGGCATATCATATAGGAATCGCAAGGAGGGGCGGGTGCGAAAACGAAATATTTATGCGGGCGGGGTATTCCTCGGGCTGCTCGCCGTGCTCGGGGCGGCTTATGTTTTTCTTGAGCGGAAGGCGGTGGTGCAGGCTGCCGCCGTCGAAGCGCCGCGCTTCGAGGTCGATCCGCTGTGGCCCAAGCCGCTGCCGAATCACTGGTTGTTGGGGAATGCGGTGGGGGTTTCGGTAGACTCGCAGGATCACATCTGGATTGTGCACCGCCAGGGATCGCTCGAAGCCATGGAGAATTATGCTGTCGCGAATCCTCCAGGTCCGAAGCGGCCTGGATACGCCGGGGTAGTGGAGGCCGAATGCTGCGGACCGGCGCCGGCGGTTCTGGAATTCGATGAGCAGGGCAACCTGCTGCAAAGCTGGGGAGGCAAAGACGGCCCGAATTATACTTGGCCGCTTTCGAACCACGGCATCACAGTCGACTACAAAGGGAATGTGTGGATCGGCGGCAATGCCGCCATGCGCGGCGTGCCGGCCGAAGAAACTCTGGGGCCGGCCGGCGGACCCGCCGAGGTGGCCCGCGGGGTGGCCGCGCCGACACGTCCGCCCGCTCCGGGCGCTCCGCCGCTGTACCACGACAGCATGGTCCTGAAATTCACGCAAGACGGCCGGTTCCTCATGCAGATCGGCAAGGTGGGCCAGAGCAAGGGCAGCAACGACACGGAGAACCTCGGCCGTCCGGCCAAGATGTTTGTCGATCCGAAAACCAATGAGCTGTACGTGGCCGACGGCTACGGCAACCGGCGCGTGATCGTTTACGACGCCGAAACCGGCGCGTACAAGCGGCACTGGGGCGCTTACGGGCACAAGCCCGACGATAGTCCGATGCCGCGTTACAACCCCAACGATCCGCCGGCACAGCAATTTCGCAATCCCGTACACTGCGCCGAGCTAGCCAACGACGGCCTGCTGTACGTCTGCGACCGCGTCAACGATCGCATCCAGGTGTTCAAAACGGATGGAACGTTCGTCAAGGAAGCGTTTCTGTTCAAGAACACTCTGGGAGATGGCTCCGTTTGGGATATCGCGTTTTCCAAGGACCCACGGCAGAAGTACATCTTCCTGGCCGATGGATCGAACGAGAAGATCCATGTCCTCGATCGGGAATCGCTCGAGGTGCTGACCAGCTTCGGGGATGGCGGCCGCCAGCCCGGAGAGTTTTATGCTGTACACAGCATCGCGACCGATTCGAAGGGCAACATCTTCACCACGGAAACCTATCGCGGCCAGCGGGTGCAGAAATTCGTGTATAAGGGCATGGCCCCGGTGCTCAAAAAGGATCAGGGCGTGGTGTGGCCAAAGACGGCCAAGAGCCCGCTGTAGCGGAGCGGGCATCGATAAACCTGTCGCCACGCAGCAGGGGAACGGCGGCGCTGACGCCACAGGCGGCAGCCAGTTCCACATCAAAGGGAAAGCCCCGCCCACCCAGCGTATCATTCGCCCAGCGCTCTCCGGCTGGTATCACGGCCACGCGCGAGGCGCGTGGCAAGCGCAAAACGAGATCAGGTTAGCGGAATCGGTTCCGGTGGCAGACTATTCTCCCGGTTCCGCCGCCGGCACGGCGGCGTTGCCGGCGCTTTTCCGCCCGCCCCGCAGTGCCTTCCATCCCTCTTTCAGCGTCGGCAGTACGGACAGGAACACGATCAGCAGCACCATTTGATCGAAATGCGTCCGCACGAATGGAATGCTGCCCAGCTTAAAACCCAGCACGGTCATCAGGAACACCCATCCGAGGCTCCCGAAAACACTGAACGAGAGAAACCGGCGGTACGGCATTCCCGAAACACCGGCCATGAATGGCGCAAAGGTGCGGATCACCGGCACAAACCGCGCCAGGATGATCGTTTTCCCTCCATAGCGGTCGTAGAACTCGCGCGTCTGGCGCACGTACTCCTGCTTGAAAAAGCGCGAATCGGGGCGCGTGAAGATGCGCGGGCCGGTATTCCGGCCCAGAAAGAAACCGGTGGAATCGCCGAGGAGCGCGGCGGTCATCAGGGCGGCGTTGATCCAGACGATATTCAGTTCGCCCGCGCCGGAAACCACCCCCACCGTGAACAAGAGCGAATCTCCGGGCAGGAAGAAGCCCAGCAGCAGGCCGGTTTCCGCAAAGACGATTCCGGCCAGCGCCGTGTAACCGATCCAGCCCGCCAGCAGCGAGCTCAATAAATAAATCAGCCGCCCCGGATTGGTCAGCGACCGCAGGAAATCGAGCACGCTGCCGGCCACGGGAGATTAACTCTGCCGGTATTGCGCGATCAGGGTATTGATCACATCCTGGTGAACTTTGATGACGCCCCGCTTTCTCAGGTCGTCGCGCAGGCCGGCCTCGAACAGGGTATTGCGATTGCGCGCATTCTGGCTTTTGATCTGGTCGCGAATGGCATCGCGCTCGGCAGCCAGCTTCGACATGTCGGGCGCCACGTGCGCGATCACTTTCCCGACCAAAGTGCCGGTGGGCGTGGCCGACGGGCCGAAAATCGCGCCATCCGGTTTGCCGAAAGCTTCCGTGAGGTATTGCGCGGAACCCAAACCTTCCACCGTGCCGGTACGTTCCACTTCGGGCGAGGTCTTGGGCGCGGGGAGACCGAGGGATTTCGCGGCTTTTTCCAGATCGCCGCCATACGCTTTGGCCGCGGTAAACAGGTCGTTGGCCTTCTTGCGCATGGCCGCCTGAGAGCGGTTGTTCACCATGAGATCGTGAATCTGGCTCTGCACTTCTTCGTAGGTCGAGGGCCGCGCCGGGATCACGTTCGTGACCACCGCCAGGGCGATCCGGTTATTGGGCAGTGCCACGGCGGCCGAAACCTCGCCCTTCTTCAAGCCCGCGATCGATTGATCGAAATCGGCATTGGCGCCGATTTCCGGAACCGGCTTACCGGCTTCGATGCCGGCGGCCTGCACGAGCTGCATGTTGAACTCGGCCGCTACTTTATCCGGATGGTCCGGATCTTTCATCAGCGCGGTCTGGGCTTTGTCGGCGATCTGTTGCATTTGTTGGGCCGCCTGCTGTTTTTTGAACTGGTCCGCCAACTGCGCCTTCACCTCTTCAAACGGCTTCAGGCGCGGCTGATCGTGTTTCAGCACTTTCACAATGTGATAGCCGTATTGCGTTTTTACGAGATCGCTGATTTGGCCGGGCTTGAGCGAAAAAGCCGCCTGCTCGAATTCCGGCACCATCTGGCCGCGAGTCACGCCCGCGTATAAGCCGCCCTTGTCCTTGGAGCCGGGATCGTCGGAATATTTCTTGGCGAGTTGGCCGAAATCCCCGCCCGCCTTGGCCTGTTTCAAAACGTCTTCGGCTTTGGCCTTGATCGAGGCATCCTCGCTTGCCGGCTTGCCCTGCGTCATCAGCAGGATCTGCTGCACATCCACCGTCTCCGGCGTGTGGTACTGATCTTTGTTCTGGTTATAAAGCGCTTGGAGTTGGGTATCGGTCGGATTGATGCCGGCTTCGAGCTTGCTTTGATCGGCGATCAGCACTGCCAGGTCGCGTTTTTCCGGCGTCTGATAGCTGGCCTGGTTGGCCTTGAAGTAGTCGCGCATTTCCTGCTCGGTGGGCTGCGATTCCTTGTTGAACATTTCCGGCTTCAGCTCCACCCACTCGACCTTGATTTTTTCGTATTTCTTGCGGAATTCCTGTTCGATTTCCGCGGGAGTGACGACGGTCCCTTCGACCGCAATGTTGCGCAGCCGTGTGATCAGGATTTGCCGCCGCAGGTCGGATTCGAATTCCGGGATGCTGACGCCTTGCTGCGCGAGCATGGCGGCGTACTGCTCCTTGCCGACGAACTGGCCGTTGGGGAACAGGGCGGGCGCCATTTGCTTGATAGCTTCGCGCACGTCCGCGTCGGTCACCTGGTAGCCCAGGCGCTGCGCCTCGTAAGCCAAGGCGCGCTCCGTAATCATGTCATCCACCATTTGCGGCACGAACGTAGGTAGCATCTCTTGCGGCAACTGGCGCTGTTGCTGGCTCGATTGGACCATCTTCTGTACATCCGCGGTGGTGATGACCTGTTTGCCGATCTCCGCCACCACCTGATCGTTGCCCGAACTGTTGCTGGGGCCGTAATTCGGGATCAGGTAGGTCAGCATCGAAAGGCCGACCAGCACCAGCATTGCCCCGAGCAGGATGCGTACAGCCTTGTCCCGGCTGCGAAATAGATCAAACATTGTGAGTGGACTCCTGTGACGTCAGAGGGAAACACCCTTATTATACCGTGCCGGCCTACCAGGCTTTGCCAAGGTTTTGGGCCGAAGTTTTGGGCAACTCGCGGCTGCCCGCGATTACCGCGGGCGTCCGGGCATCTGCCGCTTACCATCCACCACGGGCGGAAAGTCCTTCAATTCGTCGTAGACTTCGGTGATGAATCGGTCTTTGCTCTGCTTGGTGTCGCCGGCCGTGGTGGCATCGTACGGCGCCGTCAGGTTCGCCGCCAGCACCTCCTCTAGCGACTTCCCCGTGTCGCGCAGCTTCTGCACTTTTGCCAGGATGTCCACGAGCATGGCGCGGTACGGCAGCAGGTCGTTCTTCTTCACCAGCGTGCCGTGTCCCGCAATCAGCGTCGTCTGGGGACCGGCGAGCTCTTCGATCAGGTCCACCGCCTCGATCATCCCCTTGATCGAGCCGCCATTTGCCTGGTCGGCGAACGGGTAGCCGAAGTTGCGGTAGAAGTCCTCGATGTAGATCGCGTTGGCATTGCGGAAGCGCACGATGGTATCGCCCGCGGTATGCGAAGGCATCATGGGGATAAAGTCCACCGTTTCGCCATCCATGTGGATGGTGACCGCCGGCACGCCTGGAGCGCCATACCGGTAGGTCACCACCGGAACGCCCGCCTGGCCGGCAGCGCGGCCATTGCCACGGCCCGCCGGCCGGAGCATCTCGTCGCGAAGATTCTCCTGCGCATAGACCAGCGCGCCCTGCCTGGCGAATAGACCGTTGCCGCCGGTATGATCCGGGTGGATATGCGAGTTGACCACAATCCGTATCGGCGCGGCGGTGAACGACCGGATTGTCTGGAGCGTTTTCTCCGCCACCTGCTGGTTGCCGGTATCCACCATCAGAACGCCGTCGGCACCGAACAGCACGGCAATTCTGCCGCCGGAAGCCTCGGGATGCGCCGCGTCCAAACCCTCCGAACCATGCAGGATGTACAGGTTCGGCGCCATTTTCTCCGTCACGAGCATCTGGATTTTATCCCAGGGAGTCTGGTATCCCGGAGGAAAGCTGTACGGCCCCTTGCCGGGTGGGATCAGCACGATGGGGTAACCGCCTTGCGCCCAGGCGCACGCGCAACCCGCTAAAATCAGAGCCAGAAGTCTCATTGCCGCGCCTCCGTCTAAGCCAGATTGTGACGCGAACTGGCGTAGAGCCAAATTATAGAACTTAATTGGGGGGGCGCATGATTGGGGCTCGGCATGATTGGGCTTCGGTTTGGGCCTGCGGGTAATCGCCGCAATGGAAGCACCGGAAGACGGCTGCTTCTCTCCCTCTCCTATAATGAAACTGGACTCCCTGATGAACCGAGGCGATAACGCGCTTCGCGAAAAAGCCGCGCAACTGCCGCTCGCCCCCGGCGTGTATCTCTACAAAGATGATGGCGGCCGCGTGATCTACGTGGGCAAGGCCAAGAGCCTTCGGCTGCGCGTGCGCAGCTATTTTTCCGAAGACCGCCAGGCCGATGTCAAAACCGGGACGCTGCTCAGCGAAGCCCGCGATGTCGACTACATTCTGGTCGATAACGAAAAAGAAGCGCTGGCGCTTGAAAACAATCTCATTAAGCAGTACAAGCCCCGTTTCAATATTCTGCTGCGCGACGACAAAACCTATCCTTATATCAAGCTCACCAAAGAGAAATACCCGCGCGTCTATGTGACGCGGCGGCTTCGTAAGGATGGCTCCACCTACTACGGGCCCTACTTCCCCGCCAATCTGGCGCACCGGCTGGTGCACTTCATCCATCGCCATTTCCTGGTGCCTTCGTGCAAGATCGATCTCACCCGCCACCACGCCAAGCCGTGCTTGCAATACCACATTCATCGCTGCCTGGGGCCGTGCGTCGAGGGCCTCACGACGGATGAAGCTTACGCCGAAGCCGTGCAGGATGTGAAGCTGTTTCTGGAAGGCCGGCATGGCGATCTGGCCGGCCTGCTGCGCGCCCGAATCGCCGCCGCCGCCGAAGAGATGCGCTTTGAAGAAGCGGCCAGCTTGCGCGACCTGCTCACTACTGTCGAAGAAATCGAGCAGCGGCAGAAAATGGCCGCGGTCCGCGGGGATGACGTCGATATTTTCGGGTATTACGCGGAGCCGCCCCTGCTCGCCGTGAACGTGTTTCATCTGCGCAACGGCCAAATTGTGGATCGCCGCGAATTCTACTGGGAAGACCAGATGGAGTTCGATGCGTCCTCGTTCTTCTCCAGCCTGCTCTCGCAGCTCTACCTCGATCAACAGTACATTCCCGCCGAAATTCACGTTCCCGTGGATTTCGAAGACCGCGAAGCGTTGGAAGAGCTGCTCTCCGAAAAACGCGGCCGCCGCGTGGAGGTCCGCACTCCGCAACGCGGGCAGAAGAAGGCGCTGATGGACCTGGTGCAGACGAATGCCAAGCATAGCTTCGATGCCCGCTTCCGCGTGCTAAAGCCTTCCTCGCGCGCCATTCCGGAAGCGCTCGAAGAAGCCCTCAACCTGCCGCATGCGCCTTCCCGCATCGAGTGCTTCGATATCTCGCATATTCAGGGCGCCGATAAAGTTGCCAGCATGGTGGTCTGGGAAGAGGGCCGCATGAAGAAGTCCGACTACCGCAAGTTCATCATCCGCACCGTCGTGGGGAACGACGATTTTGCCAGTATGCGCGAAGTGGTCACGCGCCGCTACTCCCGCCTGAAGGAAGAAGGCACGCCGATGCCCAGCCTGGTGCTCGTCGATGGCGGCCTGGGGCAGTTGCATTCCGCCGCCGAGGCTCTGGAATCGCTCGGCCTCACGGACCAGCCGGTGGCGGCCATCGCCAAGCGCGAGGAGATCATATACGTTTACGGCCAGGAAGAGGAACCGGTGGTGCTGGACCGCTTCTCCCCAATTCTCCACCTCATCCAATCCATCCGCGACGAAGCCCACCGCTTCGCCGTGACCTTCCATCGCTCCCGCCGCGCCACCCGCCAGCTCACCAGTGAACTCGAAGCAATTGAAGGCGTCGGCCCGAAGACAGTGCAAAAGCTGCTGAAAGAGTTCGGCAGCTCGGAACAGGTGCGCGCCGCTTCGGAGGATCGATTGGCGGCCGTGGTGGGCCGTGCCGCCGCCCGCCGGGTGAAAGCGCACTACGCGGAAGAGGTGGAACTGCCCGTTTTGAACTCCTGATTCCCGAAAAATTTTGGGAACCGCTCAGCGTGCCGCCAGGAAATCCCTCCAAAAGGTGTTTTACACCTCCTCTCATTGCTGAGATCCTGAATACCGGGCCGCCGCCCCAAGTGGTCCGGTATTCTTGATGCGATGTCCGATTACATTGCCGCCCTCGATCAAGGTACTACCAGTACGCGTTTTCTCATTTTCGACCGGAACGGCCGGCCCGTTGCTTCCGCCCAGAAGGAGCACGAGCAGATTTACCCGAAACCTGGTTGGGTGGAGCACGATCCGGAAGAAATCTGGCTCCGCACCCGCCAGGTGATTGCGGAAGCGATGGCGCAGTTGAATCTGAAGCCGCGCGATCTGGCGGCCATCGGCATTACCAACCAGCGCGAAACTACCGTGCTTTGGGAGCGCTTCACCGGCCGGCCGATTCACAACGCGATCGTCTGGCAGGATACGCGGGTGGGAGACCTGGTATCTGCGTATTCCCGCGCGGGCGGGCCGGACCGTTTCCGGCGGCAGACGGGACTTCCACTCTCGACATATTTCAGTGCCCTGAAGATCCGCTGGCTGCTGGACAACATTCCGGGCGCGCGCGAACGGGCGGAAGCCGGCGAGTTGCTGTTCGGCACGATCGACAGTTTCCTGGTTTGGCGGCTCTGCGGAGGACTGCATGTCACCGATTGCACCAATGCCAGCCGCACGCAGTTGATGGACCTGGAAACCCACGAGTGGTCGGGCGAGCTGCTGGAAAGCTTTGTCGTTCCGCGGGCGATACTGCCGGAGATCCGTTCGAGCAGCGAAGTCTATGGCGAGGCGCAACTGGAAGCGGTGCGCGGGGTGCCCATTGCGGGGATACTGGGCGACCAGCATGCGGCCCTGGCGGGGCAGGCCTGCTTCAGCGCCGGGGAGGCCAAAAACACGTACGGCACGGGATGTTTTTTGTTGATGAATACGGGCGCGGACCTCGTCCATTCGCGTTTCGGCTTGCTGACGACGGTGGGGTACCGGTTTGGGAAGCAGGCAGCTTGTTACGCGCTCGAAGGCAGTGTGGCAATTACGGGCGCGCTGGTGCAATGGGTGCGCGATAATTTCGGCCTGATTCGCACGAGCGCGGAAATCGAGGCCCTGGCCCGCACCGTGGAAGATAACGGTGGAGTTTATTTCGTCCCCGCCTTCTCAGGCCTTTACGCGCCCTATTGGAAACACAACGCCCGCGGCATCATCGCTGGCCTCACGCGTCACAGCAATAAGGGCCACCTGGCCCGCGCGGTGCTCGAAGCCACCGCATTCCAGACGCGCGAAGTGGTGGAGGCGATGGAAAAAGATTCCGGCATCGCTCTGGCCACCCTCCGCGTGGATGGCGGCATGATCGCCAACGAACTGCTGATGCAGTTTCAGGCCGATATTCTGGGCCGCGAAGTGGTCTGCCCCGCCGTTGCGGAGACCACCGCCCTTGGAGCGGCTTACGCCGCCGGTCTCGCCACCGGATTCTTCCAAGACCTGGAAGAATTGCGCTCCCGCTGGGAGGCCGGGCGTGTCTGGAAGCCTGCCATGGAGTTGGACCCGCGCGAGCGGCTGTATGGGTTCTGGAATAAGGCCGTCACACGCTCCTTCGACTGGCTGGAGGCCTAATCAAGTATGACCCTGCGCTATGCCAGTTACTTGAGCTCGGTCATCATGCCGGGCAGGCTCCACTGGAAGTGAAGATCCTTATCCACCCACTTATACTGCGCGATCATCACTTTGCCGATGGCATCGACGCTTTTGCCCTCGCGGATCATATCGTGCACAAGGTTGCGCTCTTTATCGATGTTGTTGCGGTACGCGATCAGTTTGTCCTTCGTCGTGACCGGTCCGTGGCCGGGAATGACGGTATCGAAGTCCCAACTCTTCAGAACCGCATCGAGGGTCTTAGTCCACTCGACGATGCTGCCGCCGCCTGGATAGTCGATTAAGGGAGTATCGCCCGCCATAAGGTCGCCGGTGTGGATGGTGCGCAGGGCCGGGAAGTAGATAACCGCATCGCCATTCGTATGGCCGCGGCCGAAGTAGCGCGCGCGAACTTCCTTGCCCCCCAAAAACACCGATGTCTCGGTGGTAAAGACCACCCGCGCCGGCAGAACTCCCGGAGGGGCGTTGGACTGCACGTGATTCACGATGTTCTTGCGCGCGTTGGCGGTGGAGATGATTTCGGCGGTGGGCAGAAACCTGGCATTGCCGCCGCTGTGATCGGCGTGGTAGTGAGTGCTGATAATGTACTTGATTGGCTGGGAAGTCACTTTCTTGACGTTGGCCACGATCTGGTCGTGGTCCTGGTCGAACTTATCGTCAATGAGGATGACGCCCTCGTTCGTCACATAAACCGCTACGTTCCCGCCGTCCCCCTCGATTTCGTAAAGATCTTGCTTAACCTTGTTCAGCTTCAACTGTGCGGGTTGGTTGGCCTGCTGGGTATAGGCGAACCAGGCCCCGGCCAGGAACAGAACACCAGTGGAAACGCGCGCAATCGCTGTCCGGTTCATGGGGGAGAATATACCAGATTCCTGGTGGTATGTGTGACCACGGGGGCGCGAAGCAGAGTACACTGTGAAATAAGCGCCATGAGACTGCGGTTTCTGCTCCTTCTGTGCTTGGCGCCGCTGGAAGGGGCGGCTCCAGGCTACTTCGTTCCAGATCACCGTTTACCGGGCATCGGCATCGAACGCGACGCCCTTTCCGATGAGACCCTGGCCCTGCGAACGGACCTGATGATCCAGTCCCAAACGTTCGCCATCATGCGCGACCCGCAGGCCTTGCCGGGCGCGAAACGGATTACCAGCGACCGGAAACTGCAATCCCTGTTTCACCTTGCAGCGGAACGCAGCGGCATGCCGGAGCAGTTGCTGGAAGCGATCGCCTACGTGGAAAGCTGGGGCGATCCGAAGGCCGAAAGTCCCACCGGGCCGCGCGGCATCATGCAGGTTTCGCTGGCCACTGCCCGCGAAATGGGTCTGCGGATCGTCAGTATCACACGCTATCGCGTGGTGAAAGAAAGGGTGCAGGTGCGCGATAAACGGAAGCGTCTGGTGACCCGGACCGTACGCCGCAGGATTCCCTACGTAGTCGGTTCGCGGGATGACCGGCTCAATCCGGACCGCGTCATTCCGGCCGCGGCGAATTATCTGGCCAACCTGGAACGGCGTTTCGGCGGGCGCGACTGGGCGGTGTTCGCGTATCATTGCGGGGAAGGCTGCGTGGCCACAATGCAGGACCTCACCCGGCGGGCACGCGGCATTCCGCCCGACGAAATTACGGTGGCGCGCATGTTCTTCTCCTGCAGCCCCGCATGGAACCGGGAGCTATACATGGCGGTGCAATCGCAAATGCAGCGAGACTACTCGCCCACTTATTGGTTCCGCATTGAGCGGGCGCAGCAACTGCTGGCCATGTACCGCGAGGATCCCGGCGCGTTCGAGGACTTGGCGAAACAGTACAAGAGCGATTTTCCGGTCGGCCCGCGCGCGCCGCACCGGCTGACCGTGTGGCTGAAGCAAAACGATCTGGTTTTCCACAGCAGCGACGACATCCGGGCCGCCGAGGGCACGAAATTAGTGAGAGCGTTCAACCAGCCGGCTTATTTCGGGTATCTGCTGCGGCTCTCTCCGGACACGCCGGATGGCGCTGCGTACCTTTCCGAGGCGTCGCCCTCCGCGCTGGGCACGCTAATGTATATTGCCTATGAAACCCGGCGCGTGTGGGAAGCGATGAACCCGAATGGCGAGATCTTCCAGCCGCTGGAAGTATCGTCACTGGTCGAGACCGACGATTACGCGAAGCACGCCAACCAGAGCGAAGCCTTGGCGCACACTTCGGGGCAGGTTTTCGACATTGCCTACAACAACCTGCCGTCCGCCGAGCAGGAAGCGTTGCGGTTCATCCTGGACGATCTGGGATGGGAAGGGTACCTGGGGTTTGTGGACGACGGGCCGAAAAATATTCATATCGGCTGCGCGCCCAGCGCCCGCGACTTCTTCGCCGCGGTCTTTCAGGATGCGGCGGACAGTAAGACGATTTACGTGGCGTCAGAGCCGGTAGCGGGGCAAGAGTAGCCGAAACTACTCGCGATTCCAGCCCGGGATTTCAGCGGCGCCGCTCGCGGCCGGCGTTCGACCAGTCAGTCCAGCGAATCGTCGTCGTAGTGGCGGCCGACACGCCTTTCAGTTTAGCCCGTAATCCGTCCGTAAGGGACGGTAGAATTGTCCAATGCAAGATGAACCTGAAACGGGACTTGTTTCTAATGCAAGATGATCCTGAAAATGGGAGGTGCTGGATAGGCACGCCGCTGGGGAATGCAGATCAGAATGCGGAATGCCGAGTGGGGTTGTCCCCTGGGCTGAGACAAACGGTTAAGACACTGTTGGCCGTTCGCTGAAATTTCATTGTGCCCGATCCCGGAACGGTTTTAGGATGGGCTTGCCGGCAAAGCGGAGGCAGGCAACGCTGGCGAGCGACCTGC
>DATGKM010000149.1:0-10269 GCA_035294665.1 Bryobacteraceae bacterium | reverse complement strand
AATTTGGACAGCACCTGACGGCCACAATAGCCCGGTGCCTCCACCAACCTGATCCGCCATGCGGTTCAGTTGTTCCCGTTATGTGGTTTGGATTCTGTAAGGCAGTTTATGGTCGGCAGCTAATTTGGACAGCAGTGGTTTCAATCAGGGGAATGTCCTCTTTCAAAGTGCGAGCGATGTTACTCAGCTTCACATCCTGGCTGGCCTGGATGCCAAATAGCATTTGGCAAGCGAACTTCTCCAAAGGCCGTGACAAGCCGGCGCAGAGCTCGTCGCAGAACTTGGTCAATTGAGCCTTCAGGCGGGAACGGACTTTGCTATCGTGCATAGAGGGCGGCTCCGTGGTGGTCTGGATTTCTCAGAAAAACCCTTCACGGATTCCGCCCCTGCCACTTCCGGATACCGGCAATCTGCTGAGCCGCCTACCCTCAGCCGATCAGATGCTCAGATTTTGGGGAAACTCCTGTTTTTCATAACCCATTGACGCCACCGCGGTAAAGTTATAGACTTTCCAGACCAAACAGCTACTAGCTTGCGAGCCCGAGAGGGCCGCATCGATTCAGGAGTCATTAATGCGTTTTACGTGGAGTGCCCTTCTCTTGTGTGTCGCGGGCAGCGCCTTCGCTCAGAGCGATCGGGGCACAATTACCGGCACGGTTTCCGATCCGGCAGGAGCGGTGGTTTCCGGCGCCAAGATCGACGCTAAAAATACGCAAACCGGAACCGTGTATAACACCGTGAGCACGCCGACGGGCAATTATACGGTTTCGCAGTTACCGGCCGGCACGTACCAACTGGCGGTTTCGGTGCCGGGCTTCAAGAACTTCGTACGGCAGGGGATCACGGTGGAAGTGGCGCAAACATTGCGCATCGATGTCGCTCTGGAAGTGGGAAACGCGAGCGAGTCGGTGACGGTCCAGGCGGATGCCCCTTTGCTGAAAACCGAAAGCGGCGACCTGAGCCATAACGTAAACACCAATTTTCTAGATGAGTTGCCGGTATTTCAGGAGGCCACCAGCGGCGCGGGCAATATTCGCAATCCGGTGGTGTTGGCTCAACTAATGCCGGGCACTTACATGACCGGCCAGGAACTTAGAATCAGCGGTGCGCCGAATAACACGGAATCGCTGCGCGTCGAAGGCCAGGAAGCGGCCAACAGCGGGATCCCGGCCATCCCCAACCAGTCGCAGCAAGGCGTTGACATGATCCAGGAAGTTTCGGTGCAAACCAGCAACTACGCCGCGGAATACGGCCAGGCCGGAGGCGGGGTCATCAACATGACCATGAAGTCAGGCACCAACCAGTTTCATGGAACAGTTTATGACTACTTCGTGAACGAAGCCTTCAATGCGGGTATTCCCTATACGGATAATCCAGCCGGCAACCCGCGCCCGCGGGAGAGGCGAAACGATTATGGTTTCACTATCGGCGGCCCGGTGTGGATACCGCATGTCTATAACGGCCACGACAAGACTTTCTTCTTCTTCAACTGGGAGCAATACCGCGAAACCGATGTCTACAACACTCTTCAGGAGACAGTGCCCACGCCGGCCTATCGCCAGGGGAATTTTCAATCGGCGATCATTGGTTCGGCTATCGGGATGGACCCGCTCGGCCGGCCGATTTTCGCGGGCGAGATCTACGACCCGAACACCACCCGAACGGCGAATGGACAGACCATTCGCGATCCTTACCCGAACAACTCGATTCCGCAATCCAGTTTCGACCCCATCGCGGTGAAGATTCAAAATCTAATTCCGCAGCCCCAAGGACCATTCGCCAACGCCCTGGTGAACAACTTTGTGCCGACGTTTTCGGGCACGCAGATTGAAAGCATTCCCGCCGTGAAGATCGACCAGTTAACCGGGTCAAAGGGACATTTGTCGTTCTACTGGACGCGCAAGTGGCTGTCGCAGCCCACCTCCACGACTTTCGGGCTCGCGGACGGTTTGCCGGACCCGATTACGGCCGGGATAGGTTCTTTTATACGCTCCCATACGATTCGTCTCAATTACGATTACACCCTGACGCCCACCACGCTGCTGCATTTCGGCGCAGGCTATTTCGATACGGATTTTTACGTGCCCTCGGTAACCAGCAATGGCTCGATCACTCACTACAACGCCGCGGAGCAACTAGGATTGCAGGGTGCGATTGTG
The DNA here is from genome assembly GCA_035294665.1 of Bryobacteraceae bacterium. Classification (GTDB taxonomy): domain Bacteria; phylum Acidobacteriota; class Terriglobia; order Bryobacterales; family Bryobacteraceae; genus PSRJ01. Next base: position 8,110 of record DATGKM010000149.1, on the reverse strand, counting down.
AACCAGTTCTTTCCGGCCATCTCGGGCCTGACGGCGCTCAATGGCACCGGTGGTATGAAGAACATGGGTTCGGCGTCGAACACGCATCAATGGACACAGCGGCCCACGTTCAATACAAGCCTGACAAAAGTTCGAGACAATCACACCTACAAATTTGGCGCCGAACTGCGAATCGAAGGTTATCCCGTGGAAAATCTCTCGAATACCACCGGCTCATATGGCTTTAGCGCGGCGCAAACGAGTTTGCCCTATCTGCAGGGGCAGACTCTGACAGGCGGGCAGACTCCAGGGTTTGCTTATGCCAGTTTCCTGTTGGGCGATGTAAATCAAGTGAGCATCGCGAATCCGGTCTTCCCGAAACTGGGTAAACATCAGCTTGGAATTTATGCCCAGGATTCCTGGAAAGTGACTCGCAAATTCACACTGGATTACGGATTACGATACGACTTCCAGACTTACTTACGAGAGCAGTACGGGCGCGCGCCGTACTTTTCGCCGACCACGCCCAACCCGGCCACCGGCAATATTCCAGGCGCCGCCATCTTCGATGGCTCAGGACCGGGCCACTGCAACTGCAACCTGGCGAAGAACTATCCGTGGGGTTTTGGACCCCGCCTCGGCATCGCATATCAGATAACGCCCAAGACGGTCTTCCGCGGCGGTTTCGGGATCGTTTATGCCAGTTCGGAAGCCAACAATGGCGCGGCCACCACACTCGGCGGCTCTTCCAATACCGTTCTCGCGCCGAGTTTCGGCGCGGCCGTCACCACGTTATCCGCGGGTATTCCGCGCTCATTCGATCCTGCGCCATGGCCGAACTACAATCCCGGCCAATACAATGTGACGGGCACACCGGTCCCGTATGGAACGGATTGGCTCGATCCCAATGCCGGCCGCCCACCGCGCCAGTATCAATGGAGCGCCGGGTTCCAGCGGCAAATTCTTCCGAATCTCGCGCTCGAAGCCGAATACGTGGGCAATCGGGGCATTTGGTGGGAATCGTTGGGTTTGATCAATCTGAACGCGATCAATCCGGCCGCCCTGGCAGCGCGCGGGATCAACATCAACAGCCCGGCCGATCAGCAACTGCTCACCTCGGCGTTGAACTCGCCCATAGCCATTGCGCGCGGCTTCAATACGCCCCCCTACCCGAACTTCCCGCTAACGCAAACTGTGGCGCAATCTTTGCGACCCTTCCCACAGTACACCACTGTCAACACTCTGTTCGATCCTCTGGGCGACACATGGTACAACTCACTACAGGTAAAGGCGACCAAGCGGCTCTCTCACGGCTTGCAGTTTAACAGCACCTTCACCTGGTCGAAAACCCTCACCATCGGCACGGAGCGCGACCCCAACCCAGGTTCCACTGGCAATGCGGTGTACAACAACATCTTCGACCGCAACACGAACAAGTATCTTTCGATTTACGACCAGCCGTTCCAATGGACCTTATCGGCCTCGTATCTGACTCCCAGGCTGCATACGAACCGGGTTTTGTCGTGGCTGGCGCGCGATTGGAGTTATGGAACTTTCCTGACCTATCGCAGCGGGTTGCCGCTCCAGGTTCCGTTTGCCAACAATAACCTGGCCTCGCTCATTTTCGACGGTATTGCAGGAAATGCGGCCGCCACCGGGACGTTTGCCAATCGCGTACCGGGCGTGCCGCTGTACACGGCAGACATCAATTGCCACTGCTACGACCCCAATAAGACTTTCATTTTGAATCCGGCCGCCTGGACTGATCCTCCGGCCGGCCAGTTTGGCACTTCGGCGGCCTATTACAGCGATTACCGCAAGCAGCGCCGGCCTTCGGAAAGCATGAGCATCGGGCGAACCTGGCGCATCAAGGAACGCGCCTCGTTCAATCTCCGCATGGAGCTGTATAACGTTTTCAACCGGCCGGTGTTCAACGACCCAAGCAACTTGAACGCCAAGGCGCCGCAAACGCGTTTGCCCAACGGCAACGCCTCATCGGGCTTCGGTTACATCAACACCACGACCACGGTCGGCGGCGCTGGAGTCGCCGGCATAGTTGGCGTACCGGGCGAGCGGCAGGGTCTGCTGGTCGGAAGATTTACATTCTGAGCCGTCTGGCGAGCCCGGTTATTGCGTAGAAGCGCCCGGCGTCCCGGGGTCGCCGGAGGAACCGGCATTGAACACGCGCGTGCCGTCACCCGTTTTGACGGTACGCGCATTGGAAATGTTAGAACCGTCTTTAGCGGCGAAACCGCTCACGACGATGGTCTCTCCCGGCTTGATCGTGTCGCGCCGCCAGCCGTTCCGCATCAGCAGATTCGGGCTGCCGAGTTCGCAATCCCATTTGCTGGCTTTGCCGTTCTCGTCTTTCACTTCCATGTGAATCCACGCGTGTGGATTCACCCACTCGAGGCTGATCAGCGTGCCTTTGAGTTCGACTGGTTTACCGCGGTCAAACTCGGCCGCGAAAGAATGATGCGCACCCGCGGGAGCCGCCGCCAAAAGCAGACCGGCCGCCGCGGCGATAGCAGAGAATGTGGACCTCATGCGTGCAACATCATACTACGATTTTGGAATCTACTTCCCGACCATGTGCTGCGGGTCGATGTTCTTCTCGCAAACAAATTCGAGCAGGTCCGTATCCGGCAGCAGGGTGTAATGCATGGTTGGCAGAGTCCACGGTTTTGTGTACGTTTTGGGATCGTTGATCGTCACCTGAACGTCCATGTGCCCGTAATCGATGCGGTGGTAGCGTTCGGTTACGTGTTCCGCGTCGGAATGCGGATGGCCGGCCAGGTCGATATTCCATACCTGGTCGTTGAACCCGGCCGTCTCCACCACGAATTCATCCCCATCCCACTTGCCTACCGAGTACCCCATCCAGGACGGGCTTTGAAATTCCGCCGGCAGTTGGCGGCCGTCCGTGAAAATCTGGCGATGCAGCGAGTACATCTCGTAGTCGACCACTACCTTGCCGGGCGCGTTGAAAATCTCGAACGGATAAGGCAGCGTGCTGGCGTAGGGGATGCCCTGCGGCATGCAACGCGCTTCCGGATTGTCTTTGCCGCCATTGGCACGGCGCTCGGCAAAGACCTTCTCGGCCCAGGGCAGCATAGCGGGCGGTTCGGGCCTGCTGGCGCCGGCTGGATTTGGCCTGTGGCCGGGGGGGTTCCACTGGTCCCCGAGCCAGACGCCCGACAGGTCCGGTTTGCCGTCGGCAGTGTGTGGCACGGGGGCGGCAAGATTCGGCTTCCCATCCGCGGTGCGCGGAACGCCTTTTTTCTGGATATCAAACCATTGCGCGCTCGCCGGCAGGCAAAATATGCCCGCAACGATGACCGCTGCCGAGGACAGATATAGCTTCATGTATTCGTACCGTCGTGCATTGTACACCAGTGCGGCCCGGCCCCTTCAAAACCGGAACCGCGCAACGATTTGCCCTTGTCGCGGCGTACCGGCGCCGGCCGTGTTCAGCCAGCCGAAACCGGCCGTAGCGATCCCGGCCGAATTCACCGTTTGCGGCGCCAATGCATTCGTCGAAGTGGGATTCGGGTAGCGCGTGCGATTGAATATGTTATCGAATTCGGCGCGGATGCTGAGGCTGGCCCGCTCCTTGATCGGAAACACGCGGCCCAGGCTCAGATTCTCCTGAGGCCGGCGCTGCTGCCGGTAGTCGTTGTAATACGCGGTCGAGGTGCCATACTGCCCGGGGAGCGGGTCTTGCCAAGCCTGCTTGTTCAGCACGAATGTCGTGCGCGGATCATAGCAATGGCAGTTCAGATCCACCGTGAATAGCGGCACGCCCGGCACCCGGTTCGCGAATGTTCCGGTCGATCCCGTCGGGCCATTGTTGATAAATGTAATGGTGCCCAAATTGTTGTTCGCAAATGGCACCATGATCGGCATGCCGCTGGCGTAGGTCAGCACACCGCCAATTTGCCAATCACCCACGACGAATCGCAGCAGTTTGTTGCCGCCCCACTTCGGTAACGTATAACTCGCAAAAATCGTGCTCACCAGTGGCCGCGAATAGGCCGACAGGTACTTATCCTGAGCGCGGTTCGTGACGTCGTTGACGGCTCCGGAAACACCGAATGGACCCGGGCTATCCGACTCGGTGCCTAGGGTAAGTTCCTGCGACCAGGTGAAGTTATATGTGAAATCCAGGCCGTGCGAAAAGCGCTTCGTCAATTTGGCCTGCAATGCGTTGTACCACGTATCGCCCAGAGGCGCCCACAGCGCCGCCAGGCCGGAGTTGAACTGCGGATATGGCCGCAGCGCCTGGGCCAGCGTCGCGCTTGCCGGAAAGCCGGCGTATGGAGCATGGAAGCCCGCTGCGATTACCGCGGGCGAACCCATCGGGGAAGCCAACAGTGCGCGGTCCGCCGCACTGTTGATGTTGAGCCCGAACGATTCCATTCGTTGTGGCGTTAGTTCGTTGTAGTTATCCAGTACTGCTGCTGGCCACCACATTCCGCGATTTCCCACGTAACTGACATCCGCCACCAGGTTCGGGAAGATTTCGCGCTGGATTCCGATGCTCCATTGGTACATTCTGCTAGGCCGTCCACCATTCTGATCGATCACGTATGGCGGGCCGGTAAGTGTCCCCGGAAGCGGGTAATAGCCCGGATTGAAATTGGGCCAGGCAATCTGGGCGGCAGTGAGCGGCACCCCTTGGCTAAACACCATTGCCGGCTGGCCGAAGGCAGGCGAGCTGAACGGGTTTGAGGACGTAACCTGGCGCGTGATTACGTTGTTATTGGCTGTGCCGTTGTAAATGAGGCCGGCGCCCCCGCGAATCACCGTTTTCGGCAGGAACTGATAAGCGAACGCCAGCCGCGGGCCCAGGGCAAAAGGATAGTTATGCGCAAGGTTGCACTTACACGTCGCTTCATAAACTACCGCCCCCGGCAAGCCTCCCGCGCTCGGATTCGGGGTGGTTGCGGAAAAGCTCCCGAAGCGGCCATACTGTTCTCTTTCGTAGGTGGAGTAGTCATAGCGCAGACCCAATTCCAGCGTTAACTTGCGAGTAACCTTCCAACTGTCCTGCACAAAGAAGCCCCATTCCTGTTTTCCTAACTTGGCCACAGCCGGTTCGCGGACGTTGCCATTATCCACCAACCCCAATAAAAAACTGGCATACGGGAAACCAATGGTCCCGCCGGAGCCTGCCGGACCGGTTGCATTCAGGTAAGGCAGTCCAGTTTCCGCCGCGCTGAAGGCAAACTGCCCCGTCGTACCCTGGATATTGTAGTTGGGATAGCCTTCGATGCGCATCTCCGCTCCGGCCTTGTACGTATGATTGTCTTTCACCCAAGTCAGATTTGCCGTGGCAACCGTCTTCTGCTCCAGCGTCTTCTCGGTTCCGGCAAATTCGCTTCCCAGCGTGTATTGCGACAGAACATTGCCGTTAGCGACGCCTCCTTGCGCACTGGACAGCGCCGATAAGTTCGGAAATGCATATGGGAGGAACGGGCCATTTAATCCCAGTTCTGTGCTCGGATTGTAGTTCTGCACGTATGCGGGCATGTTCAGCGTGCTCGTTTGATAACCAATGCCCAAATGCAGCAGCATGGTCGGCCGCAACGTGTAATCGTAATTCAGCCGCTGGTTGTAAGTATCGAAGTAACTCGCGCTGAAAGTGGAGATTGGCTGCGGAAAACCCTCGGCCGATCCGTTGCTCGACCCCGTTCCAGGCCCGTTTGGAGTTGCGGAGTGTGTCCATCCCCAGAAGAAGCTTATCTTTTGTAGGGCGTTAAACGAATGGTCGATTTTGAGAGTCGGTATATAGTTCTGGGATACAGTCGTGAACGGATTGAGATAGTTATTCACCAACTGATTGGCGTTTGGGCCTTGCGGCAGCGGTATCAAAGCTTGAATTTTCAGGGCCACGGGATCCATCTCGGATGCCGGAATTGTGTTGTTAGGGAAGGGATCGCGGATAATCTGGCCATTGTATACTCGCTGCGTGCCGGGGTCGTATATAGCATTCTGGAGAATCGGCCGGCCGAGCGGGTCAGTGCCGAGACTCCGGTTATTCACCGCGGCCATGGCGGCGCTGAAGTTGCCATTACGATAGGCGACCGTCGGAACCGTATCGAACGTGTTGCTGTTAACGGTGCTCGTGGGGTGGGATTCCCAACTGAAAAAGAAAAATGTTTTGTCGTGGCCGTTATAGATCTTGGGTAGCCACACCGGCCCGCCTACAGTAAATCCGTAATCGTTGCCCCTCATCCGAGGATCGGAATGAGTGAATGGGCCGGCGGCATTCAACGCCTCGTTTACGAAATAATCGTAGGCGCTGCCGTGAAACTGGTTGGTGCCGGACTTCATTACGATATTAAATACACCGCCGCCGGCCAGGCCTAACTCCGCGGCATAGTTGCTGGTCTGGACCGCGACCTCCTGAATCGCGTCCACGCTGGGCTGGGCAAACGAGTAAGTGCTCATACCCAAGCTATAAGTCGCATCCAGGCCCTCGATTCGAACCTGCTCCGAATTTACCGGGGTCCCCTCCACACGGATAGTCGTGCTCGAAACGTAATTGGCGCCCGGAATCAGTTCCGCGGTGATGAGGGGATTGCGGATCGCACCCAGCGATCCTACCGGAAGGTCATCTATATGCTGCGCTTCAATATTGTGGCTGATCTCGCCGCTTTCCGTTTTGAGCAGTGGCGCCGCCGCGCTGATCGTCACCGATTCGGTCGTCTCGCCAACATCGAGGGCGGCGTCGATACGCAGGGTTTGGGCCAACTGCACCGTTAGCCCTTGCCGAACCCATTTTTTGAATCCGGGCGCGCTGATGGTTAGTTCATAAGTGCCGGCGGGGAGCTCGCCGACCGTGTAATTGCCCGTAGTAGTGCTGCTCACAGTATACGTGGCGCCGGTTTCCACGTTGCGCGCCTCAATCGACGCACTCGCCACCACCGCCCCAGCCGGGTCGGAAATAGTTCCGGTGATCGTGCCGCGATCGCCTTGCCCCAAAACTACCGTACTAATCGAAAGTAAACAGATTCCAGCCACAAATAAGCGCATGACTCCACTCCACATTCGAAAAGGCACCTGTTAGAGATGCGAGGTGTGTCTCGCTACTATACACAAGGCCCCGTTCGAGAGCAAGCGCCTTGAGTATGGAGTAAAATCGTAGGCCGAAATGGAGTCCCGATGTCGAAAACCGGAAAGCATTGGCTGGGTCAGTGCGGGTTCATGGCCGCTCTGGCAGCGGCGCCGATCATGACCGCGGGCCGCGCCCGCGCCGCCGCTAAGGTTACGGCCAAAGAGTTCTACGCGGAGCCGCCTACGCTTATTTCCTTGGGGTTCGAATGGCAGATCGATGGCGATGATAACCATAACGCCTCGGTCGCTGTTTCGTATCGCAAGAAAGGCTCTGCGATATGGAAAACAGGGCTGCCCTTGATGCGCCTCGATCATGAGCACATCACCGAGAACGCATTCAATTACACCACGCCCAACATGTTTGCCGGCAGCATCTTCGATCTCGAACCGGATACTGAGTATGAATGCCGTTTCGTGCTTAGCGATCCCGATGGCGTCGAAGGCAGGAAGGTAAACGTGGTAACCGTGCGCACGCGGTTCGAACCGAAGCCCGCTGCAGGAGGAAGAACTTATCATGTCTATCCGCCCGATTATAAAGGCCAGAAACAAGAGCCCGCGTTCACCGGACTGATGGCGGCCTATTACCTGGGCGGAAGTCATTCGGATAACTTCAATACCTACGGCCCGCGCGTGCAGCCGGGCGATATCATTTTGGTACATGGTGGACTCTACAAAGACGACCGTTTCCGATACGGTGGAGGCGGCCCCGGCGGCACCGCGCCTTCCGATGGCACTTACTATCTAACCCAGAGCGGCACGCCGAAAAAGCCTATCGTGATTAAAGCCGCCGGAGACGGCGAACCGATTTTCGATGGCGATGGAAATTTCAATCTGTTTAATGTGATGGCGGCTAATTACAATTACTTCGAAGGCATCACGGTACGCAACCACTCTTGTCCAAATTAGCTCCTCTGCCACGTGAGCGTAGTGGGTGGCCGGGGCTGGCGGAAGCCGCGTTAGTCTGAATTTGAGTTCAGGCCAAGAACCAAATATCAACTATACGGAGACTTCC
>DATGKM010000148.1:0-7414 GCA_035294665.1 Bryobacteraceae bacterium | reverse complement strand
CAACACCGGCATCGGGAATTCCTGCGGTTCCTCAACGATATCGACGCGAGTCTCCCCAGGGCGCTGGACGTTCATCTGATAATGGATAACTACGGAACCCACAAGGTGAAAAAAGTGCGGGCGTGGCTGGCGAGGCACCCTAGTTGTTTGTCTGGACCGCGGATGCCGATTTGATCTTGGGGAAGGTGGAGCGACTTTGTCAACGGATTTCTAACTCAGGACACTAGGCGGAAGCAGTGAGACTTTCGATAGCAAAGCTGGCACTGAGTGTGGCACTGAGTGTGTCGATGGGCCATGCGCAACCGGCGCGCACCGCGGCCGATGGCGTCTACACCGCCGCGCAGGCCATGCGCGGAAGGGCACTCTATGAGCAGCGCTGCGCGATGTGCCACGGCAAGGCGGCCGAAGGGGGACTGGCGCCGCCGCTGGCCGGCAGCGGATTTCTCCAGGCGTGGGGCGGGCGCTCGCTTTGGGAACTGGCGAGTAAGATCCGGAACACAATGCCGGCGGACGAGCCGGGGAAACTGACTTCTTCCCAATCCGCCGATCTGGTTGCGTTTGCGCTCGAGACAGGTAAATTCCCGGCGGGCAACAGTGAGCTTCCCGGCGAGGAAGCGGGGTTGAAAAATATTGCGCTTCCTAAGTCGACATCGGCCTTTTTAGCAGCCACTGGCAATATGCAGCAGTTGATGGTCGGCATTTTTTTCCCCAGCTCGAATATCATCTTCAATGTGCAGACACACGACCCAGGCGCGCCGGTGAAACCGGTGGATACCGGCAAAGGCGACTTCTCGTGGACCCAGTGGGGAGCGGGAATCTATAGCGGTTGGGAAATGGTGGATGATGCCGCGATTGCGATTTCCGAAGCCGCGCCGCTGCTACTGACGCCCCGGCGCTGTCAGAACGGGCGGCCCGCGCCAGTCGACCGGCCGGATTGGATTAAATTCACGCAGAATCTCGTCGAAGCAGGCCGCGCGGCTTACAAAGCTTCGCAGACGAGGAATCAGGAAACGGTGAGCGATGCGACCAACCAACTCTCCGATGCCTGCTTCGCCTGCCATCGGGTTTACCGTGATAAGCGGGGCGGCAGGGGCAACGATATCTCCAATAAAGCGGCGCGTTGCACGCCGTAATCCGCTCCCTCGACGGTCGCGGCTGTGATCGAACCCCGAGCGGTAGCGCGTAATTCCGCTTCCGGCCTCGAAGATACCCTTTGGGCAACTGTCATGCACTCCCATATTGCCATCCACGAGTTGCGGGACCTTCACATCAGGCTGTTGACGGCGTGGCCTTCAAAGTGAATTCAGCAACCCGGGCGCTGCAGGCTCCGGCGAATATAGCCAGAACACAACCCGGAATCGAAAAGCACCTGGAATTCATCGGCCTGCCTCCTGAGAAGCGCTTCCCTAACCGCCTGACGGGTGTACCGGGTATTCAACCGACCCCTGGCTGCAGAGGTCCGCGCGGCCTCAGAAGCTATCCGAACCTCTGCAAATAGGGAGTCCCACCCAGAACGTACCAGACGTACCTCCTATTGCTTTTCGGGAGAGTTCGGCTTATCTTCCAAGATGCTCGCCTGTGCCGCCGCGGAGCATTGAGTACAGAGGGCGCAGGGAGCACCGAGGAACCCGCAGCTTTGGCCAAAGGCTACATTACAGCTTTAGCAATTCTCACGTTTCCACTCGCACTGTCGGCCCAGTCCCCGTTTGTACCAGGCCCTGACGAGACTTATGTAGAACAAGGAACACTCCTACCGGCTTTCACCAGTGGACAGCTAGGCTGGACTTACTCTGTATATGTGGATGATTCGGGTAATGTGAATTGGTTGTTCTCCGATTACTCCACCTCTCAAAACTGGGACGGCTCCAGTTTCACCGCGCCGGTCCCTGCTCTGCCCGTGTGGAATGTCTATACCACGGCCACAGTCGCTTTTACGATCGAGCCGGCGCCCTATCCCGACTACTCCGCGACGTTTAGCGATGTCTCCATCACCGACGGGTGCAGCGCGAGCGGCCCCGCAACGCTTTCTCCGTCCCAAACCACTGCGGTAGCCACTTTCCAATTCGGCTCCACACTCTGCAATCCGGGAGATTCCGTACTCGGTCTGGAAGTCTTCGGCAATTCGAGCATCGGCCTCGGCTGGTCCATCCCTACTACGCCGGGCTATTGGAGCGGCACGGAATTTTTCCCGCCGCCCGAGATCGATTACACGGTTACCCTCAACTACGAAGACCCGCCTCCTCCGACACCGGAGCCTTCTTATGCGATGATTATTGGTTTGAGCGTAGCGATGATTGCGGCCCGGGCACGATGGCGCCCAGGGCTGTTATGGTTCCGCCGGCGCAAAGCGCCAACCGCCGAATGAAGCTTACCTTTTGGGGCGCCGCCGGGGCCGTTACCGGCTCCATGCACCTGGTCGAGAGCGCCGGAAAGCGCATCCTTCTTGATTGCGGCCTCAACCAGGGGCGCCGCAAAGAGGCCGATTATAAGAACCGGCACCTTCCCATTCCAGGTTCCGCCATCGACGCCGTCGTGCTTTCGCACGCGCACATCGATCATAGCGGCAATCTGCCTACCCTCGTGCGCAGCGGTTTTCACGGGCCGATTTACTCTACTCCTGCCACCATCGATCTATGCAACTGGATGCTGCGCGATACGGCGCACATTCAGGAAAAAGATGCCGAGTTCCTCAACCGCCGGCTGGGACAACGCCATGCCGCCGGCCTCGAAAACGGCGTGGTGGAACCGCTGTACTCCGCGGACGATGTGGAGCGGACCCTTCCTCTCTTCCACCCGGTCGCCTATTCCACTCCCTGCCGGCTTGCGAACGGCCTCGAATATCACGCCAAGGATGCCGGCCATATCCTAGGATCGTCGTTTTTAGCCTTACGGGAGTCGAATGGGGGACATGCGATACGGCTTACGTTTTCCGGCGATGTGGGCCGCCCGCACACGCCCATCCTTCGCGACCCCGAGCCGCCCGAGCCCTGCGATTACCTGATTCTGGAAAGCACCTATGGCGGCCGGTTTCACAAAAGCAACACGCACGTGATCGATAAACTGGCCGCTGTGATGAACCGGACGGCGGCCCGGGGCGGCCGTGTGATCGTGCCCGCGTTCGCCGTCGGCCGCACGCAGCAACTCGTATTTCTGCTGCATCAGCTTTCGCAATCCCAACGCATTCCCAACATTCCCATATTCGTCGACAGCCCGCTGGCCGTGAATGTCACTGAAGTGTACCGGAACCATCCCGAGTGCTTCGATGAAGAGGCGCGCGGTTATCTGACGAATCACGAAGATCCCTTCGGCTTCCGCCGCCTCCAATACATTCGCGACGCCGAAGAATCCAAGAAGTTGAACGGTTTGCATGGTCCGTTCGTGGTCATTTCCGCTTCCGGAATGTGCGAACAGGGCCGCATTCTCCACCATCTGCGGAATAACCTGGACGACCCCCGCAACACGGTATTAATCACAGGCTTCCAGGCGGCCGACACCTTAGGGCGGAAACTGATCGAGAAGTGGCCGGAAGTGCGGGTGTTTGGCGAACCCATGCGGGTACGAGCCGAGATTTTGAGCCTGGACGAGCTAAGCGGGCACGCCGACCAGGGCGAATTACTGGCCTGGATCGAGCCCATGTTAGCCTCGTTACGCCGGGTATTCCTGGTGCACGGCGAACCCGGACAATCGGCCGATCTGGCCCGGGTGCTCCAAAGCCGCTATGGATTGAATGTAACCGTACCGCGACCCGGACAGTCTTTTGAATTAGATTAGGAAACCAGACCCGCCGCCGAAGCCATCTATACTGGAAGAAGTTAGAATTGAGGAGTACTTTACCGTGAGTCCCACTACCTATCCCGGGCCGCAACCAGAGCGTTCGGGCTTGAAAACCGCGTTGGTGGCTGGCGCCCTTATCGCATTGGTGGCCGCCAACATCTACCTATACGTCCAACTGGATCATGTGCGGACGGATCTGGCCACTACGCGCGGAACCCTGAGCGCGCAACTTGCCAGCCTGCGGGACGCGTCGTCCGTCAGTTCGGCGTCGGCTACCCGGCATATTGAAACGCTGCAGCAGGAACTAGCCACCGCCCGCGAGCAGGCGCGCACGCTTTCGAGCCAAGCCAAGACCGAGGCCACTGCCCGGGCCGAACAGCTTGCCAAACAATTAGCCGCCGCCCAAGCGCAGGCCCAGCAGCAACTGGCCACTCAGATCACGGGTGTGAAGCAGGAGGCCGATACCGCCGCCCAGAACCTGGATACCAAAATCGCCGGCGTTTCCACGGATGTGGGCGGCGTGAAGACGCAGCTCAGTTCCACGCAATCCGAGCTGGAGAAAACCATAGCCACGTTGAAATCCGTGCAGGGCGACTTAGGCGTAACCAGCGGGCTGGTGGCGACAAACGGGCAGGAACTGGCCGCCCTGAAGCTCAAAGGCGAGCGCAACTATATCGACGTGAAGCTTGGCAAGACCAAGCAGCCGGTGCGCTTTGCGGATATCACCCTGCTGCTCAAAAAGACCGATCCGAAACACAACCGCTTCACGGTGGATGTCATGGCCGACGACAAGCTGACTGAGAAGAAGGATAGGACCATCAACGAGCCGGTTCAGTTTTTCGTTTCGAAGGGCGGCCGTACGCCGTATGAGCTGGTAATTAACCAGGTCACGAAGGATCAGATCATCGGTTATCTGTCCACGCCCAAAGACCAAGTGGCCCGATAAGGGTCACTTGGTCTCGCCGATCCCTTCGGCGCAGGCGAACTCGCGCAGCTCGTCGTTCGGCGGCTTGGCTTTCCGATAGGTCTTCACCGTCTCCCAGGGTTTCGTCAGCGCTTTGGGGTCGTTCACGGTGATGCGGTCCTCCAGAAGATCCGGCGACAGCAGGCGGATTCGCTCGTGCACTGTCATCTGGTCGCTGTGCGGCGTAAAGCCTTCAATAAAAGTCTTATCGCCGCGCAGCGCTACCGTGTCCACTACCAGCGTCCCATCCTCCCAATGACCGGTAGAGTAGCCCGCACAGGTCGGATCGTCGAGCACCTTTTGCGACGGCTTGCGCCCATCCAGATAAACGCGCCGCAGCGCATCGTTTAGCTCGCTGAAGAACGTGATCTTGTCTTTGGTCTGCATCACCTCCATGCCGTAAGCCATGTTCATCATGGCCGGCATGCCGGGCGGGAGGCACTTCAGCGTGTAATCGTATTCGGAAGAACCCGCCATGCGCGACTTGCGGATCTCTTCCCACTTCGCCATGTATTCGGGAGTGAGTGAAGGCGCATCGGGGGCGCGCCCCAGCGAGCCATCCGCAATCGGCGCCGATTGTGTCGGGCGCGGCGGCGGACCTTTGCGCCCTCCAGGTGGAGGGCCGCCCCCACGGCCGCGGCCGCCCAACCCTCCGCGCCCGAAGGGATTCAACGGATAGTAGACGCCGGAAAAATCGGGGTGCGCATCCGGTGAGGTCTGCGCCCATGCCAGCGCAAAGGCCGAAATGGCGGCTGCGGCCACGATCTGGAGCGGTTTCATAATTCTTCCCGATTCCAATCACTCGGTGGGCGGCGGCGCGTTGGACAGAATCGTCCCGTCCGCCTTGGTAACACGCGCGATCAAACCGGATTTGGAGCCGTCCTTAGCCGGGCTCATGTCCACCGTGACCACGTCGCCGGGCATCAGCGAATTCCGCGTCCAGCCGGCGCGCAGCAACACGCCCGGGGCGCGACCCTCAAAGGCCCAATCGGCCTGCCATCATCCACCTCCAGCGTGAGCCAGGTATGCGGGTTGCGCCACTCAAACGCCTTCACGACGCCTTTCACCGTGACAACCTTGGTCACTTGAAACGCGACGTTGCTGTGATGGGCGAATGCCGGCAGAGAAAGAACCGCGGCCACGTATTGAGCGATCGCCCTTCGATTCATACTTGGTCCTCCTATTCGGCGCGAATCCCTATTTCCAGGCCGAGTATACCGGCTTGCTGACCAGGAACGCGGGATTGGCGCCCGAGCGGGGGCGGAACTTTTGGACGCGGCCGCTGTCCACTTCGGCAACGTAGAAGTTGCCTTCCTGATCGACGCTGAAACCGTGGACGCCCCAAAAGCCACCAGGGAAATCGCCCCACGTGCCCCAGGAATAGAGGAAGTGGCCATCAAGATCGTACTTGAGCATTTTGGAGGTTCCGCGGTCGAAGGCCCAGAGCGTGCGGTCGGCGCCAATGTAGATGAGGTGGATGTCGGAAGGCGGCGCACCCGGACTCCACTCGTAAAGATATTTGCCGTTCTCATCAAAGACCTGGATGCGGTGATTGCCGCGATCGTTGACAAAGACGCGGTGGGTTTGGGGGTCGACCGCAATGCCGTGGACGTTATTCATGTAGCCGGGGCGCTTATCGTTGGGGGGAGTGCCTTTGTGGCCCCAGTCCAGGAGGAACTTGCCGTTCTTGTCGAACTTGGCGACGCGAGTGCCGTTGTATCCGTCGGCCACAAACAGCGTGCTATCGGGGAGCCAGGCGAGGAAGGTGGGACGGTTGAAGTGTGTGCCGTCGGCGCCTTTTTGGGTGGGAGTGCCGATGGTTTGGACGAGTTGTTTGCCATCGTGGGAGAACTTGTAGATGGCATGCATGTGATCGTCGACCACCCAGACGTGCTTTTCAGGGTCATAGGGGTTGATCGCGATGAAATGCGGGCGCTTGAAAATTTTATCCCACTGGGTCCACTGTTCGACGATATTGCCGTTGGCGTCCACGACGGTGAGGCAATGCTCCCACTTCGCGTCGACGCCGATTTTGCCTTTCCATAGTTTAGGACCATCTGCGGGGTCCTGGCCGGAGCCGCCGGCGCCCGGGAGGGCAGCCACCGTGGCGTCGCGCCAGGGCAGGCGGCCGATGGGAAATTGCAGGCTGGGGCCGAATTCCGGGATGAGGCGGGTTTCGGGGCGCTTGATGTTGGGCAACTCGCCGCGAAAGAGGAGGAAGACCCGGTTAGGGCTCTCGGCATAAATGCTCTGGCCGGCGCCCCACGTCCACTTCTCGTTGCCGGGCAAGGTGCTGATATCTTTTGGCCAACCCTGGACAATTTCGTAGGGGCCGAAAGGATCCTGGCCACCCTTTTCTCCGGGGATAGCGGCGAAGCCGGCCCCGGGCTGTTCCTTGCCGTGCACACTGGTTATGCGGGTTCCCAGCAGCACGCCGCCTACGAAGACGATGGCGAGCCCGGCCACCAGAAGCACACGTCCCTGCATGAGTTCACCCTCCCTGCGTCGAGGGAGGATATCACTACCCAGTAGCGGGAGCAAGGGGCTGGAAGCGGCATGTCGCAGCAAAATGAGAATGTCCTATTTGGGCAAAGTAGTTGCTCATGGTCTATCGACCACAGGCGCCAATGAAAATGTCGGCGGCGGGGTGTAGAGTGGACAGCGCCGTTGGAAGCG
>DATGKM010000147.1:0-12545 GCA_035294665.1 Bryobacteraceae bacterium | reverse complement strand
GCAAGCGATGATGATCACGGTTCTGGTGTCGAACCAAAAACCGAAGAAAGGAAGTCGGCCGCTACGCGGCCTCCTCATTCCTCCGTTTCCGGGCTCACCGGCAGTCCAGATTTCATGCTCATCCTTCGATTGGAAAATGCTTGACACGCCGGCAACAGTCGCGGCCCGTGCCTCTCCTTCGCCAGCAATCACTTACGGAGTGGCCCGTGGCTTCGATTTCTGCTGTGCGTGGAACTCAGAAACACGCGCAAAACAAACGAGCAGATCCAGCACTTGGCCACACTACTCGGTTTGATGGTCTTTGCCGTTGCCGAAGCCCTTGCCCAGGAAAGTCAATCCAGCCCCGCGGGACGCATCGTCATCAGCATTCCGGATCGCAAGCTGGCACTGGTCGAATCCGGCCGGGTGATCAAAGTGTTTCCTACCGCCGCCGGTTCGCCGCGCACCCCCAGCCCGGCCGGCTCCTACCGGATCGTCAAGCGGGTGAACCCCACCTGGTATAGCAAGGGCAAGGTCGTCCCGCCCGGAAAAGCCAATCCGATCGGCACCCGCTGGATCGGCCTCAGCGCAAGGGGATACGGCATCCACGGCACCAATGCCCCGCCTTCGATTGGCGCCAATGTCTCGCACGGCTGCATTCGCATGAGAAATCGCGACGTAGAAGAATTATTTTCTCTAGTGTCTGTAGGGGATTCTGTCGATCTGTATAACGAAAGGACGCCGGAATGAAATTCCATTTTCGGCGAAGAAATGGCAGCAACTGCCCAATCAACGGGTCAATAAGGGAAGTAACAGGTCATGGATAGCGTAATTGGTTATGTAACGGTCGCCCTCAGTTTTCCGGTCTCCTTCTTCGTAGCCCGCGGCTTCCTCCGCGGCGTCATCCGCCTGGTAACCGGTTCCCAGCGGTAAGGATACTCCATGGGGCACCAGCCGCCTGGCGTTCCATAACTTGCAGGCACGCGAATTCTACCTTCCGGTTCCGGCTCCTGGATTTTATTTTTAAGTGGTAACTTCGAATTCCTCAATTCTTCTGTAACGCTCCGCCGATCCAGCGCACCTCCTTGTGGAAGTCACGCTACTTAAGGAGCTTGGATGCCGAACATTGCGTTTCACCAGGAAGTGTTGAAGCAAGTAATAACCGGACCTTCCGCCTTCGCCGGTCTCGGCGCGGTTGGCCCCGACCTTTACCAATACCAGGCCATTTCCGGTCAATTAAGTAATTTGCTGGACGGGATCTACCAGAAAGTACTGGGGGGCGCCGCGGTCCCCGTGCCGCTTACCACCGATCCCACCCTGGCTCCCGAACTGGCCGCCAAGCCGATGATGGCCGCCTACTCTCTGCTGTTCCGGGAGATCGTGGCTCCGCCCAACGGGTTCTGGCAGAAGCTACAGGACCTGGCCACCAATCTCGGGAAGCTTCAGACGGTCGCCAATAACAGTGACAGCGCCGGTCTGCAAGCCCTGGTAAACCTGCTCGGCGACGAGCTCACCACGGGCCTCACGAACGATGCCAAAGAGCTCCAGAAGCTTCCCAAGGCCATGCAGGCCTACCTCGAAATTGCCCCGCAACTGATCAAAATTCCGCCGCCGATTCAGCTCCCCTCGAGCACGACGCCGGCGCCCAAACCCTGGGATCCCACCCAGAACCGCACTTACGAATTCCTGCGCTGGCACAGGACCAAGTCTTTTGCCCGCAACCTGGTGAAAAACGCGGCGAACACGAATCAGCAGGCGTATGCCGAGGGATATTTGTGCCACATGGCGGCCGCCGTGACCGGCGAGCCCTTCATCAACAACATTGTGGGCGGACCCTACCGCACGCACTGGTGGCGCAACCGGTTCGTGGCGAATTTCGTGGACGCCTGGACCTGGGGCCGCTATAACACCCAAGGGGGCGCTAAGGTCGACCCGACCACGGATACGCCGACGCCTGCTTACTCGAGCTGGGCGGATATCCGCCAGTCCAACCTGTGGAAGAACATCGACGCTCCCAATTTCAATCCGCCGGCGAACACGCTGGCGGGCGCCGTAACCGCAGTGGCCAATGGCACCGGCACCGCCGGCTTCGACGCGCTCAGTCTGCAAGTGCCCGCCGACGTGGTGGACTTGCTGACCAAAACCATCGTCGGGACGTGGCTGTTGCCTGCCGCCCGCCCCGCCGGATTCGACAACGCCCTCGATATCGGCAAAGCCACCCGCGAGTCCGTGGTCGGGCTGTTTGCGGTGGTCTGGTTCATGACTTCGGGTTTCGGCCCGATGACGCCGCTGACGCTGGAACCGCCGCCCAGCAGTTGCACCACGCCCCCATCCTGGGTCACCAGTGGGGGAACGCCGCCGGCTCCCAACAAGTCCGGCCCCTCCACCGCGGCCACGGTCTGCGGTGTGATTCTGGCGATTCTGGCGCTGGTCCTGTTCATCTTCCAGCAGTGGGGCGCCGGCGCCGCCGCGGTGGCGGGGGCCATCGCAGCCTTCACCTCCGGCCACGGCATCGATTTCGGCAAGCTGGCCTGCGATGTCTGGTGGCTGCGCAACCTGCTGCAGCAGGCGGAAGCAGCCCTGGTGAACTCCATCATGCTGGGCGGGTTGGGTTATCCCGCGCCGCAACAGCTCGGCACTTCCACGCTGAGCGGCTCCACAGTTGTGTGGACGCCGGCCAACGGCGTCAGCATCGTGGGCAACACCAGCACCCAACCGCTTACCAAGTCCAATCCCGCCGCGGGTGCTGGAATCGCCGACATTGGCCGCTACCCATGGCGCATGGACGGTACGAATGCTTTCGGTCCGGACAACAATTACGGCGCGTTTCCGCCGTTAGTTCTGGAGACGGAAGCGACCATGAACCTGCCGCTGCCGATCGGCTACGCCGATATGGTGATCGACGGCTCGGCCCCGCACACACCCGGCTTGCAAAATGGCGGCATGGTCTCGGCCAGCCCCTATCCCAATCCCAGCCGTAATGTTTACTTTGGCGATGCGGTCTCGAACGCCAAGCAGTTGCTGGCCGATAAAGGCGCCAAGGCGCCCAACTACAACCTGGATGCCGACCGCGGTTACGGCTGGATCGACTGGAACCCGGAAACCAACACGTTCCCGGCCACCGGACAGGTGAGCCCGAAAGCAGAACTGGACATTTAGACCGATCGAGAACAGGAGGACAACAACAATGAGCGATAACGGAAAAGGCAACGGCAACCGCCAACATTACACCCCCTGGCTCGTGATCCGGTATGCGGCAGGGGATACGGGGGCACGCCCGGTCCCTCCGGGCGCGGCCTGGTGGGAATCGCCGGACGTCTGGACGCAGCAGGTCAACGGCGGCGCGATCAATCAACCAGTCGCGGGGCAGCCCAGCATAGTTTTCACGAACATCAGCAACCTGGGGAGGGAGGACGCGAATAACGTCACCCTGCAGTACTTCTGGGCGAATCCTTCGATTGCGATCAACGCGGGCACGGCTAATTTGATCGCCACGCAAACCGTGTCGATCCCCGCAAATAATGTGGGGCAGTTTCAATCGCCGGTGAATTGGGTGCCGGTGGACGTCAATAACGGTCACGAGTGCCTGATCGTGCAGGCGAACCTGCCGGTACTCGATCCCATAACCGACCCGTTCCAGCCGGCGAACGACCGCCATGTGGGCCAGAAGAACGAGCAGCTCGTGTTGCTCCAGCAAGGCGAGATGTTCCACTTCAGGCTGGATGCGTTGAACTTTACCGATAAGGAAGCCGATGTCTTCGTGGAGATGCGGCCGGGGCTGGTTCCGCGCGATCTGGCCCAGCGCTTCGCCGGCCGCGGCCTGTGGCGGGAGCCGATTCTGGATACGCCGCCGCTGCCGGTCGGGATCGAAATCTCCCGCGACGCAGCGCGGCAAATCAAAAGCGGCGGGCGCGTTCTTTCCGACACGCGCAACGCGCTCGATTGCCTCGGCCCAGCGCTGGTGAGCCGCTCGCAGGCCTTTCTACCCGGCGAACTGCGGCGGGTGGAAATCACCGGCACGCTGCCCGTCACCGCCCGGCCCGGCGAGGTCTACGTGGCGCGGATCTCGCAGCGGATCGGGGGAGCGATCGCCGGCGGCTACACGCTGTATGTGACGCTGGATACGCGATAAGGGTTGTGCCCCTGCGGCACTCCGCCAGGGAGCTTTTCGGCTTCCCTGGCGGAGCTTTTTTCCCGCTTCTCTGGCGGGCGACCAGCGGCGAACCGCGATATAACTATCAGCATGTCCCCTTTGCGATCCTCGTTGAGAGCAACGCTTTTCTGCGCGCTGGCGGCCGTGCCGCTCGAAGCCCAGCAAGCTCCACCCAAACAGTTTGCACAGCCCGCCCCGGTGAAAGAGGTGACCATCACGGCCATCCCGGGAGTGATCGACGGCGGGGTGCAATGGAAAGAAGTCTGGCATGGCGATGCCACGGCTGATGGGATCATCGGATTTCAGGGCGGCATTCTGTTCGCGCAGGAGCAGACCAATCATATCGGCCGCATCGATAAGAACGGCAAGTTTTCGGTTTACCTGGATACGCCGCACGGCCCCGGCGCCGTGGCGATCGGGCCGAAGGGCCAGATTTACACGGTGGAGCGTTCGTGCACCGATCCGGGAGGCCACCTGGGCACCAAGCCACAGGATTGCAAAGAGCCTACCGATGTTGCGGTCCTCACGCCCACGCGCAAAATCCTGGCCGATAACATGGATGGAATGCCGCTGGGCCGGGTCAACGACATTGTCGCCTCCAAAAAGGGCATGCTCTACTTCACCAGCCGGACGCCGCTTTTCCTGAATCCCTCGACCGGCAAAGTGACCGCGTTTGGCCAAGGCATTTTCCCCAACGGCCTCGGCCTCAGTCCCGACGAAAAGACGCTGTACGTGACCAACCGCCAGACGATCATGGCCTTCGATATCGGCCCCGACGGCATGCCCACAAACCAGCGCGAATTCGCCAAGCTCGATACGGGCGGCAACGGCGATGGCATGGCTATCGACGCGATGGGCCGCGTCTGGAACACGGATACCGGCAACTCGGTGATTCATGTCTTCAGCCCGGATGGCAAGAGCCTGGGCACCATCCCTACGCCGCGCAGCCCGATTACGGTGGCGTTCTCGGGGCCGGGCAAAAAGACGCTGTATGTCGGCTGCATGGGGGCGCTGATCGATGGCAAGGAGTTCCGCACGGCGCCTGGAGTGCGCAATGTGGCGATGACGGTGTATACCGTTCCTGTTTTGACGGCGGGCGTTTCCGGAAGAGCGAAGTAGGAAACCCACCGCTCCCCTACGTTCGCGGCTCCGGGGAGCGGTCCCCAGTTGCATGAACCAAATCGTGCTTTTCACGTTCCTGGGCGCCGCGGTGCTGCTCGGGCTGTGGTGGGCGGTGTTGCGGCTCTCGCGGCGGCCGCTCAAAATCCAGGTGGTTCTGAAGAAGCAGCACTACGTGCAGGCCTGCGCGCAGCTTGCGGTGATGGTGTACTGGGGCGCGTACTGGCATCAGATCCACAGTTACGCCTACCTGATCGCCGCGCAGCTCGTGTTCGCCTATGCCTTCGACCTGCTGCTCGGCTGGACGCGCCGCGGCGCGTACACGCTCGGTTTCGCGCCCTTCCCGGTGATTTTCAGCATCAACCTCTTTTTGTGGTTCAAGCCGGACTGGTTTTACCTGCAGTTCGTGATGGTGGCGCTGGGCCTAGCCGGCAAAGATCTGATCCGCTGGAATCGCGAAGGCAGGCAGGTCCACATATTCAATCCTTCCTCGTTCCCGCTGGCGGTATTCTCGCTGGCGCTGCTCGCCACCGGCGCCACCGATATCACCTTTGGCCAGAATATCGCCAGCACGCAATTCTATCCGCCGCAAATGTACCTGGCGCTGTTCCTCATCGGCCTGCCGGCGCAATTTCTGTTCGGCGTTGCGTCGATGACCATGTCCGCGGCCGTATCCTTGTTCCTTTTCAGCCGGCTGTATTTCGCGGCCACCGGCGTTTATTTCTTTTACGATTCCTACATTCCGATCTCGGTGTTTCTTGGCATGCACCTGTTGTTCAACGATCCATCCACCTCGCCACGCACCGAACTGGGGCGCATTCTTTACGGCATGCTGTACGGCCTGAGCACCGCCGTGCTCTACCGGACGCTAGGAATGGCCGGAATGCCAACGTTCTATGACAAGCTCATCCAGGTACCGCTGCTGAACCTGAGCGTAAAAGGCATCGACCGTTTTTCAAACTGGCTCGGCAGTTCGGCCGCGGTCGCGACCCGCCGGCGCAACCTGGCGTACATGGGGGCGTGGTCGGCCGCGTTTATCGTGCTTAGCGTGACCGGAGGCCTGGGCGATCATCACCCTGGGCAATGGCTGCCTTTCTGGCGGAAGGCCTGCCAGGAGGGAAAGCCGTACGCCTGCCCTTATGTGGCCGATGTGACCAGCGCCTATTGCGAGCGGGGGTCCGGCTGGGCGTGCAACGAAGCGGGGCTGCTGGATATCGCGCTCTCCCGCTCGGGCGAAGATCCGCGCCGGCTCGATCCCGGCACGGCCGCCGATCCGCTGCGCCGCGGCTGCGAACTGGGCTTCGCGGCAGCCTGCGGCAATTTGAACGCTCTCATCCACCACACCGGACGTTTCGCCGCCAGTCCGCCGACGATCGACGATTTCCCCATCATCCTGCGCGGCAGCAAAGGGCCGGTAAGGGAACACGATCCGGCGGCACTGTACGCGCTCGCGTGCCGGGAAGGCTGGCCGAATACGTGCGCGCCGGAACTAGCGCGAGAGCGCGGCGCGCAGTAGATCGGCCCGGCCGGCCCGGCTGACGAACATTCCCTCGGGAAAGCGGCGATAGCGAAGCAGCTCCGTGTAGATCCGCGCGGCATCGTCGCGGTCCAATCCGAGTCCCGCGAGGTATTGCATGCGCAGGTTGCGGTCGCGATTGATGGCCGCGCCGCGGAGCCAGGGCGCGAGGTCCTTTGCTCTTCCCGCATAGGCCGCGAACAGATCCACCGGAGAGCGCATGCCGATTTCCGCCAGCGATCGCTCCAGGCGCGGGAGGCGGTTTTCGATCGCATCGAGATCGACCGAAAGCGGCTCGACCGTGCCCATGAGCACCATGTCATGCCCCTGCCCCCGATACGGATTGCCCCAGACCGTTCCATTGGGAAAGACGCGAAAGAATGTGGCGAGCGAACTCTTCACGGCTTCGAGGTTGGTTTCGAACAACTGGATGTACACGGTCACCACGCCGCGGGGGTTCAGATGGCGCTTCAAGCCGGCGAGAAATTCTTCGGTATACAGATTGGCGGCGCCCTTCACCCAGGGATCGAGGGGATCGATGGTGATGCCGTCGAAGCGCTCGCTTGTGGTCATCAGAAAGTGGCGGCCATCGGCAATGCGCAACCGCACTTTCGGGTTATGGAGCACGCCGAAATTGGGCCCGCTGAAATAGGCCGCGGCGGCTTGCGGCACCAGCGGCTCGATTTCGACGATGGTCTCACGCTCGACTTTCGGATCGATGGAAACGGCCCCGGCGGTGATGCCGGCGCCGCAGCCGATCACCAGCACCGAGCGCGGATTCGGCGCGGCGAGAGTGGTGAGATGCCCGAGCATGCGTTCGAGGCGCATGTCGCGGGGCACATTGGATGCCTGAATTTTGCCCGCGACGTGGAAGGTGAGCGCGCCGCCTGGAAAACTGGCGACCGCAACCGAGGAGTTGACGCCTTCGCGGGCATACACGATGTCGCTCTTGCCCGCCCAGGTGGCTGCATAGCGGCCATAGGCAATCAGCAGTCCGGGCACCGGCGGGACGCAAAGCAGCAGCAGCGGCGCGGCCAGGGCGAGCCAACGGGCGCGTCCCAAGATCAGCGGCAAACCCGCCAGGAACGAAAGCAGGATCAGCAGTTGCTGCGAGCGCTCGGATCCCACCCAGCCGATGAGCAGCAGAGAAGCCGCGAGCGCGCCTATGACCGCGCCGAGGGTATTGGCGGCGTAGATGCGCGCCATTAGCCGGCCGTGGTCCTCGTGCTTGGCGTTCTCTTCTTTAGACCCGGCGGCGGCCAGCGCCAGCGGGAAGCTGGCACCCCAGAGCAGGGTGGCCGGCAGCAGCGCCCAAAATCCGCGCGCCAGATCGAGCGCGAAGTGGAAACGGAGATCGGTGGGGATGGCGGGATTGATGGGCCAGTACGGAAGCGAGGCGGCGAGGTTGTAAGCCGTCCAGGCGATGGCGGCGGCGGCGAGCCATTGGCACCAGCCGAGCGCCCGGCGCGGCGAATTCACGATGCGGCAGAGCAATGTTCCGATGCCGCCGCCGATGCCCAACCCGGTAAGAAACACCGCCAGGATGATGGAGAAGGCGTAGACGGAAGCGCCGAACAGCAAAGCCAGCAGCCGCGTCCAGATGGCTTCGGCGGCGAGCGCGCAAAGCCCGGAAAGGGCAATTGCGAAATAGATGGGGTGCGCGGCCGCTTCCCACGGCCGCGGCTCAGAATTTGCAGGCGGAAGCGCCCGCTCCACCATTTCCGGAGCGGCCGCGGCCACGGCTGCCAGCGCAAGGTTGATCGCGAAGCCTGCATGAGTCGCGACGGATACGTCGAAGGCCCGCAGCAGCCAGAAGCCGGCAGCCAGGCACCCCATGACACCACCCGCGATATTAGCGGCGTAAATCCAACCGAGCGAGCCGGCATCGCTCTGGCGGGCAAGCGCGGGCAGCGTGGCTCCGATCAGCAACGCCGGCGGCGCGAGACATAGAGCGGCGGCGAGGCTGCCGCTCAAGCGCGGGCTAAGGTAAAGGACGGCCAGGGCCAAAGCGCCGATGCCGGCTTCGATCAGAGCATAGACGCGCAGCGGATGCCATTGGGGCGCAACCAATCGCGGCGACAACCGAAGAAACAACAAGCTGCCGGCGCACATCCCGCCCATGAAACTGGCGAGCAACACACCTAGGGCGACCGCCGTCGAGCCGGCGACTAATTGCAGGGATTGGAACCAGACTACTTCGTAGATGAGGGCCGCGACGCCGCTCCCAAACGAGAGTCCGACGGGAACCGCGGCAGTGAGGGAGAAATTTTCCTTACTTCTTGCCAGCAGCCTGCTCTTCCCGGCGGGCGCCCACCAGGATACCGACCATGCCGTAGTTGCCTTCATGGCAGGCGGAATCGAAAATCATATGCCGGTCATCCGGCGCCCGGCCCATTTCGATGGTAACTGTCCAGGGCTTGCTCCAGGTCTTGGGATCGTCGAAAGTAATGTCGCGGCGCAAGGTGGTCGCATTCTCGCGCGTGAAGCGCTCGATGGTCTTATAGGTCTCGATATTGGAACCGCGGAAGCCCTGAGAATAATTGGTCGTCTCGACCACCAGCGTATCGCCTTCCCAGTGGCCGCGCGAATCGCCCAGGTAGAATTTGAGCCTCGCCGGAGCGTGCGGGCGGCCATCCATATAGATGACGCGGCTGCCGCCGCCGGCGTGGTCGTCTTCCATGTACATGCCCATTGACTTGGGCGACTGGACCAACTGCATGACGGTACCCTGCGCGAAGAGAGTATTCAAGGGCAGGAACGGCATGGGCACGCCGAGGCAGCGCGGCGATTGCGCCACTGTTTCCGGGTTGTCGTTTTCGCCGGGCGCGATTCCCAGAATCGCCTCACGGCTGCGGTTCCGCCCACCGAAGGGGTTGGGCGGGGCCTTGGCGCCCGCCACGAGCGGCGGAATTTTGCCATCGGGCGGATCGATAATCATGGAAGTGCGTTTGCCGGTCTTCAGCACGGAGTTGAAGACGGCGTTATAGGCGCCGCTCACGTCCTGCGCTTTATCTTCCGAGCGCGCGTTGCGGCCGGGATTGACGCTCTTCTTGGCGTCCGCCGCCGCCACTTCCGCGTCTGTGAGAAATTCCCGTCCGGCGTAAGCCGCCGGGCGTTCGAGCGGCACGTCATAGAGCACGAACCAGGTGCCCTGGAGATCGGGAACGCCCCAGGCGGTGCGCGGCACAGCGCCAGCCGAGGCCTTCGGCGCGCCGGTCGCGCCCGCTTTCGTGCGCGGGGAAGAAGTCTGCCCCGTCAGCGTCATCACGGCGAAACATCCCACTCCCAGCGCTCCCGCCAGGGCGATTGTGTAACGACCTCTCATGGCCGCCTCCCTTCGCACGGAAGCCTACTTCTGTTCCGTTTTCTCGGTATCCACACCGGGCCGCTGCACCTCGTTCGGCGGAGCTTCGTTGGCGTTGGTCGATTGCAGGAACAGGTGCTGGCCGTCGGGCAAGGTGAGGTTGCGTCCGTTGGCGCGGTGCGATCCGTCCTTGGATTGATAGCCATCGACGTTGATCTTGTCTCCCACCTTCAACGTGTAGCGCGTGATGCCGCGCCGCATCAGGATGTTCGGGCTGCCCGCCTCGATCGCCCAGTTCTCCACCGTGCCATCGGGCATTTTCACGTCAACGTGAATCCAACTGTGGGGATTGATGAATTCTACCTTTGTCACCGTGGCGTCCTGGAAATGGACCGGCCTCTTCTCATCGAATTCAGCCGCAAATGCGTGGTGCGCGCGCAGCGGCGGCACGGAAACCAGCGCGGCCAAGCCAGTGAGGATCGCGGCTCCTGCGGTAATTTGCGTTTTCATAGACGTTTCCTTTTCATTTCGAAGAAGTGGGCGGATTCCCGGAGATGTAGCGCTCATACACGGCATCGCCTTGCGGAATCTTGCGGGTGATATCCACGTTCATCGTGGCTCCTTCCCAGTGTTTCACAAGCTGGTTCTTGCGGAGATGGCCATAAAGAGTCTCCTCCACCATCTCGACGCAGCGGAAATCGGTCAACTGGGCGTTCGGTTCGAGGCGGCGGTAGATGGGAAAACTGATTTTCCAGGGCCGGGTGAATACCTGCGGGTCTTCCAGCGTGGCTTCGTAGTGAATCACGTCCTTACTCTGCAGGGAGTACCGCTCGGTGACCTTCAGGGCGTCGCTATGAAAATCGCCGGCCCGGTCGAACCACGTGCCATCCGTGAAATTCGAGACATTCACGACCAGCGTGTCGCCCTCCCAATGGCCCACGGCATAGCCCATCCACAGCACGTTCGGATAGGGTTCCATCTTGTTCAGGTGGATGGTGCGCTGGGCGTCGTCGTATTCGAAGATCATCTGGATTTTGCTAGTGTCCTGAATGATCTGGAAGGGATGCGGCATATACAGCGCGCGCGGAATTCCGGGTTGGAAGCACTTAATTTCGGGATCGCGATCGAGCCAGTGTTCCTGGTTTTCTTTCTTGCGCTGGGCGGCCCACGGCTTATAGGGGATCTCGTCTCCTTCGACGATGCCCAGGCCGCCGGGCACCCACCCGATGGAACCGAGCGCCAAGACCGGCGCGGCCAGAACTTTCGTGTTCGGCAGAAGGCCGGGCTGCGCGACCATGGGGCGGGCATCGTGCGTCAGCAGGTCCCAATTCGCGGTATTGTTGGCTTCCCAGATGCCGTTGAAATCGGGTTTTCCGGCAACCCGTCCGATGGCGGCGGCGGGCGCGGCGGGCGCGGCGCGCGTGGGCCGCTGCGCCACCAGCGTGAAAAAACCCGCCGTTATGGCGGCCGCGGACGCAGCAATCACAACGCTCTTGCCGGAAAATTTCATAGGTTTTTACCCGATCCCCAAACATACTACTACAAGCGGGAGAGGGAAGTCAGGAGACAGGAGTCAGAATGGCCGCGCGTTCGCTGCGGCGCTGCCGCGCCGTGATAGATTGGCGATTTGCCGAGCACGAAGTTCCTGTTCTGGAACATTGGACGAAAGTCCCTCGCACATCTAGTTAGCGATTTGGCAGAAGAGCACGGCGTTGATGTGGTAGTTCTCGCTGAATGCGCTATTGAGCCGGCAACTATGCTGCCGGCCTTGAACCGCAGGGAAGCGGCTTTCCACTTTCCGTTCAGCGGCGAGCAGGGGATCGCCATATACACGCGGTTCAGCCCTGACTTCCTCAAACCGGTTCGTGAAAGCGAACGGTTCTCGATCCGAACTCTAGCCTTACCCAATCTCCCGCCCATCGTACTTGCAGCCGTACATTTTCCCAGCAAACGGTATTGGTCAGCCGAAAGCCAGGCTTCTGAATGCTTTGAACTGGGAAAGGCAATCGAGCAGGTAGAGAAGGATGTTGGCTACAGGCGTACCATCCTCGTGGGCGACTTCAACATGAATCCGTTTGAAACAGGAATCGTGAGCTCTGGCGGCTTAAATTCGGTGATGTCCCGCCGAATCGCATCCCGCGTCAGCCGAACCGTGCAGGGCAGGGACTACCATTTTCTCTACAACCCAATGTGGTCTCATTTCGGCGACGCCCGCGCTGATACCGCTGGCTCGTACTATTACGATGCAGGCCAGCACGTCAATTTGGAGCCGATGGGAGGCCTGACAGGAGGGTCGGCTCGGACCATCTGCCAATAGTGTTCGCGGTAGAATTTTGAACCTAAAAACGGCAGTTAGCCGGTAGCTTCGGCCAATCGACCGGTACTGCGGAGCGGCTTGCCGCGGAGAAAATATTGAAAGGCGGCACTGAGAATCAGTCGCCATCTCTCCCTTGGTGGCAACTGCTCCGCAGTGG
>DATGKM010000146.1:0-69106 GCA_035294665.1 Bryobacteraceae bacterium | reverse complement strand
CTGCATTCCCCAGCGGCGTGCCTATCCAGCACCTCCCATTTTCAGGATCATCTTGCATTAGACAATTCTCACTGGTCCAGAAAAGCCCATAGCTTGATATGATGATTGCCTCAAGGGAATTTCGAAAAATCGGGGCAGGAGGGAATCATGGCGAAGTCGCGGAAGTTCTCCTTTGGACGCCGCAGTTTTCTGAAGAACGCAGCCGGAGCGGCGGCGCTGGCCAGCACCACACCGGTAGTGGAGGCGCAGAGGCCGGCGGGCCGGACCGCGGCGGCGCAGGCTTCGGGCGTACCCGCGCCCAGCGAAGCGCAACTCGAACGCGACGCCGGCAACGTTCGCCCGCCGGCCACGGTGCGTAAGATTACCCGGCCCGGCTCGGACCTGATGGTGCAGACCCTCAAGGACCTGGGCATCGAGTACGTGGCGGCCAACCCGGGATCGAGTTTTGAAGGCTTGCAGGAATCCCTGATCAATTACGGCAACCCGCCGAACCGCATGCCGGAATTCATTACCGCGCTGCACGAAGAATCGGCGGTAACGATGGCGCATGGCTACGCGAAGGCGGAAGGCAAGCCGATGCTGGCGCTGCTGCATGGCACGATCGGCATCCAGCATGGGGCAATGTCGATCTATCAGGCTTATTGCGACCGTGTTCCGGTATTGATGATCGCGGGCAACGATCCGGATTTTATCCCGGCGCACACCGCGCACGACATGGGCGCAATGGTCCGCAGCTACACGAAGTGGGATGCTCAGCCGAAGACGCTGGAGGAATCGCTGGCGGCAATCCAGCGCGCTTATAACGAGGCCATAACGCCGCCGATGGGGCCGACCCTGGTGGTGCTGACTTCGGAGCTGCAGAAGGACAACGCACCCCACGCGCAAGTGCCGGCTTACAAGCCGCCGCAGTTCCCCACCATCGACACCAGCCAGGCACGGGAGATTGCGAAGGCGCTGGTGGAGGCGCGGAATCCGCGCATCGCGGTGGGAAGGCTGCGTACGCCCGAAGGCGTGAATCGAGCGGTGGAACTGGCGGAACTGGTGGGCGCATGCACCAGCACCACGGCCACCACGGGACCCATGAGCTTTCCGCAGCGGCATCCACTGTGCGGCCCTGGAGCGGACACGAATTACGATTACACGCTGGGATTGGAAACACCCGCCGCGCAGGCGGCGATCGTGGGGCCGGGCCTCGCGAAAATCGCCCCGCAGCGCGACCATGACGGTATCGACTTCGGCGCCGTCAACGGACGCAACGGGTTCGGGCGCGGACGCCAGGCGCCCAGCGCCACTCCCATTGAAGCGGATGCCGAGGCCAGCCTGCCGCTGATCATCGAGCAGGTGAAGCAGCAGTTGACGGGCGACCAGAAATCCCGCATTCAGGAGCGCTCCGCGAAGCACGCGCAGGCCAACCATGAGGCTCACGTTTCCGCCTTGATGCAGGCGGTGGAAGCCAAGAGGGCCGGATGGAATGGGAGTCCCATCGCCACAGCGCGAATATACGCCGAGCTGTGGCCGCTGATTATGCACGAGGACTGGTGCCTTTCTTCGCCCAGCAATTTTTCTGGCGGCCACAACGCCCAGCTTTGGGAGCACAACAAGCCCTACAGCTACCTGGGCGGCCAGGGCGCGGGCGGCATGGGCTACGGCGCGCCGGCCTCGGTAGGCGCCGGGCTGGCGGCCAAGGCGCGCAACCGCATCGTGATCAACATCCAAACCGATGGCGACCTCAACTACGCGCCCGGCGTGCTGTGGACGGCGGTCCACCACAAACTGCCGATGCTCACGGTGATGCACAACAACCGCGCCTGGCACCAGGAATTTATGTTCGTGGAATATATGGCAGGCGTGCGCGGGCGCGGAGGCAACCGGGCGGATATCGGCACCACGCTGCGCGACCCGTTCATCGACTACGCCAAAATGGCTGCGGGTTACGGGATGGCGAGTGAAGGACCGATCACCGACCCCGCGAAATTGCAGGCGGCGCTGAAGCGGGGCGTAGCGGCGGCGAAGCGCGGCGAGCCGTATCTGATCGACGTGATTACACAGCCGCGGTAAAAGGGTATCGCAAATGCGAAGACTTTCGTTCCGATCCTGGTTCCTGGCGGGAGCGCTGGCTGCTTTGGCGGCTCCGCCGATGATCCTCGAAGCGCAGGGCGGGCGCGGCACGGCGCCCATCGGCCATGTGGCGCCGCCCACCAGCCCGGTTACCGGAAATGCGGCCCGCGGCAAGGCTCTCTACTATTCCTACGGCTGCTACGCCTGCCACGGGTATAACGGCGAGACCGGCGCGCGCGCGTTCGTGGGGCGCTGGGGCAATCTCTCCACCGAACAGGCTTTTCTCACTTTCCTGCGCGGGCGCGCCAACGTGGCACCCGTGACGCCGGCGCAATCGATGCCAAATTTCAGCGAGGCGTCGCTGCCGGATAAAGAAGCCAAGGACATCTACGCCTACATCCGCACCTTCAAAAGCACCGCGCCGGAATTGAAGGATATTCCGGTGCTAAACGCGATTGTAGAGGCGGCGAAGCAGGAAAAGAATTAGGCTTCCGTGCCAGCACAGAAGCCCGAGCACGAACACACGCATCAGGCCGTCCCATCGGAGCTGGCGCTGCGCACGAAAGCGCTGGAATCGCTGCTGGTGGAGAAGGGACTGGTGGATCCCGCCGCGCTCGATGCGCTGGTGGATGCATATGAAAACAAAATCGGGCCGCGCAACGGCGCCCGTGTAGTGGCGCGAGCCTGGGTGGATCCGGCATTCAAAGCGCGCCTCATCGAAGACGGCGGCGCCGCCATCGCGGAACTGGGCTACGCCGGAGCGCAGGGCGAGCACATGGTGGTGGTGGAAAACAGCGCCACGGTGCACAATTTGGTGGTGTGCACGCTGTGCTCCTGCTATCCCTGGCCGGTGCTGGGGCTGCCGCCGGTTTGGTATAAATCGGCTGCGTACAGGTCAAGAGCGGTCATCGACCCGCGGGGCGTTCTGGCGGAATTCGGTTTGCAGTTGGCTGAGGACGTTGAAGTCCGGGTGTGGGACAGCACAGCCGAGATCCGCTACCTGGTATTGCCGGAGCGGCCGGCCGGCACGGAACACATGACCGAGGAGGAACTGGCCGCGCTGGTTACACGCGATGCCATGATCGGGGTGGCGAAGGCTCGCGCGCCCGAAGGAGCCGGGCGTTGAACGGGATTCACGATCTGGGCGGCATGCATGGCATGGGAGCGATTTGCCCCGAGAAAAACGAGCCGGTATTTCACGAGCCGTGGGAAGGGCGCGTTTACGCCATCAACCGGGCACTGGCTGTGTGGGGCAAATGGAATATCGATGCCAGCCGCCATGGCATCGAGCGGCTCCCGCCGGCCGACTATCTGCGGATGAGCTATTACGAAAAGTGGCTGGCGCGAGTGGTGGCGCTGCTGATGGAGCATGGCCTGATAACGCAAGAGGAACTCGCAAGCGGCCGGCCCGCTCCCGGATCGCCGAAGCTCACGCCGCCGCTTACCGGAGCGGCGGCCGCGGCGCTGGCGGCGAATCGTGGCAATTACATGCGCCCGGAGGCGAAGGCCAAAGCCCGCTTCAAGCCCGGTGACCGGGTGCGCACGCGGAAACTGAATCCGGTGGGGCATACTCGCTTGCCGCGGTACGCGCGCGGCCGGGAGGGAGTGATTGCGCGCGCGCACGGCATCTTTGTGTTTCCCGACAGCAACGCGCATTTCGAGGGCGAGCAGCCGCAGCACCTCTATTCGGTGCGGTTTGCAGCGCGGGAGTTGTGGGGCGAGCAGGCGCCGCCGCGGGATTCCGTCTACCTCGATCTCTGGGATAGTTACCTTGAGCGTGCCTGATCTCAAAGCCGGCATCGAACGCCTGGCAGCCTTGCCGCCGCTCGCGCGCGACGAAAGCGGCCCGGTATTCGCCGAACCATGGCAGGCCCAAGCCTTCGCCTTAGCCGTGCGGCTCTCCGAATTAGGCTACTTTACCTGGAAAGAATGGGCCGCGGCGCTTGCCGATGAGCTAAAGTCCGCGGCCGATCGCGGTAAAGGCGACGATGGCTCCCGCTATTACGAACATTGGCTGGCGGCTCTGGAACGACTGGTCGCGGCGAAAGGGCTGGCGGGGCGCGGCGAGATGCTCGCTCGAAAGGAGGCCTGGGCCGAGGCTTATCGCCACACGCCTCACGGAAAACCGGTGGTATTAACGCAGCCGGCTCCCGCGCCGCACCGCCCAGAGCAAGGCGCCGAGCGAGACCGAGAGTAAGCCGTAAAATCCCGGTTCCGGAACCGGTTGGGCGATCAGGAATTCCTGAATCCCAACCTGTGTTTTCGCATCGCCGGAGGCTTGGGCGATGGCCACATCGCTTACGATCTGAAAGCGACTGAGAAAGGCCTGATTCGCGGGCGTGCCGGCCGTGGGCAGCCAGTTGGCCGCATTCGTGAGCCAGGTGGTGACGTTTCCATCCTGCCGGGCGCTCGCGGGCGGGAGGTACAGGTCGCTCGCAGGATTGAGAATATCCCAGATAGCGCTCTGTATACCGATGTCGTTGGTGTCGCTGTAGTAGGTATCCCAGTTAGGGGCACCGCTATCGAAGAAGCTGAAGTTGGAAGCCAGGTAAGCCGCCATCTCGTATCGCTCGAGTGAGTTGGCGCTGTCAATGGTATTGGCAACATCCGGGCTTAAAGATTCTCCCGGCGGTAGCGAGCTCTCAACGGCTCGCCAGTTGGTGACTGCGCCGAAGCGCGTTTGATTGAGGAAATCCGCGCCCGCTTCAAGAGAAGTGATATCCACCTGCACGGTATCCGAGGGAATTCCCACGTAATTGGAGAAATCGTCGCAGAATAGCATCCGCGAGTAAGTCTGGCTGGGCATGCCGGCGACAATCGCGCCTTCGAAAGCCCCGCCGTATCCCGTCATGGTTGGCTGGCCATTCCCCGAGAGGGTGTAAGCTCCCACATAGTTACTGTAGCCGGTGACGGTAACAGAGTCCGAGGCAGGGCCGCTCCAGGCCAGCCCTGTTGTCAGAAGCAGCGCCGCCGCATACTTCCGCGATATTCGCGTAATCGGCCTACGCCGCGAAATCGCCATTTATGCGGGTAGTGGGCGCGCACGCTCTTCCCGCTCATATTTAGTTGCGGGCTTCTTTAGTTACGAGCTCCTTTAATTGCGAACTTTGCGGGCCAGTATAATTGACGAGACGGGCACAGTTACAGACTGGAGAACTGGCGATGCGAGTTGGTGTCTTCTATTTTCCGACGGACTACGGCATTGATATCCGGGAGCTGGCGCGGGCGGTGGAAGAGCGCGGTTTTGAATCGTTGCTTCTACCCGAGCATACGCATATTCCTCTCTCCCGCCGCACTCCATTTCCGGGCGGCGGGGAGTTGCCCAAATGCTATGCGCACACGCACGATCCGTTTGTGGCGCTCTCGTTCGCGGCGGCGGCCACTACGAAACTCCTTCTCGGCACGGGCATCTGCCTGGTTCCGCAACATGACCCGATTGTGACCGCGAAGTCCGTGGCCAGTCTGGACCGCTTGTCGAACGGGAGATTTCTGTTCGGAATCGGCGGCGGCTGGAACGTCGACGAAATGGAGAATCACGGCGCCCGCTACGAAACGCGGTTCAAGCTAATGCGGGAGCGCATCCTGGCGATGAAAGCGCTGTGGACACAGGAGGAGGCGGCGTTTCACGGTGAGATGGTGAACTTCGATCCCGTCTGGTGCTATCCGAAGCCCGCGCAGAAGCCTCATCCCCCAATCCTTTTGGGCGGATCGAGCGACTATACCGTGAAGCGCGTGGTGGAGTTCTGCGACGGATGGATGCCCATCGGCAGAGGTGGCTTCCATGCTAGAGAAGGCATGGAGCGCTTACGCCGGGCGGCGGCGGCGGCCGGGCGGGATTTCTCGACGCTGTCGCTCAGTGTCTTCGGCGCGCCGGCGGAGGAGCGCGTTTTAGCGGAATACCGGGAAGCCGGAGTGGCGCGTTCCGTTCTGGCGATTCCCGATCTCACGCGCGACGAAATTCTGCGGGTGCTGGACCAGTACGCGCGATTCGCGGCGTGAGGAGCCGGCATGGACCGCGCGGTCCGGAAAGTGCTGCGGCAAGCGCGAGTAGCCCGGCTCGCAACTGTCGATAACAAAAAACAGCCGCATCTTGTGCCGGTGTGTTTCGCGTTTGACGGCAAGGTTTTTTACACCGCGATGGACCGCAAGCCGAAGCGGGTTTCCGGGGAACGGCTGGCGCGTCTACGGAACATTCAAACCGAACCGCGGGTAGCGCTGCTCATCGACGAATACGGCGAGGATTGGAGCCGGCTCTGGTACGTGCTGATCCGCGGTAGAGCGAAGCTGCTGCCGGAGGCCGCGCACAGGGAGCGGGCCGGGGCGATCCGCAAATTACGGGCGAAGTACCCCCAATACGCCGGCGGGATGCTGGCCGACGATGCGCCGGTGATCCGGATCACGCCGCAGCGGATTACTTCTTGGGGGCGAATTTCATTGGCGAACTGACTTAGCGAGGCGTTGCGCGCCGGCGGTCCCTACGATTTCCCCATCGCTTTCCAGACATCCGCCTTGCTCTGCGGAGCGGCGGAGGCGTGCACGTTGATGTAGCGGTCAAAATCGAGGTTGAGCCGTTCCAGAACGGGGAACAGAGCTTTCACGTGGTCGTTAGCCGGCTGGCCGGGAGTGACGGTGAAATCGCCCTGAAAGAGCACCCTTTCCCTAGGGATGTAGGCGATCAGCAGACCATTGGAGTGGGGAGCCGGATAGACGTGATACATCTCCACCGTTCGCGTTCCATCGGAGTAGACCTTTTTCTCGAGAACGGTTTCAATCTTCGCTTTGCGCGGATGTCTGGCGAGCGTATCGTCCAGAAGCGTTCGCGGAGTGTTGAGCGCTTTTTCGAGAAACGTCTGGTTGTTTTTCTGGGTGATGACGATGGCGCCCTCGGCCACCAACGCGGGCAGCCCGCCGGTGTGGTCGGAATGCGGATGGGTGTTGAAGACGTAGCGGATCGGCTTGTTCGGCATCAGCTTCTTCGTCTCCGCGATGTAGGCGAGCGCGCGCGCTTCGGATTGGCCGGCTTCGAGCATCATCACGTAATCCTTAAATTCGACGATAACGGAATCATAACTGCCGGCGCCGGTGGTGAGCCGGTAGAGGCCATCGCCCAGTTTTTCGGTTGTCACCGTGAGAGGCGCCGCGGCGGGCGGTCCGCCACCAGCGCCTCCCCGTCCGGCCGCGGGAGGCGGAACCAACTCGGCCACATCGGCCGGATTGGCTTTGGCCGCGGCGATATCCACTTCAAAGAAGGGCCAGCCGCCGCGCGTCTGGACGATTTTGGAGGGCGCCATGACGCCGCCGAAATCTTTCCATCCGGAGTAAACCGCGAGGATGTGCATATCGCCCATGATGTTCTCGCCCAGCCAGGTTTCCACCCGCTCGACGATGTTCTGCTGGTTGAGGTAGCCATTGATGACATAGCTCTTGCCCGAAGGGGCTTTAACAGCCGGGCTCCAGCTCAGGACTGTATAGCTTTTCCCTTCGGCTTTACGGCGGCTTACGGTGGCGTGATTGTCAGCCGCGCCTTTTAGAAACCCCCAGGGCGTGATGTAGAACTCCAGGGAGTTGGCCCAGGGCTGCGAGACGTCTGCCTGCCGCGGCGTGACCTGCTGGAAAAACGTGCCGGGGATTATGGTCGTGGAGCCGCCCGGCCCGATATTGTTGGTGGTACCGGTGGCGCGCGAGGCCGGAGCGGTGAGGTCAATCACCCGGACATAGCCGTTGATGGGCCGCATAGGATCGTGCGTGCCCCGGCAAATCATATCGGCGGCATTGGCGCCGCACTGCTGGAACGCGACGTCCTTGGCCGACCCCGAATAGGTGATGGATTTCAAATCGCCAAGCGCCTTTTGCGCATTGGCGATGACGCCGGCTGCATCCTGCGCCATGGCGGCGGCGCACAGCACAGCGGGACAGATTGCGATGGCGGCAAAGTTCCTGGACACGGCTTCTCTCCTTGGCTTTCCGTTCCGAATATTCTATACGGATTGTGTTTCCCTCGCGATGCGGGAGGCGAAGCGGATACAATCGGACGGTAAGACTGCTATGGATTCCCTTTCTCAAAGAGCCGTTTTCGAATGAGCCGCCGGGCCGCGGTTTTCGGGGCTGCCGGGCAACTCGGCAGGGAACTGGTGCGCGAGTTGAACGCCCGCGGCTATCGCACTGCCGCCTGGGATCGGCGGCAATTGGATATCGGCGACGCAGCCGCGGTGGAGAGCGCGTTGAACTCCTGCGAAGCGAATGTGGTGTTCAATTCGGCGGCGTACAACCAGGTGGATGTGGCGGAGAAGGAGCCGCTGGCGGCGCTGCAGGTGAACGCGCTGGCGGTGCGGAACATAGCGCTGGCCTGCCGGCAATTGGATGCCCGGCTGGTGCATTTCTCCACCGATTACGTCTTCGACGGCTTCGCCACCCGGCCTTATACGGAAGACGCCCCGCCCCACCCGTTAAGCGCCTATGCAGTCTCGAAGCTGGCGGGTGAGCTATACGCGCAGGCCTACCTGGAGGCGCCGCTGATTGTGCGAACTTGCGGCGTTTTCGGTCCGGAAGGCCGGTACACGGCGCGCGGCAATTTCGTGGAAGTGATGCTGCGGCTGGCCGGTTCCGCAAAGCCGATTCGCGTGGTGGAGGACCACGTGGCTTCTCCCACGTTTGCTCCCTGGCTCGCCGCCCGCACCATTGACCTGGTGGAACGGGGCCAGACCGGCGTTTTTCACATCGGCGGCGGAACGCCCGTCGCCTGGTTCGAATTCGCGCGCATGATTTTCGAAATAGCGGGGCTTAGTCCCGAACTGACCCCCACCAACGAGCGCGAGTACCGCACCGCGGCGCGGCGTCCGAAGTATTCGGTGCTCTCCAACGCAAAAATGGAAGCGGCCGGTGTGGCGCCGTTGCCGCCGCTGCGGGAAGCGCTGGAGAGCTACTTCCACCAGCGCAAGGCGCAGCCGGCTAGCTGAGCGGCGCTTACTGGCCCGCTTTTTCCGCCGCCCGCGCAGCCGCCAGGATGTCCGCCAGGCCGTAATTGCCCTCGTGGCAGGCGTACTCGTAAATCGGGCCGCCGAACCGCCGCAGAATCATTTCTCCCGACCACGGCTTTGTCCACACGGTGGGATCTTCCACGGTGAAACGGTACTGAATGGTGTCCGGACCGAGCATGGTGAAGCGCTCAACCACATGCAGGTTGTGATCGGAGAAAATATCCTGGCGCCCGTTGGCCGGAGGCGGGCGAAAATTGGTTTCATCGTTGAAATTGGTGGTATCGACCACCAGCGTGTCGCCTTCCCAATGGCCGCGCGAATCGCCGCCCAACTGGCGCACCGCGGCGGGCAGGTGCGGCCGGCCAGTGGTGGGGATGTAACGCACGCCGTGGATGATTTCGTGGTGGATCACGAAAGCATTGGGCGGCTGCACGATTTCCAGGTTGGCATTGTAAGTGGAACCGAGCATGGGCGGCCCTTCGTTGCCCCAGGCGATGCAGCGTTCGGCCAGCGTGCGATCCTGCGCGCTTTCCGCCGCTTGCCGGCGGCGCGCCGCGGCCGCATGTAGAGCGGCCTGCTTCTTCCCTTCTTCATTCAGCGGCGGAACGCGGCCATCCGGCGGATCGTAAATGACCGAGGTGCGCAGGTTGTCCACGGTTTTCTGATATTTTTCGCCCTGCCAGATGGCGTTGTCGTAGTGGACATCGTCGGGCGACTGGCTGTTATCCTGCTGCAGGCGCTGCTTCTCGAAGGCCGCCGCTTCCGCCTGGGTGAAAAATTCCTTTGTGCCCAGTTCCTTCGGCCGTTCGAGCGGCGTGTAAGTGGCGTTGGTCCAATAGCCCTGCATGTCGGGATGGCCATCGGGTGTGCGCGAGGGCGCCCAGCCCCCGGTGGCCGCAACCGAGGTGCCGAGGGCCAATGCGCCGGCGAGGAGCCGGAATCGAGGTCGCATGCGAGGTCCCCTCCTTCGAAAGGCCGGCCTCGAGTGCGAAGGCCGGTATTTTCGTGCCTCTCATAGTAATTGAGGCGTGGGCCGAAGTCTATGCGGTTAGATGCCCGGCACTAGCTGGTTCCGTAAGCGAACGGTATGCGGCCAGGTAAGCGTCCGTCATGCGGCTCGCGTTGAAGTTGTGGGCGTGCATGCGGGCCCGGCGGGCCATCTCGATGCGGTCTTCCGGCACGCGGATCAGGCCGGTTACCGCTTCGCGCAAAGCTTCGGTATCGCCGGGAGGGACGAAGACCGCGGCGTCGCCCCAGATTTCGCGCAGGCTGGGGATATCGCCCAAAACCAGGGCGCATCCGTTCAGGGCGGCTTCGACGAGCGAAAGTCCGAATGGTTCGTACCGCGCCGGCAGCGCGTAGATCGAAGCCCGTTCCATCCACCAGGCGACCTGGCGCGGGCTGAGTTTTCCCAGCACACGGCATGTGCTGCTGGCGCGGCGGGTTCCATCGGGGTGATCGAGATCGCCCGCAACATATACTGGCCACGGCAACTGCGATGCGATCCGTTCCAAATCCTGGAGGTTCTTGGCTATATCCCAGAACCGGCCGGCGGCGAATACGAACGGCTGCTTGGTGACCCGCTGCGCAGCGGGAAGGTCGCGGCCGTTGGGAATTACCTGCGTGCGCGGGAAGGGCCCGTAATGCGTCTCCAGCGCGGCCAGCATGGTATGGCTGGGGGCGGCCACCAGGGCCGCGGCGTGCAGTCCCCGGGCCACATGGTAGCGATAGCGGCTCCATTCGGCGGGCGCATCGCAGCCATGTACGGCGCGCCACCAGGAGAGCACGCAGGAGTGGCCCGTAATCAGCACGGGCGCGGAAAACGGCAGATGGCCGAAGCTGTACTGATTGAGATGCACCACGTCGGGTTGAAACCGCGCAGCCAAATCCAGCAGCCATGCGGATGCCTGCCGGACATCCTCCCACGGCTCCGGCATCCACTCCAGCTTGAAGGCGCTCGGGTAGAGTTCCACTCCGAGCCCTTCGACCGCGTTTTTCCGCCCCGGGCCGGGCGCCCCTCCCATGGAGGCGAGCCCCACCTGCACGCCCTTCTCTTTCAGGCCGCGCGCGAGTTCCAGTGTAAAGGTCCAGACGCCGCCCACGGCATCGGTAGTGAGGAGAACCCGCTCAGCGGTTGCCACGGCTTGTCTCCAATTGCACCAGGGGAAGCGGGTGCTGCTCCTGAATGTCGCTGAAGCCGCGGAAGCTAGCGAGGTAATCGGCGTGCGCGCGCTCCCAAGCCTGGTCGTCGGCTTCCCCCCAGCGGCGCTTGTATTCGGGCGATCCGGGATAAGCAAACAGCGGCACCGGCTTGTTGGCCCAAACGCCATGCCGCTCGAGGCGACTTCGCCAGGCTTCTACCGCACCGGCATCGTCATGGGGGCTTGCCAGCAGGTTTGCCTGCACAAAAGGAATCCGGGTTTTCGCGAACACCAGCCGTTCGGCCAGTTCATCCGTAGAGAGCCGGCATTTTTTGTCGAGCAACTCCCGGCCTTGTTCGGTGATGCTCTCCACGCCGGCTTCCACGGAAACACAGCCGGCGCGCCCCAGTAAATCGAGCGTCTCCGCGTTCCAAAGATCGATCCGCGTCTGCATGCCGAATTTCAGGCCGAAACCCACCAGTGCTTCGAGCAGCTTGCGATTGGGCAGAAAGATCTCGTCGATGAAGTAGACGTACTCGACGCCGCTTTGCCTCAGCCCTTCCAGTTCCCGCAGCACGGTTTCCTGGGGCCGGCGGCGGAAATCGTCGCGAAAATTGTCCTTCGCGCAGAAGGTGCAGTGGTAAGGGCAGCCCCGCGAGGCCTCCACTTCCGCGCCCGGGCCGAGCGGCTCCGCATCGAAGCGGTGATGATGATGCCGATGGCGGGCTACGATTTCGCGCGCCCAGGTAAGCGCGGGCAGCGCCTCCATGTTGCAGGCGTGCGGCGGCCCCGTAAGCGCCACCGTGCCGTTGCGCCGGTAGCACAGCGAGGGAACCCGGCTCCAATCCTCCGCAAGCCGGGGAAGAATCTGCTCGCATTCGCCGAGCACGACCACATCCACACCGGTCTTTTGCAGTGCCGCGCGCGGTGTGGTGGACCCGTGCGGCCCTACCAGCACGCTGGCCGCGCCGATACCACGCAGCAGTTGCACCGTCTGCCGCGGCACGCGTAATTCCGGCGGGGCGCAGCGCCAGAACAGGTAACTCGGCGCGGAAGTCACCACGACAAAATCCGGATCAAAGGCCCGCGCCCGCTTTCGCAGTTCCTCCGCCGCCAGATTTTCCATTTGCGCATCGAAAATGCGGGCCTCGTGCCCCGCGCTTTCGAGCAAAGCCTGGGCGTAGCCGTATTCGAGCGGCAGGTGCGGCTCGCGGCAGCCGAAATAGATGCTGCCATCGAACGACCAGGCTGGGTTCACGAGGGCAAATCGCATACTTGAGTGCTCCTATGGATGGGGGTTGGCAGGCGGAAGCGCCTGCCCCACGCACGCTACCCGACCATCAAGCCGCGCACTGCCAGTTCCGCCCGGGCATCCGGAATGCGCTTGGGCCGCACCACCTGCCTTGCCAGCCATTCGGCCAAATCGGCGAGCCCGCTCTCCAGACTCACCTGCGGCTTGTAGCCAAGCACCTCCCGCGCCAGCGAAATGTCCGCGAAGCAATGGCGGATGTCGCCGACCCGGTATTTGCCTGTAATCTCCGGGCGAATATGGCTCTTGCCCAAAGTAGCGGCCATGCGCTCGGCCACGGTGCGCACGGTGTAGCGCCGCCCGCTCGCCACGTTGAACACTTTGCCATCGGCTTCGGGGTTTTCGAGCGCCAGCCGGCAGGCCCGCGCCACGTCGTATACGCTCACAAAGTCGCGCTGCTGCAGGCCGTCTTCAAACAGCAGCGGCGCTTCGTCCTGCAACAGGCGCGCGGCAAATATCGCCATCACGCCGGTGTACGGATTGGTGAGCGCCTGGTGCGGCCCGTAGACATTGAAAAATCGCATAGCGGTGCTCGGGATCTTATAAGCGCGCCCCACCATAAGGCACATGCGCTCCTGGTCGTACTTGTTCAGCGCATATACCGAGGCCAGGCTGGGAGGCTTGGTTTCGGGCGTCGGAACCGGCGTGAGTTCTTTTCCGGCGCGATCGCGGATTTGCCAATCGCCCGCGCTTAATTGCGCAATCGGCCGCTCTCCGGCAATCTGGGTAGTCCCGTCAGACGCTTTG
Organism: Bryobacteraceae bacterium; assembly: GCA_035294665.1. GTDB lineage: Bacteria > Acidobacteriota > Terriglobia > Bryobacterales > Bryobacteraceae > PSRJ01. The sequence continues at coordinate 55,874 of DATGKM010000146.1, read as the reverse complement.
TAGAGCCCCTCGCCATAGATGCTCATACTGGAGGCGACCACCAGTTTCTCCACCGGCCTTTCCGCCAGCGCCTCGAGCAGAATCGCGGTTCCCAGGTTGTTGACGCTGGCGTATGCCTTGATGCGGTACATGCTCTGGCCAACACCCACGGCCGCCACGAAGTGAAACACCGCGTCCACGCCCTTCAACGCGCGCCGCACGTCGGTCACGCGGCGGATATCGCCCACTTCCAGTTCCACCTCCGGCTCTAAATACGCGGGCCGCTTGCGCCCCGGCCCGTGCACCTGCTCGGAAAGATTATCCAGCGCGCGCACGCGATAGCCGTGCCGCAGCAACTCGCGGCACAAATGAGAACCGATGAATCCGGCGCCGCCGGTGATCAGGACCTGTTTGCTCATGATGGATTTATCCCAGCCAAGGTACTTACCTTTCAATGACAGCGGCATGACCGTGCGGAAAGCAAACGAGGGCTGTCGGTTTCCAAACAACCGGCGCGGTATGCTTGTTGGCCTACAGACGGGACGGGGAAAAGGGGTAAGAATCGACTTTCGCCGCGGGTGATTCTCTACAATCCGCTGTTCTGGGAATTTTTCTTCTGCTCGCGGCGCAGTTCGAGAATGAGCCGCATCACCAGCATCTCGATCCGGTCGCGCACCCGGCAGTGCTCTTCGTAGTCCATCACGATCGGGTCGGGCACATCCCACTCCCGCAGCGGAGTGCCATTGAGCTGCGGCAGCGGGTAGCCGCTCATATTGATGATGAGATCGAAATGGGCGCCACCCAGCTCGGAGATGCTTTTGGGCGCCTGCGACCGCACGTCCAAGTTTTTCTCTGCCATCGCCCGGATCGTCGCTTCCGGGACTCTTTGCGCGGGAGCGAAACCCGCGCTCGAGGGCGCCATCACATCGCTGCCGTAAGCCCGGGCGAACGCCTCGGCCATCTGGCTGCGACACGCATTTCCAATGCACAGGAACAGAACACGCTTGGGGGCACTCATGTCTATAATAGCTTTTCAAGAAAGAGAGCATGCACCCGGGGATCGGCGGTCAGTTCCGGGTGAAACGTCGCCACCAGGTGCCGGCCTTCCTCGACCAGCACCGGGTCGCCCCGATAGCGCGCCAGCACTTTCGCCGCGGGGCCAGCGCGGCGGATGATCGGAGCGCGGATGAAGACCGCTTCGAGGCCATCGCCGCCGGCGCGCGCGCGAAACTCCGGCTCCGGCTCGACCCTGGTTACGCGGCTGTCGAGCTGGCGTCCGTAAGCGTTGCGCTCCACGTCGAGATCCATCGTTCCCAGGCTTTCCTGCGCCGGGTTGCTGACGTGCTTGGCCAGCAGAATCGCCCCGGCGCACGTGCCGAAAACCGGCATCTGCCGCGCGAAGCGGGCGAGCGGCTCGAACAGCCCGTCATAATGCAGCAGCTTCAGCATGGTGGTGCTTTCGCCGCCGGGAATGATAAGGCCATCGATGCTTTCCAGTTGCTCCGCCTCGCGCACCGGCACGGCTTCGGCGCCCGCGCGCTCCAGCGCCACCTGGTGCGCCGCGAAATCCCCCTGCAGCGCCAGCACACCCACTTTTTTGCGCCGTCCTGGCATTTTGGAGATTTACCAGCCCCGCGTCTGCAGCAGCTCGGATTCCTGCAGTTTGGCCACATCCAGGCCGGGCATGGCTTCGCCCAGGGCGCGGCTGGCTTGGAGCAGCTTCTCGGGGTTGTCGTAGTTCTTCGCCGCCTGCACGATGGCGGTGGCGCGCGCCGCCGGATCGGAGGATTTAAAAATCCCCGAACCAACGAACACCGCCTCGGCGCCCAGTTGCATGACCAGCGCCGCATCCGCGGGCGTGGCGATGCCGCCGGCCGAAAAATTCGGCACCGGCAACCGGCCGTGCCGCGCCACCCACTCCACCAACTCGAGCGGCGCCTGTAGTTGTTTCGCCGCGTGCACCAGTTCCTCGCGCCCCAGAACCGTGAGCTGCTTCATCTCTTTGACGATGGTGCGGATGTGCCGCACGGCTTCCACGATGTTGCCCGACCCGGCTTCGCCCTTGGTCCGGATCATCGCCGCGCCTTCCGCGATCCGCCGCAGCGCCTCGCCCAGATTGCGCGCGCCGCACACGAACGGCACTTTGAAACCGGTCTTATCGATATGGTGCTCTTCATCGGCCGGCGTGAGCACTTCGCTTTCGTCGATGTAATCCACGCCCAGCGCTTCGAGTATCCGCGCTTCCATGAAATGGCCGATCCGCGCCTTGGCCATCACGGGGATGGAGACCGTGTGCATGATCTCTTCGATCTTGGCGATGCTCGCCATGCGGGCCACGCCGCCTTCCTTGCGGATATCGGCCGGCACGCGCTCGAGCGCCATCACCGCGCTTGCGCCCGCGTCTTCGGCAATCTTCGCCTGGTCCGCATTGGTTACGTCCATGATCACGCCGCCCTTCAGCATCTCGGCGAGGCCGCTCTTCACTCGAAACTCTTCGCTAGTTAGTTGAAACATTGCTCCTCCTGGGAAATCGCCCAATTAAACCATCGGCCAATTAAACCATCGCCGGAACCGGCTCCCCCTTTTCCGCCGCTTCTTCCCGCAGCTCGCGCAGCACCTGCCCGATAATCCGCACGCCCTGGCGGATGCGATCCACTTCCAGCCCCGCGAAACTCAGACGCAGCGCTCCGGGTTCGCGCCGCGATACCTCGAAATACCTTCCTGGCAGATACGACACGCCGCGTTTCTGCACAGCCGTGAGCAGTTCGCCCGCATCCCAAGGCCGCGGCAGGCGCACCCACAAATTCATGCCGCCTTCAGGATGCGTCCAGCGCGTGCCCGCCGGCAGAAAGTCGCGGCAGGCGTTCAACACGGCCGCCAGCCGCTCGCGGCCCGCGGCGCGCACGCGTTCCCGATGAGCTTCGAGGCGCCCCGATCCGGCAAACTCCAGCAGCACCGCCTGCGAAAGCTGATCCGTGTGCAGGTCCGAAGCTTCTTTGGCTTGGCGCAGGCGCTCGATCAGCGCCCTCGGACCGAGGGCCCAGCCAACCCGCAACCCGGGGAAGCTCACCTTCGAAAAGCTGCGCAGCAATACCGTGCCGCCGCGGCGGTCCAGGCGTTTCAGCGCCGGCTGCGGCTCCCCGGCATAGCGCAGCTCGCCATACGGATCGTTCTCGATCAGCGGGACTCCGGCGCTGTGCGCGGCCTCGAGCAACGCCTCCCGCGCGCCGATCGGCAAAGTCGTGCCCGTGGGATTTTGAAAATTGGGAGTAGCCACAATCATGCGCGGCTGCTCCCGTTCGAGCGCCCGCCGCAACCCGGCCGCATCCATTCCTTCTTCGACCGGAACGCCCACCAGCCGCGCTCCCATTCCCCCGAGCAGATTTTTCAAGCCGGCGTACACCGGGTCTTCCATCGCCACCGCGTCGCCGGGCCGCAGCAGCACGCGCGCAATCAGGTCGAGCGCCTGCTGGCAACCATTGGTCACGATCAGATCGTCATCGCTACCAGCCAGGCCCTCTTTTCGCGCCTCTTCCAACAAATGCCGGCGCAACGGCTCGTAGCCGCTCGGCGAGCCTAACTGCAGAATCTCCGCCAAATCCGCGCGGGCCAGCACCGCCGCGCAAGCAGCCCGGAAATCGTCCAGGGGAAACAGTGCATCGGAAGGCCGCGATACCACAAAGCTGATAAATTGTTTGCCCGCCGCCGGGGCCACAGTGCCGGCCTCGTTCCGTTGCAGCCGGCCATCCCAATCCACGCCCGGGCTTGTCCTCCGCCCAATGACAAAACTGCCGCGGCCCACTTGCCCCGCAATCAGGCCATGCGATTCCAGCATCTCGTAGGCGGCGGAAATGGTGGCCCGATTCAGGCCAAGCTGGCCAGCCAATTCACGAGTGGCTGGCAGCCTTTCGCCTCTGCCGAGCTTGCCGGAACGGATCTGCTCCGCAATCTGCTCAAAGAGTTGGCGGTAAAGCGGGGCTTCGGAATGATGGTTCAGCGGAACCAAGTCCATCAGCCATAGCGTACCATATTGGCTGGTCTGGCTGGCTCGATCAGACCTAGGCCGGGGCCTGGCGTTGGCGGGACTGGCGTTCGGCGTCGTGATCGGCAACGATCTGGCGCAGCATGGCTTCGAGTTCGGCGACACGGTGAGTGAGTTCTTCGAGGGCTTGGCCTTCGGGATCCGGAAGTTTGCCGTGTTCGAGGACGCCGTTTTCGTCGCGCAGGCGGACGACCCGGCCGGGCACGCCAACCACGGTGGAATTATCGGGGACGGGGTGGACGACGACCGAACCGGCGCCAATGCGGACGTGGTTCCCGATGCGGATATTACCGAGGATTTTGGCGCCGGTGCCGACCACCACGTGATTGCCCAGGGTGGGGTGGCGCTTGCCGGTTTCGTTTCCGGTGCCGCCCAAGGTTACACCCTGGTAGAGCAGCACGTCATCGCCGATCTGGGTGGTTTCCCCAATCACCACACCCATGCCGTGATCGATGAAGAAGCGGCGGCCGATGGTCGCGCCGGGGTGAATTTCGATTCCGGTGAAAAAGCGGCTGACCTGCGAAATGAGGCGCGGAACCAGCGGAATGCGCCATTTGTACAGCTTGTGCGCCAGGCGATGCGCTAGGATTGCGTGAAAACCGGGATAACAGAAGAAGATCTCGAGGACGCTTTTGGCGGCGGGATCTTCCCGGAAAATGGTCTCAAATTGTTCCCGGATGGCTCGAAACATGAGGAACTTCGGACTGCGAACGCCGGCGGTAGCGCGGCTTGGCTCTAATGACCGGCGGCGGCCTCTTGGGCGATGACCGGCGGCTTGGCGCCCGCCGGCACCGGCACCAGCATATCTTCCTTGCGCTTGATCAGCGTGGAGGTGTTATAGCTGGCCACTTCGAAACCGTGGCCGTGCGTTATTGCGTCGGTGGGGCAGGCTTCGACGCAATATCCGCAGAAGATGCAGCGGTTGTAATCGATGTTGTAAACCTTGGCGTAGCGCTCGCCACCGGAGATGCGGACCTGATCGGTGTTTTCGGCGGCTTCGATATAGATGCAGTTGGCGGGACAAGCGGCAGCGCAGAGGAAGCAGGCGACGCACTTTTCCATGCCGTTTTCGTCGCGCTCCAGGACGTGGGCGCCGCGATAGCGCTCTTCGAATTTAGGCGGCTCCTCGGGATAGAATTCGGTCACGGTAGGAGACATCATCTCCTTCAAGGTGACGCCCATTCCTTTGACGATGGCGGCCGCCGCACCCAGAACGTTAATGTTGTTGTTGCCCATTCGGTCTGCCCTTTATTCTACCGTGACTCCGGACCGGAGCCTAATTGAGCGAGCCTCAACCGGCTTTCGATTCGGGGACCTGCCCGCCTGCCTCGAAGGGATCCACGCCGGCCATTTCCCCGAGCCTGCCGATTTCCGATTTCAGCCAGCCTTCCGTGACCCGCTCGATGACGCCACCGGGACCGGCCACAAACAGGGTGGGCACGTGTGAAATGCCGAAAGCGTTGCTGACGGGGTAGCCTGAGTCCCTTGAATCGAGCAGTATAGGGAATGTGATGCCGAAGCGGCGAGTAAAGTCGCGTGTATCGGCGGCGTTGTTTTGGGAGATGCCGAAGACGGGCAGGCGCGACGAGGAATGGATGCGCTCCAGGTAGGGAAAGGTCAACTGGCACACCGGGCAACTGATTTTGAAGAACGCCAGCACCGCGGGGCCGTTGGCCACCATATGGCTGAGCGCGAGGTCACCTTGATTGGGGCTGCGATCCAGCAGCGGCAGGCGGAACTCGGCGACGCGCGCCCCCGGCTCGAGCAACTTGTGTTCTTTCCACGGGCGCATAGCACGATTGTACGACAGAGGCACGGGGTTCCATGGCTTGCGCGAATGCCGCGCGAAAGCTTTGAACTTTCGCGGCATGGCGGCCGTAGAGATCTTCATGAGAACTTCGAAGGCAATGGTCTTATTTCCGCTGGTGTACCTGGCCGCCGGCTACGCCGCGCCAAGCCCCGAATTCGAGGTGGCGACGGTCCGCCCTTCGGCATTGGAGCCGCAAGGCCAGGTTCAAGTGGGACTGCACCTCGATGGCGCGCAGGTGCGGATTATCAGTTGGACGCTGCGAGATTACATCGGGTTGGCGTACCGGATGAGGGTGTCGCAGGTGCTGGGCCCGGACTGGATGCACTTGGAGCGCTTCGACATAGCGGCCAAAATTCCGGAGGGCCACAAGACGGACGAGTTCCGGCAGATGCTGCAGGCGTTGCTGAGGGAGCGCTTTCAGCTCAAATTCCACAAAGAGCAGCGCGAGTTTCCGGTGTACGCGTTAGTGCAGGCAAAAACTCCGTTAAAGCTGACACCCGCGCCGCCGGATCCGCAAGCAGGCGACACACCCGAACCGCTGGACGTTGCCGGCGGCGGCTCCGCCGCGGGCGTCAACGTCAACCTGGGACACGGGTCTTCGTGGTCGTTCGTACCCAACCGGTTCGAGGCGAAGAAGCTCAGCATGGAGGTGTTCGCCGAGAATCTGGAGCGGTTCGCAGACCGGCCGATCGTGGACAAAACCGGGCTGAAGGGCCAGTTCGATTTTGGGTTCGATATCAACCCGGAAGACTACCGGCCGATGCTGATCCGCTCGGCGATTGCCGCCGGCGTGTTGCTGCCGCCACAAGCTTTGCGGTTGCTGGACGGCAGTTCTTCGGCGTCGCTGTCCGATGCTCTCGAAAAGATCGGGTTGCGGCTGGAGGCGCGCAAGGAGCCGCTGGACGTGATCGTGGTGGATAGCGCGAGCAAGATGCCGACCGAAAACTGAGTGGGCGCTACCTAAGAGCGCAATTCGTCCATCGCACGCCAGCAGGGTTTGATAGCCGCCTTGGTCTAGAGACGGCTTGGCGTCGAGTTCCCGGATCTGTACCCTCCGTGAGATCGATACTTACGCGACGGATCGGGCTGACTACGTGAACCGGTCGGTGAAGTAGGGAGAGACATCGTAGCAAGCGACGCGGCTTCCGCGATCTCTTCGGCAGTGGGACGTTTCGTAGATATTTCTGGCGTACTGTTCCGGCTCCTCTTTTTTAGTGACATTCCGGGCCGTTACTAGACGAGGGCCTTCCCCTCCTGCGTTGGTACGGATTGCGAAGTCATCTGCGCAGTCCGCGCCGCCGCTAAGCGCGCGAGAGACAGCGTACCTCGGGAACTGGCCGACAAAGTTGGCGTGCCTAAATTGCAACCAACAGCTCGCAGGGGCAAACATGGCTGCCGCGGTGACGATGTTCGGATTGAATACCGCGGAAGCTGCTGTTTTGCAATCGACGGTGCGGACCTACAGGGGCGTTCTCCTCGGATTAGGCAGGCTACGCAAAACCTGCTGGCCGGACGAAGCGCTCTCGGGCCGCAAGACGGCCCGGCGGCGGCGCAACTCGTCCAGGAGAAGGCGCAGGCGACCGGACCGGCAATATCTGCGCTCCTTGGCTCGGTACGTCCGGAGACGGCAACTCGGCTCCTGATACCGGCCGCGGTTATTGCAAAGGGGGTCCAGTGATGAAATACAAAGTGTTTTTCTCGGCAATGGTCCTATTATCCGCGGCCACGCAGCTGTTCGCGCAAACGTGCGGACCGAATAGTGGAAGCACGTGGTGCCAGTTTCTCACGTGCATCAGCAGTGTCGGGAACAGCTACGGATGGGGAGGGACTTGCACGCTTCCCGCTGGGCAATGGCCGGTAGCGAGCACGCTGGAGATAGTACGGCAGGTAACGGTCACCGGTAGCGAGATCTCGGACCCGTACGACACCACTCTCTATCGCTCGTCGGACACACTTTTTAAACCGGTTATGGAGGTCGCGCCCGGTGTCGGCGGTGTGGCTGTCGAAAACCTCGCTATTAATGGGAGCCGCCAATCATTCCTAAACTGCCTGAGTAACAGTGACTCGCGCTGCGGCGGCGCAAGCTGCTCCGGGATCTACGACCTGAATATGCAGACGGGATCTGGCGGCAATACGGTCTACAACGTGGTGCTAACGGACTCCCCTTTCTCGGCGGTTTCAATGGCACCCGGAGATAGCCTGTATGACAGCACCGTCGCGGCAGCCCGTTTCTACGGCGTGGGAATGACGAGGAATGGGGCGGTCGGTCTGGAGTACGACGATCGAACTGAATGGTGTCAATGGCCTATTCATTTCGGGTTCTAGTAACCAGGTCTTGTTCAACACCGTAACTTACAACCACATCGAATACAGCTTCGGCCAGGACGGGGGCCAAATCTGGCTTGGGATGGGCTCTAGTGGCTCCATCGTTCGCGAGAACGAAGTGACCGGCCTTTACAACTATGGCAATCCGGAGAACGGCTGTTCGGTACCCCCAACTGGAAAGAACTACGGATTCGAGATCTATGGAACGAGCCAGGACCTTTACAACAACGGTGTTACGACACAGGAGGTCGCGGGGCTGGTGGTTGATGACACTAACGGAATAGAGATCATGGGCACCGATCCATACTGCACACAGTGCACCCCGAACAAGATAGCGGGCAATTACGGTGCCGGCATTTGGTTCGACAACCTCGATGGCCCGATTACAGGCATTGTGCTCGACACAGTTCGCGTCGAGAATAACGGCGGCGTAGGTATTCAGTTTGACACCTCGGCACCGGTTGATACGGGGCCGGGTTTCCCAAGCGGCGCCGCTTGCCTCAGCGGCAACAGTGGAGGGAGATGGACAGGCAATGACACCGGGCTTTCCTACAAACCTCCCGCAAACGACACCGGGTGCTAACACCCACAACTCCTGATTTGCGTCCCCCTGCCACTCGGCTTCGGGGGCAGGATGCTGCCCAGGCATGCCGGTCGCTTACCCGGAACGGAATAAGCCATCCACGTTTTCAGCAGGCGGGACCGATTCAGATTCGGCCCCGCCCTTCCAACCTGCCATCCTCCCGAGTTCCTGGGCCCCCTGCAAATCGAGGCGCCGTGGCCGAAAAAATCTCATAATGGTCTTGGGATGAAAACGCTGGTTCTGGACCGCCTTCGAAAGTGGCAGCAGAAATTCCTGGCCCGTGCCGGATATGTGATATTCAACACGCGCTCGAACCACTGCTATGCACGCGACGGTCTTTTTACCTTCAACAACGATGGGTTTCGTGAAGATCCGGGCTTCAAGGCTGCTTATGAACGGGGTGTCAAAGCTAGCGCTGGGTTCGACCCGCGGATTGAATGGCGGATTCACGTGGCTCTCTGGGTGGCTCGTACCGCCAGCCGCATACCCGGGGACTTCGTGGAATGCGGCGTGAACGCGGGATTCACCAGTTCCGCGATCATGCAGCGGCTGAACTGGTGCAGCATCGACAAAACCTTCTATTGGATCGATACGTTCAATGGGCCAGTGCTTACACAGTATTCTCAGATGGAGGTGAAACTGGGCAGACGTCGAGTCGCTGAGCAAGCGGTGGCTAGAGAAGCTTACGTGACAAACCTGGACCTTGTCCGTGCGAACTACGCCGAATGGCCTAACGTGGAAATCGTTCAGGGAGCGGTACCGGACGTTCTCCCAGCGCTCGGCATCGAACGAGTTGCCTTTCTACACCTCGACATGAACTGTGCATATCCCGAACGAGCCGCTTTGGAGCATTTCTGGCATCTTTTATCACCGTGTGCGATGGTTCTGTTGGACGACTATGCTTATTATGGCAATGAGTATCTGGCACAGGCCATCGATTCGGCTGCTTCATCTCTTGGGACAGAGGTCCTATCTCTGCCCACCGGGCAAGGGTTGATCGTGAAGTAGGTTCGAGGCCTGTCGGCGGGTTGCCGCATTTGAGTCCCCGTAAGAGATCTGTCTGAGGGGCGGCCGACACCTTTTTCGCTCCGCGTACGTCTACCTGATGAAATGAGTAAGATCCACTTATTAGCCAGTACTCTGGTCGTGACCATTAGTTATGGTCAAAGTACCGGAGATCTTAACAAAGTTGGCAGTGACCTTAACAAACTTAACTTTGAAGTTGCGTCCGTGAAAAAAGCCGCGCCCCCGCAGTTCGCCGGACCCGGCGGGCGCGGGATGATGATCGCGTTCGGACGGCGCGGCGGTCCCGGGACATCGGATCCCGGGCAGATCACCTGGTCGGGGGCGACATTGAAGGATCTGCTCGCTGCCGCGTACGAGGTGAAGCGCTATCAAGTGAGCGGACCGGCCTGGCTCGACTCAGAGAGATATGACATCATTGCCAAGGTTCCGGCCGGCACGACCAAAGACCAGGTGAAGGTGATGTGGCAACATCTGCTGGCTGACCGCTTCGGTGTCACTCTTCACCGGATTTCGAAAATGTTTCCGGTGGACGAACTGGAACCCGTGAAGGGCGGCGCCAAAGTGAAAGAGACGACGCTCGATCCTAAAGCGGCGGCGGGCGCACCCCAGGATGATGCCGGGCCTCTGCCTCCGCCACCTCTGAAAGGTCCGCCTCCCGGCGCGGTGACCGCGGGGGAACACGGTCCCGGCGTGCAATATCCGGATGGCGGGCAGGTTGGCGGGGCGATCGTCGGGGGCGGACCCGGTGGGCCTCCGCCGAAAGGAGCGTTCCCGGGCGCACCTGAGCTCGACAAAAACGGCGTGCCGCAACTGCCGCGTCCCGGCCTGGTCACGATGATGACGATGAGCCCGAGCGGCCCAACCGCGCACATGGTGGGAAGAGCGCAAACCATGGAGCAGTTGGCGGAGGCGCTGGGCCGGCAGTTGAATCACCCGGTGGTGGATAAGACGGGCCTTACCGGAAAGTACGATTTCGTGCTCGAATTCACGCCGGACTTCAATGGCGGGATGCCGCCGGGCGCAATCGGTTTCGGACCCGGACCGGGCCCAGGGACCGTGGCGGGCGGCGGCGACTCGAACCAGGCGCCCAAAGCGAGCGATCCGGCGGGGGCGACCCTGGTCGCGGCCCTGCAGAAGGATCTCGGCCTCAGACTGGTGGCAACGAAAGCGCCGCTCGATGTGCTGGTGATCGATAAAGCGCAAAAGGAACCGGCGGAAAATTAGCGTTACTGCCGGCGAGGCAGCACATACTCATCGGCCGCGGGCGCGCGCAGCATGCGATAATCGAACGCTACCCATGAAAGCGCGCGTGTTCGTCTCGTTCAAATCGACCGTTCTCGACCCGCAAGGCCAAACCATTTCGCATGCCTTGCACAGCCTGGGTTACTCTTCGGTGGCGGATGTCCGGCAGGGCAAGTTTTTCGATATTTCACTGGCGGAGGGGGTTTCGGCCGACCAGGCGCGCCGGGAACTCGAATCGATTGCGCACGAGGTTTTGGCGAATCCCGTGATCGAGGAGTATCGGGTGGAGATCCTGGACAACGGCTCCCCTGCCCTACCCTCCCCCCTACCCTCCCATTGACACTGGCTTCCGGCTCCAATATCTTAGAAAACCAGCTACCTCGAAGCCTCAGGAGAGAAATTTCGATGCGGTTCAAGCTTACAGTCGCGGGCCTGATGCTCGCCGTGGGTCCGATTTGGGCGCACCACGCCTTCCAGGCCGAATACGACGAAAAAAAGCCCGTGCACCTGGTGGGAAAAGTCACGCAGATGGAGTGGATCAACCCCCACTCGTGGATTCATATCGACGTAACCGGGCCGGATGGCAAGGTCACCAACTGGATGGTGGAATGCGGCAGCCCGAACATTATGCTGCGGCGGGGCTTCACGAAGAGGTCGCTCGAAGCGGGAACGGAATTGATCATTGACGGCTACCAGGCCAAGAGCGGCGAAAACAAGGCCAATGGCGGCAGCGTGACTTTTCAGGACGGCCACCGGCTGTTCGTAGGCGGTTCGAATCCGGACGATCCCGGAAATTCGAAAGAATCCGGCAAATAGCGCGAAAGGAGTTGGCCATGCGCAATTATTCGATCGCAATTCCGGCTGCAGTGTTTTCGATAGCCGTAATGCCGCTGGCGCTGATGGGACAATCCGCGCAAACGTCGGCGGCGGCGAAACCCGCGGCCACGAACGGGCAGGCGCAGGCCAAGCCGTACACGCCGCCCAAAACACCGTGGGGCGATCCTGATTTGCAGGGCCAATGGCCGGCTTACGCCAATATTCCCATGCAGCGGCCTATCAGCGCGGAGGAAAAAGCCACGCTAAGCCCGCAAGAACTCGCCAAGCGCGAAGAAGCATATCGCCGGCAGCAGGAAGCCGATAACGAAGAATTCGATGGCGGCGGTAAGACCTCCTCGATTAATCCACCCAGTTATTGGGTGGAGCACGGCAAACCGAGTGCGCAAACTTCGCTGGTGATCGATCCGCCCAACGGCCGTATTCCCCCGTTAACGCCGGAAGGCGAAAAGCGGCGCGACGATCTCCGCGGCGGCTTGGGACCGGGGTCGCACTTCCCCAAGGTGGTCAACTCCTGGGAAGATTTCGATATGTATAGCCGGTGCATCAGCCGCGGCCTGCTCTCCGGCATGTTGCCCACGCTTTACAATTTCGGCACCCAGATCGTGCAGGCGCCGGGATACGTGGTCATCCGCAACGAAATGATTCACGAGTCGCGCGTGATTCCGCTCGATAACCGCCCGCACGTGGGTTCCGGCATCCGCACCTATATGGGCGATTCCCGCGGGCACTGGGAAGGCAACACGCTGGTGATCGAAACGACCAATTTCAACGGCAAAATCTTTATCGGCGGGAGCGGCCCCACCACCGATCAATTAAAGATCACCGAGCGTCTGACGCGCACCTCGCCCACCGACTTAGTTTACGAAGCCACGATCAGCGATCCGGGGACCTGGACGCGCCCTTGGACCATTCACATGCCGTACAAACTGGACCCGAGCTACGTGATTTACGAGTACGCCTGCCATGAAGGCAACTACATGATGCTCAATGCGCTCAAAGGCGCGCGCGAGCGGGAGAAGGCGGGCCTGGATACGAAGGTTTCGAGCGACAACTTCGTCCGGAAGGTGGACGAGAGCAAAGGGCAGAAATAGCGCCGGTCCCCCGTTGCTTTTAGACGGGGGAACCGGCGCGAAGCTGGCCGTTCAGAACAGGAATCGGGCCACGATCATACCTTGCCTCGGAGCGGCGAAGGTGGTTCCTAGGGTGTTGATATAACCGAAGCCAGCCGTTGTCTGGCCGGCGGAGTTCACGGTCTGGGTTTGCAGCGGATTGGTGGAATTCGGGTCGTTCACCTCGGTGCGGTTGAATATGTTTTGGAATTCCACCCGCATATTGAGACTCACGCTTTCCCGAATCCGGAAATTGCGCCCGAACGCCAGGTTTTCTACTGGACGGCGCTGATAGCGGTAATCGTTGTAGTAGGTTGCGGTGCCAAACTGTCCGGCTGGAGGATTGACCCAGGCCTTGGGGTTCAGCACAAACACTCTACTCGGATCGAAACAATGGCAGTTGAGGTTTTTCGTGAACAGGGGCTGGCCCGGCACCCGATCCATGACGGTGCTTTGGAAATCGATGTTACTCAGCGTGGGATTGGCATTTGCGAGCGGAGGCGCAATGAGCGAGCCGCTGGCATATTGGAAGAAGCCGCTGATGGTCCAATCGCGCGCGATCCAGGATGCCGCTTTCAATCCTGCGGAACTGGAGCCTTTCCAAACGGTGGGCACGGTGTAATTGAACGCCCAACTTGTCACAAACGGCCTATCCAAATTGTCCAGCATTTGAGCGGTAGGCCGATTACTGACGTCGGTGGGCACAGTAGCGCCCTCCATGTTATCCAGATTGGATGAGTAGGTAAAGGAGAAGGTGGCGCTCAAGCCGTGAGAAAAGCGTTTGGTCGCTTTCGCCTGCAAGGAATTGTACCAGGTGTCGCCCAGCGGCGACCAGGTTGCGGCGAGCCCCGAATTGAATTGCGGGAAGGGCCGTAAAGATTGAGCGACCGTGGCAGTCAGCGGGAACCCGGCAAAAGGCACTTTATCCATGAAGGGACCAGCGGCCGGGGAACCGACCTGCGCGCTGAGAATCGCCAGGTCCGCTGGGTTATTCAGACTGAGTCCATACGAGCTCAAGAGCTGCGTCGATAAGTAATTATAGTTGACCAGCGTACCGGGGTTGGAGGTTCGCCCGGAGAAAGGCCACCATATTCCGCGAGTACCCACGTAGGCGGCTTCTACCATCAGATTCGGGGTGATCTGACGTTGCAGCCCAATGCTCCACTGATAGTTCCTGGCCGGCCTGCCGGCGTTCTGATCGACGACCACAGGGGGACCAGCACCCACCAGCGCGCTTCCCGGCGCCACCAGAGGGTATTGGCCCGGGCTCAAATTGGGCCACACAATCTGCTGGGCGGTCAAGGGTACGCCTTGGCTCAATACCATAGCGGGCTCGAACGGATTCGCTTGGGGACCGAAAGGATTACTGGCCGCCCCGGCACCGCCGCCGCTGCCATATATCGGAGTGCCTGAGTAAGCGACAGCAAAACCGCCGCGGGCCACAGTGCTGGGAGTAATCTGATAGGCCGCGCCTAAGCGGGGACCGAACGCCCATGGGTAATTGTGTGCAAACTGGCAATTACAGGTAGCCTGATAGATGGCCGCTCCCGGATGCCCCCCAACAGTCGGGTTTGCCAGGGTCGGTGAAAAATTCGAAGCGCGACCGTATTGTTCTTGGAAGTAAGTCGAGTAATCGTATCGCAGGCCGTAATCCAGCGTAAACTTGCGAGTCACTTTCCAACTATCTTGCGCATAAAAACCCCACTCCGATTTGCCCAGTCGCGTATCGGAAGGATCGTGGACGTTCCCGCTGGCGACCAGACCCAACAGGAAACTGGCATAGGGAAATCCGAGGGTGTTGCCCCCTAAGCTGCCGGTAGAATTGCTCAGGGCGACATAGGGAAGCGCCGTTTGTAAGTTACTGAACGTATATGAGCCGTTGAGAGTCGAAAGGTTTTGGTTAATATTTCCCTGAAGCAGCATGGACGCGCCGAACTTGAAGGAATGGTTATTCTTTACCCAGGAGAGACTTGCAATCGCGGTGGGCTGCTCGGAGATGGTGTAGGAATGCGCGCCTTGGCCCAGCGCTACCCCGGGCGTGGTGCCTACGGTGGCAGCTCCCAAGCCACCTTGACCGTTCGCCAGGCCTAACATATAGGGAAACTGTGCTGGCTGGCTGAACGGGCCATTCAAGCCTATGGTCGCGGCATTGAAAGTGGCTCCGGGCGCCACCGGCTGTCCCAGGCTAGACTGCATAAAGCCAGCCCCCAGGTGCAACAGCACCGTCGGCGAAATAATGCGGTCGTAGCTCAAGCGCTCCGTATTCGATCGAATATCTGTGCCGATGTCGGTGGAAAGCGGCTCCGGCAATCCGTTGGCCCCGACGGCGACCGGCTCCTGGTTGCGAATTTTGGAAAAGTAAAAAGATATTTTGTCCTTTGGCCCAATCACCTGATCTGCCTTGATAGACGGAACCGTGGTGGTGGTGGTGCTGGTATATGGGTTTTGATAATTATTGGCTATCAGGTTGGGATTGGTGGGCTGCGGAAGCATGTTCTGGATCGCCAGGGCGACCGGATCCATACGGCTCATGGGAATCGTGTTGTTGGGAAATGGATCGGCGATCTGTTGACCATTGGCAGGGCGCACTGTGGCGGGATCGTAAATCTCGTTTCCAAAAATAGGCCGTCCCAGAGGATCCGTGCCAATGTTACCTAACAATGCAGCGCCGAAATTTCCCTGGCGATATGCCGCCGTAGGCACTGAAATCGCGGTTGGTATCACATTCTGTGTCAGCCTGTATTGCTCAAAGCTGAAAAAGAAGAAGCTCCGGTTGCGGCCGTTGTATATTTTCGGAATCCACACCGGTCCGCCCACGGTTCCACCAAAATCGTTTCTGCGCGTCTCCGGCCGGATGAGTCCTCCGTTGCCGTTATTGGTAAATGGCTGGCCCGCATCCAGAATTTCGTTTACCAAGTACTCATACGCGCTTCCGTGGAACTGGTTGGTGCCCGACTTCATGGTTATGTTCATGATGCCGCCGCCGGACTGCCCAAACTCCGCGGAATAGTTGCTGGTCATCACGCTGAATTCCTGAATGGAATCCGAACCCGGCTGGTTAAACTGCACGAGACCTTGGCCTATCGGATTGGTTGCATCCATGCCTTCGATCAGGGTGGCTTCGGTGTTAACTGGAGCGCCGTTTATCTGGACCGTCGAGTTATTCGCGGATGTCCCGGTGCCCGCGTAGTAGGATCCTGGCAGCAATGCCACCACCGCATATGGATTCCGAATGCCGGAATTTCCTGCCGCCGGCCCGGTAGGCAAAAGAGGCAGGTTATCCAATCGCTCCATAGCGACGTTTGTGCTCAAGTCGCCGCTTTCCGTTTTGAGCAATGGAGATTCGGCTGTCACGGTGACTGACTCGGAAGTGCTTCCAACCTCCAGGACGGCATCGATGCGGAGCGTTTGCGCTACCTGAACCGCCAGGCCGCCGCGCACGAACTTCTTGAATCCGGGCGCGGTGACATCCAACTCGTAGGTTCCCTCTGGCAGCTCGCCAATGGTGTAATTGCCGGTGGATGAACTCGCCACCGGGTACGTGGCGCCGCTGGCCACGTTGTTGGCCACCACTGCCGCGCCGGCAATTGCGTCTCCCGAAGGATCGGAAATAGTGCCTGTGATCGTCCCTCGAGCGCTTTGAGCAAATAGCGGCGCGGAGAGCACGAATGCAAGACTCGAAATCAAAAATAAGCGCATAGACTCCCTGACTTTGCATGCAAAATGGACCTTACTAATGCAAAGTCACGATGTTGCAAAGTGGTGTGCTGACTTTATTAGAGAAATATCGGGCCGTCAATAGCCCAAAAGAGTGGCCACGGAAACCGTGATCGCTTATCGGGACCCTTGACAGGGTCAAATCGGCGTGATACACCTAAACAAACTAGCGGCGCCTTGTCGATAATTCCGACTCTGGAGGGAGTGATGAGCATTAAATTCGCGTTTGTCGCAAGCCTCGGATTGATCTTTGGAATGGCGCCGCTCCTGGCGCACCACTCTTTCGAAGCCGAGTACGACTACAATAAGCCGCTCAAGCTTTCCGGTACAGTCACTAAAGTGGAGTGGATGAATCCCCACGCGCGGTTTTATGTGGATGTGATTGACGAAAGCGGTAAGGTGACTAATTGGAATTTTGAATTAGGCCCGATCGTAATTTTGGTGAGGCAGGGTTGGAGAAGGGATTCGCTCAAACCCGGGGACCAGGTAACTGTAGAAGGGTTTCAGGCCAAAGATGGAAATGCTCTGGGGAATGCTCGGAGAGTTACACTTCCGGACGGCCGAAGAGTCTTCGGCGGATCCACAGAGAATGACCAAAAGTAACCGCCATTCTTAAATACCTGCCAGCGGTTCCAGGACGCTTCTTCGAACCAGGACACCTGAAATGACAAACCGTTATGTGAGCGAAATGGTAGCAAGGGCAATCGCGGTGTCCATGTTAGTTCTCGTTTGGTTCTCCGCTTCCGCTCAAGAACCGGGCAAGAATACAAAAAAAGTGAGATACCCCGGAGCGGTCCGCCCGACCAAAGCGCCTCCGCCGGGCCCTCCCGGACCAGTGCCACGGATGCCTGATGGAAAGCCGGACTTATCCGGAGTCTGGAACGCGCAACGCGAACTTCCCGGCGATCCGGAACCGGATATGTTGCCCTGGGCCGCTGCTCTCACCAAGCAACGAACGGAAAATTACTCCGCCGACGATCCGGAAGCACGTTGTGTCCCCGGAGGCGTTCCACGAGCTACTCCATATCACGTCCAAATGGTCTCAACGCCTAAGTTGATTCTGATCTTATTCGAGGGGAATATACATACTTTCCGCCAGATTTTTTTGGACCGGACCGAGCATCTTAAGATTGCGCAACCGCTATGGTATGGCGACTCGATCGGTCATTGGGAAGGCGACACCCTGGTTGTGGACACTATCGGCTTCAACGACAAATTCTGGTTCGATATGGCTGGGCATCCGCACACTACGCAACTCCACGTGATTGAGCGCTACCATCGCCGGGATTACGGCAACATGGATGTCGAAGTAACAATCATCGACCCGGGGGCCTACACCAAACCGTGGGTGCAACATCGCGTGCAAATTTTGACGCCCGATGCCGACATTCTGGAATACGTTTGCAACGAAAACAATCAGGACCCAGGACATTTGGAAGGCGATACTCACTAAGTGGAGATTCAATTGCGGAAACGTTTGAGCAATACCTTGCTGCCTTCAGTGGCAGTGGGGGCCGGTTTACTGTTGGGGGTCTCGCCTGCCTGGGCTCAGCACGGAAAGAACGAAGGACCGGCGCCTCGCGCCCTTGACGGCAAGGTAGACTTGAGCGGTGTATGGACCGTTTCTGGCAGTACGGATCTGCCCAGCGACCCTGCCTATCTTCCCGCGGCGAAGAAACTCTACGAGGAACGCAAGGCCAGCGGCGGAAAAGGCGATCCGGAGAAACAGTGCCTGCCAAACGGCGTCGTACGGATCGAGCCGCTTCCTTACAAAATTGTCCAGACCCCCAAGTTGGTTGTCCTGCTCTCCGAAGGCAACACCCATAGTTATCGCCGGTTCTTCCTGGACGGCCGTCCCCATAACCTGGATCTGGAACCTAATACATGGAATGGGAATTCAATCGGCCACTGGGAAGGCGACACGCTCGTCGTAGATACGATCGGCTTCAATGACAAAAGTTGGCTCGATAGTACCGGCAAGCCTCATAGCGAAGCATTGCATGTAATCGAGCGCTATAGCCGGCCGGATCTAAACCACCTGCAAATTGCATACAATCTGGACGACCCGCAAATGTTTTCCCAGCCGTATACATTCACAAGAACCTTCACGCGCGTGATCGGCCGGGACCTCAAAGAGTATTTCTGCGCCATGAACAGTTTCGTTGGAAAGTAAGTTACCGCGGGTTTGCAACCAATTTGCGGTGCGCCAGGGATTCACCAGGGCATGACTCCAATGAGCCTGAGGCCCAATTCCGTAAGCACCGCCGGCTCACCGGGTTCAGGGTCCAACTGCCCCGGCAGTCCCCTCCAGTAGTTGGGCGCCCGCTTGGTCAGCCACCAGCATTTCATGGATTCGCGCAGCTCCGCGCTTTCGGCGGGAGGCTGCATGGAGACGAAAGCCGCTACTCTGGGCCGCTGCGATAAATTCCGCGCGGTACCGTGGGGCAGGCGGGTCGACCACAGAATCACGTCTCCCGCTTCACCTTCCACCTGCGTCGTTTCCCACTCATTCAGCCCCGGATTGAAAAAATCGAAATCCGGCTGCTGCGCGTACTGCCGCAGCCACGCTTCCAGATTCCGGTACACTCCTGGCAGGCACTGGAACCCGCCGCCATCGCGTTTCGCATCGGTCAGCAATACCACAGCTTGCAAAGTGCCCGGTTCCGGCGCTCGTGGATCAGTGTCCCAGTGAATGGTTCCCCAACTGACCGTCGGATGGTCCGGATGCACCGGCGGCCGGAAAATGCAGCGGTTTATATCCACCATCAGCCGCGGGCTTCCAAAAAATTCCGAGAACACCTCATACAGCGTTGGGCATTGGCGGATCTCCCACAGCGACTGCGCATGGTGGAGGGGCACGATGCCGTCCAGTTCCGGCGCGCCGCCATACCAGGTTGTGCTGTCTGCCAGGTCGGCTCCCAGGAACGCGGCAATCTCCCGCACGGCATTTTCGGCGATGCAGCGCGGCACCACGTTGCGGACCACCATATAACCTTCCGTGTGGAACTGCCGGCGGTGGCGAGGAGTAATCCATTTACAGGTCGAAATCTCTGGAACCGCGGACATGGGACCATTCTAAATGAACCGGTCCCTCCGGGAGCCAGCCGCGCTCAGCGCGCGGCCACCGTGCCCAGCAGCAATCCCAGCAGGATTCCCATGCCCATGGCAATCGACATCGATTCGAGATCGACGATAGGCACGAAGCGCGTGCCATCCGGCCCGTGTCAACAAACTCAGGTGATCCTCCACACCCACAACCGGACGGAACGCGCAAAGCGCGCCCCCGCGCACACAAAAATCGATCGGTTGAGCCATTCGTATTTGCCCGCGGGGGCTAAGAACTCAGGGACGGCCCGAAAATAGTAAGCCGCGGGATCCACGTCTTGGCCCGCGGCCAGCGCGGACATTACTTCGGCCGGCCCATGCCGCAGCCCGCGGTTGCGGACTTGCACGATTACGCCTTCGCCGGTGCGCAGCGCATAGGTTGCATCCACAACGGTCACACCGTCACGCCGCGTCACCTGCCAGTCGGCGCCAGGCAAAAGCTCGCCGCGGATCCCTTGCCCCGCAAAGCCTGGCCCTTCTACTGTTCCGGAAAGAATCGGGACGATGCGGCGCGTCCCGTCCGGTGTTTCACCGATCGGGACGGCCTCGCCGAGCGTGGCGTTGGCCTCGTAGACGAATTCGAGTGAAGGCTGGATCGCCTATTCCTCGCGCACGACATTGACGCTGATTTCGGTGGTCACGTCCTTGTGCAATCGCAGGGGCACCTGGTAAGCGCCAAGTTGCTTGATCGGCTCGTCCAATTGCACTTTGCGCCGGTCGATGGTGAAGTTCCGGGCCGCAAGCGCATTGACGATATCCTGCGCGGTCACCGAGCCGAAGAGCTGATCGTTTTCTCCGGCCTTCTGCGAAATGGTCACAACGGTACCGGCCATCAGCTTGCCCAGGTCTTCGGCTTCGGTCTTCAGCTTGGCTTCCTTGCGCAGGTGCGCCTGGCGTTCCTGCTCCACAATTTTGCGATTCGCATCGGTGGCAGCCACGGCAAGGCGTTTGGGCAGCAGGAAATTGCGCGCGTAGCCCGGCGCCACTTTCACAATGTCGCCGCGCGCGCCCAGCTTATCGATATCTTCTCTGAGGATTACTTCCATCGCAATTTTCTCCTGCCTAAATGGCCGCCGCGAACGGCAGCAGCGCGATGTTGCGCGCTTTCTTGATGGCGTCGGTAAGCCGCCGCTGGTGCGGCGCGCACACACCCGAAATGCGCCTGGGAATAATCTTGCCGCGCTCCGCCACGAACGAGTGCAGCAGCTTCACATCTTTGTAGTTGATATCGTCGATCCGCTCCACGCAGAAGCGGCATACTTTTTTGCGCCGGAAATACTGCTTCTTTTGAGTGGCCAGCGCCTTGTCGCCTCCGGTGGGCCGCTGTGCGGCGCTGCCTGGTCTTCCTTTCGATTCCGCCATGGATTAAGCCTCCTTTGGTGTCCCCGGCATCGCGGGAGCTTCGTGCACCGGCGCTCCGGGCATGACCGGCGCCCCGGGCGTCGCCGGCGCCGGAGCTGCCGCAACCGGCGCGGGCCGCCGCGCCGCGCGCTTCTCGCGCTCTTTCTTGCGTTTCTCGAGGCGCTTCAACGTCTGATCTACGCGCACCGTTAAGAACTTGATCACCAGGTCGGAAACGCGCAGGCGGCGCTCCAGCTCCTTTACCGCTTCCGGCCCGGCGGAAAACTGCAGCAGCACATAAGCGCCTTCGTGGTATTTGTCCACCTTGTAGGCCAGCCGCCGCTTGCCCCACTTATCTACCTTATCGACGGTGCCGCCCGCGGAGGTCAATTGCGCGCGCAACTGCTCCACGAACTGGTCGCCTTCTTCATCGGAGGCGTCCGGTTTCAGAATGAACAGCTCTTCGTAAATTCTCATGCTTCCTCTGTCTGTAAGCCTGGGGCGCGACGATTGAAATTCGTCATGGCCTTTTCGACGCCCTCGGCAATTATCGAACGAACCGCATCGGCTCCATAACCAATGAATTCGTCCAATTCCTCTCTCTGCCCGCGCCGCATGGGCGAAAGCAGAAAATCCTTTCCACTCGCGAGCGGATGCCCGGGGTGAATGCCCATCCGCACGCGAACAATTCTCTCGGTGCCCAATTTCTCGATCACCGATTTCATACCGTTGTGCCCGGCCGCCGATCCTCGCGGTTTGATCCGGAGCGCTCCCCAGGGCAGATCCAGCTCGTCATAAACCACTATCAAGCCTTCGAGGGCGATTTCGTGTTTCTCCATCAGCGGCTTGATCGACGTACCGCTCAAATTCATATACGTTTGCGGTTTGGCCAGCATCACCGGGCGGCCTTCGATTTCGCCCACCCCCATCACGGCGTGCGAATCCTTGCGCGTGACCCGGATGCCGTACCGTTCCGCCAGCCGGTCCACCACCAGGAATCCGAGATTATGCGGAGTGTGCGCATACTCCTCGCCGGGGTTGCCCAGGCCGGCCACCAGGAACATGAACGATTACTTCTTTTTGCCCTTGTCCTCGGCTTTGCCCTTCTCCGCGGGAGCAGCGCCTTCTTCTTTCTTGCCTTTCTTGACGACTTCGGGTTCGGCGGCGGCCGCCGGGGTAGCGGCTGCTTCGGGCGCTGCAGCAGCCTCTTCGGCGCCGCGCGGCGCCACCACGTGGGCAATCACGGTATCCGGAGCGCTCATCAGTTTCATCGTTCCGGAAAGCGGAATATCGCCTGCACGCCGGCTCTGGCCCATCATCAGCTCGGAAATGTCCATCACGAATTTTTCCGGGATGTCATCCGGCAGGCATTCGATTTCCACGGCGCGGGTGACAATGTCGAGCACCCCGCCCTGTTGTTTCACGCCCTTGGGCTCGCCCTGGGTAAGCACGGGAATGGTCACCCGCAGGCGCTTGCTCAGGTCGATGCGCTTGAAATCGGCATGCAGCAACGTGCCTCTTACGGGATCGATCTGCTGATCGACCACCATTACCGGAGACGGCTGGGAGCCATTCACCTGCAGATTGAAAATCGTGTTGTACCCGGTTTCGCTTGCCACAATCCGGAGGATTTCCCGCGGATTCACGGCCACGCTAATCGGGTCCTGGTGTGCTCCGTAAACGACGGCCGGAATCTTTCCGGCACGGCGTGTGCGGTGCGCTTCGTTTTTGCCGCGCGTCTCGCGAATGTCCGCGGCAACGGTAATATCTTTCCTCACTGCTCTTTCTCCTTCTTGGGGCTACCGTGGGTTCGAGTGGTTAGGTCGAAGTCCGTTGGCCCCTTACCGCTCCTTACGGTCGCGGCTCTGTCAAACCGGCTGCGGTTTTGCTAAATAAACAATACGCTGACCGACGTCTCCTCATGAATCGAGCGGATTGCTTCCGCCAGCAATCCTGCAATCGATAGCGATTTGATCTTTTTCGATTTTCGCGCCTCCGGGGAAAGCGGAATCGAATTGGTGAAAACGACTTCGTCGAGTTCCGATTCCTCGATGCGTCCGACCGCCGGGCCGGAAAGCACCGCATGCGTGGCGCAGGCGGAAACGCCGATGGCGCCTTTGGTGATCAGCGCCTCGGCGCTTTTCACCAGCGTGCCTCCGGTATCGATAAGATCGTCGACGATCAGGCAATGGCGGCCTTCCACGTCACCCACCACGTTCATCACTTCGGCTACATTCGCCTCCGGCCGCCGCTTATCGATAATGGCCAGCGGGCAATTCAGGCGTTTCGCAAAGGCGCGCGCCCGCTCCACGCCGCCGGGATCGGGCGACACAACGGTGAGCCGCGGAATGTTCAAAGCCTTGAAATGCTCTACCAGCACAGGTGATGCGAACAGATGATCCACCGGAATATCGAAGAAGCCTTGTATCTGGGCCGCGTGCAAATCCAGCGCTAAGACGCGATCGGCGCCGGCCGTTTCCAATAGCGAAGCTACCAGTTTTGCCGAAATGGGAACCCGCGGCTTATCTTTTCGATCCTGCCGCGCATATCCATAATAAGGTAGCACCGCGGTAATGCGCTCCGCCGACGCCAGCTTCAGGGCATCGATCATGAGCAGCAGCTCCATTAAGTGGTCGTTGACCGGCCGGCAGGTGGGCTGCACCACGAACACGTCGGCGCCGCGCACGTTCTCCAGGATTTGCGGATACGTTTCGCCATCGGCGAACTGCTTGACGACGGCTTCGGCCAGTTCCAGCCCGAGGCTGGCGCAGATCTCCCGGGTGAGCGCGGGATTGGCGTTTCCGGTAAAGATTTTGATGCGATCGTGAGTCATCGCGCGTATCGGCTTTGGGGCGGCCATGTTTTCTGATCGATATGAGATTCCAGCGCGCGCCACCATCGCAAGCGATAGCGCGACCGGTTCACCAACGAAAAACGAAAAAACCGTTCACCTGACTGCGTGTGATTCAACTTCTCCAGGGCGCTCCGGCGGACGGCATCGCTTCGAAATAACCCAAATATTGCCGAACCGCTTCCGGTCATCAACGCCGTTGAAGCCCCTACATCGAGGAAACGCTGCTTCAACCGCGCCAGCCGCTTGTGCCGCTCGAACACAACCGCTTCAAAATCGTTACAAGCGGGCTTTGGCACACCCCTATCCCAGACCAAAGACTGGAAACTAACTATTTTATTTTCCTGTGACTTGGTTGTCAAACGGGGGCTCAGGGCGGCATAGGCCTCGGCGGTGGAAACCGGCACATCGGGCGCCGCCAGCAAGCCGCATTGTGACGGTGTATCCGGGAGCGGGAAAAGTTCGGTTCCGCGCCCGATGCCGACGGCCGCGCCGCCCAGCAGG
This sequence comes from Bryobacteraceae bacterium, assembly GCA_035294665.1. Classification (GTDB taxonomy): domain Bacteria; phylum Acidobacteriota; class Terriglobia; order Bryobacterales; family Bryobacteraceae; genus PSRJ01. The sequence goes on along the minus strand of DATGKM010000146.1, from coordinate 31,403 downwards.
AAAAAGGGCACGTCGCTGCCGAGGGAAGCGCCGAGCTCGCACAGCCGGTGGAGCGGCAGCGGCCGCCCCGCCAGCGCATTCAGCGCCAGCAGAACCGCGGCGGCATCGCTCGAACCTCCGCCCAAACCCGCGCCCATCGGGATGCGCTTTCGCAAATAGAGAAACACTGCGCCCCGCGCGTTCATCGCCTCTACCGCAACCTCCGCCGCGCGCAAGGCCAGATTGCCGGGAATGTGCTGCGGATCGAGCAGTTCGATGGTGGTGCGCCGTCCCGGCACAAACCGCACCTCCAAGGTATCGGCTAGCGAGATGGTCTGAAAAATGGTGCGCAGCTCGTGATAGCCATCCGGTCGTTTGCCCAGCACCCGCAGATCCAGGTTGATTTTGGCGAGAGCCGCAACGCGCGCCCGGCGCAAACCACCCTGCCGCAACCCAGCCTGACCCAACCCAGGCTCGAACCGCTTCATTTGTCGTACTGGATTATCGAAAAGACGTCGTAGCCGCCCAGCCGCTGGCGGCCCTTCAAAAAGGTCAGCTCGATGACGAACCCGATGCCCGCCACCGACCCGCCGACGTTCTCCACGATCCGCGCCGCCGCCGCCGCCGTGCCGCCGGTAGCCAGCAGATCGTCCACGATCAGCACCCGGTGGCCACGCGAGATGGCGTCTTTGTGCATCTCCAGGCTATCGGAACCGTATTCGAGATCGTAGCTGACGCTCACGCATTCGGCCGGCAGCTTCTTCGGTTTGCGCACCGGCACGAATCCGGCTCCCAGCGCATACGCCAAAGCCGGCGCAAAGATGAAGCCGCGCGCCTCGATACCCAGGACCGTATCCACCTGCGCGTCCCGGTAGTGCGTTTTGAGCGCGTCGATCACGGCCCGAAACCCGCATTTATCCTTGAGCAGCGTGGTGATGTCGTAAAAGAGAATTCCCGGTTTGGGGAAGTCCGGCACTTCGCGTATGAGCTTTTTGAGATCGTCCATGTGGGAGATCCCAAATTGTAGCGAATTGCGCGGCTGAAGGCGGAGCGATTTCCGGATCGCCGGCCACCCGCTTCGAAAGCGATTTTTCGCTCATCGATCCTCTCGTCCACCGGTGCGATTGCACCGGCGAATAGAGACAGTTTTGTTGATTCTAAAAGGGGAACTCGAATCCGCACCGGTGCACTTCGCCGGTCGAATCAGTGGCAGAGGGCGGACGGCCACTCTGCAATCCGCTATGATGCCTGAGTGAACGGCCGTGGCGCCAATCTGCGCGAGCGCTCCTGGGAACCGGAGATCCTGGATGGAGCCGATCTCGACGAAGATGCCCGGGAACGCTGCTTTGCCGATTTGGCGCGCGTCCATCTTTCCACCGAGGAACTGGCCGGGCTGATCCGCAACGTGGGCCACTCCTGCCGCCGCTTTCTGATCCTCGACGCGGTGCGGCACTGGATTCCCCATCTGCTATTCCGCTCCTTCATCGCCCCCCTGGTGAACCCGATCAACGCTCACGATGGCGTTCTTTCGCTGGAGCGCGCCTTCACGCCACCCGAATTGCGCCGCGCCGTGGCGGACGCGCTTGACGGCAGCCCGGCGCGATTCCGGCACGCGGTCGCGCCGCTATACATCCGGCAGATTGTCGACATCCGGTACTAGGGGACTCGCCGCAACGGTCCGCTTCCCTGCCCCGCAGAAATCCCGGAGAATCGCCGCCCGTATCCTATACCAAATAAGCGGAATGAGGACGCGGCACCGTATGCTGAGCATGGCGAAACTGGATCCGAAAAGGCCTGGCCGCCTGGCCGAAGCGCTTGATCGAAGTCTGCGGCGGCTGGTAATTGGCCAGGAGGAGGCCATCCGCAAGATCGTCGACCTGTATCAGATGTATGTGACCGGAATGACCAGTCCCGGACGGCCGATCGGGAATGTCCTTTTCCTCGGGCCGACGGGTTCCGGCAAAACACGGCTGGTGGAAGCCACCGCGGAAAGCCTGTATGGGGACCCGGACGCAATTGTCAAAATCAACTGCGCGGAGTTCCAGCATAGCCATGAAATCGCCAAGCTGATCGGCGCGCCTCCCGGATACCTGGGGCACCGGGAAACGCATCCTTTCCTATGCCAGGAAACTCTGAACCGAGCGCACACGGAGACGATGAAGATCAGCCTGGTGCTGTTCGATGAAGTAGAGAAGGCCAGTGACGCGCTATGGAACCTCTTGCTGGGCGTTCTCGATAAGGCCACGCTCACCCTGGGCGATGGCCGGCAGACCGACTTTACGCGCGCCTTCGTCTTCATGACCAGCAACCTGGGAGCGGCGGAGATGCAGGGACTGGTCCGGCCGCGCTGGGGATTCCAGACCGTTCCCGGCAGCGGCGATACAGCCGTCTTGGCAGGCAAGCTTTCGCGGGCGGGCGTCGAGGCCGCGCGGAAAAAATTTACGCCGGAATTCGTGAACCGGCTGGATGCCATGGTTGTATTTAAGGCGTTGGGCGAGCCGGAACTGCGGCAGGTGATTGAAATTGAGCTGCGCAGAGTACAGCAGAGAGTGCTCAGCAGCAAAGCCGCTCCGTTTATCTTTCGCCTGACCGAAGCGGCCGTGGATCAGTTGCTGGTAGAAGGCACGGACCCGCGCTACGGCGCCCGTCATTTGCGCCGCGCTATCGACCGCCTGCTGGTGCAGCCTCTGTCGAACCTGCTGGCCAGCGATCAACTCCGCGGCGGCGATTGCCTGCTGGTAGATGCCGAACCGGAATCTCAAGAGATGACGTTCCTGCGGGAGGCCGAGGCTCTTTCGCCAGTCGCTATGGCTCGTCTGGCCCAACTTCCGTTGGCCGCGGCCCAAACGGCCGCCGCGTGGCGCGCGGAACCCCCGGGCATCATGCGGCGGTTTAAGGTGGCGATGGACTCGTGATTTTGGCCTCGGGAGTAACGAAAAATGCAAAAGGGCCGCGGAAGCGCATATCCCGGGCACATTGACCATTCCTACAGGCGTTTGCGTTTGCTTGCTTTCCGCCCCCCGCCCCGCCGTGGCCTCGCTTCTTCTTCGGCCAGCGAAAATTGCAGTTTGCGCTCGCTCGCGTCCACCCGCTCCAGCATCACGCGCACGCGGTCGCCGATCGAAAACTCGCGCCGCGAGTGCTTTCCCACCACTTTGCGCACGTTTTCGCGATAGGTGAACTCATCGCCGGGCAAGGTGTCGATGGGAACCAGCCCTTCCACAAAGTAATCCGCCAGCTCCACAAACAAACCGTATTTCGCCGTGCTGATCACCAGTCCATCGAATTCTTCGCCGATGCGGTCCGCCATGAAGCGCACCTTTTTCCATTCCACCAGTTCGCGCTCGGCATCGGCCGCGCGGCGCTCCGATTGCGAACATTCCTCCGCGATGGCGCTCAATTCGCTCGCGGGCGGAGTGGCGCCGCCGGCGAGCACCGCCCGCAACAGCCGGTGCACGATCAAATCGGGATAGCGGCGGATCGGCGAAGTGAAATGCGTGTACGCTGTGGCGGCCAGCGCGAAGTGGCCCACGTTCTCCGTGCTGTAGCGGGCCTGCTTCAGCGAGCGCAGCATCAGGTAACTCAAAATGCGCTCTTCCGGTTTCCCTTCAATCTTCGAAACCAGTTTCTGGTAATGCCGCGAAGAAACGGGAACACCCGCGGCCGGCAGCACCATCTCTTTCCGCTGCTTTCCGCCATCCCGCTGGCGGCTGACGATGCCGAACCTCCGCACCGGGACGGCGCCGATCCCCAGCGAATACCCGAAGTGCGCGGCCACCTCTTCGAACTCCATTACCCGCTTGGGGTCCGGCTTTTCGTGGATGCGGTAGACCGAAGCGATTGCGGTGTGCTCCAGGTGAGCCGCCACGGCTTCGTTCGCCGAGAGCATGAATTCCTCGATGATGCGGTGCGCGATGTTGCGCGGCGCGCGCGTCACCCCGGTCATGGCGCCCCATTCGTCGAATTCGATGAGCGGCTCCGGCAAATCGAAATCGATCGAGCCGCGCCGCACCCGCTTGCGGTTGAGCACCAGCGCCAGTTCGCGCATCAACTCAAAGCGCTCCACCAGCCGCGCGTAGCGCGCGCGCAAACCGGCGTCGCCTTCGAGCAGCAGGTGGACATCGGTGTACGTCATGCGCTCCGCGCTGCGGATCACGCCGGGCATGAATTCCTGCGCCACAATCTCGCCCTGGTGATCGATTTCCAGCAGCGCCGAAAGCACGAGCCGGTCCACGCGCGGATTCAGCGAGCAGATGTTCGTCGAAAGCTCAAAGGGCAGCATGGGCACGGCGCGATCCGGAAAATACACGCTGGTGCCGCGCAGCCTGGCCTCCACATCGATCGGCGAACCAGGCAGCACATAGTGGCTCACGTCGGCAATGTGCACCTGGAGGGCGAAGTTGCCGTTGGGCAGGCGGTCCACCCATACCGCATCGTCGAAATCGCGGGCCGTTTCCCCGTCGATGGTGACAATATCGAGCTCCCGGAAATCGCGCCGCCCGGCCAGTTCGCGCGCGGCGATCACGTTGGGAATCGATTCGGCCTGCGTCACCACTTTCGCTGGGAACTGGTGCGGTAAGTGGTGTTTGCGGATTACGATTTCCACGTCCACGCCGAAATCGTCCGGGTTCCCCAGAATCTCGATCACGCGTCCGACCGGATTGGCGCCGCGCTCCGGATATTCGAGCAGCTCGACGTTCACCACCATGCCATCCAGTTCCTCAGCCGAGGAAACTTGCGGCGCGGCGGCGCCGATGCGGTTCGCCACGTTATCGCCCGATGGCAGTTCCAGCCCATCGGGAATCTCAATACGCTGGCGAATGCGCTCATCGTGCGGGATCACGTACTGCCCGCGCATCCCTAGCCGGAACTCGCCGACCACCGTGGGCTGCGCGCGCTTCAGGATTTTGACAATTTCGCCATCGGCGCGCCCATCGCGTTCGACGCGGTTGATGCGCACCAGCACGCGGTCTCCGTGCATCGCCTTCTGGGCGGCTTCCGGCGGAAGGAACACATCGCCCGTCACGCCTTCCACTGGATGCTCGGCAATCAGAAATCCGTAGCCTTGGCGATGCATGTGCAGCCGGCCAACGGCGAATTCGCGGGCGCGCGCCCGCACGGTGTATTGGCCGGGCTTTATTTCGATCAGGTCGCCGCGCCCCACCAGCCGTTCTAAGGCCGCCTCCAGTTCCTCCCGCTGAGCGCCCTTTGCGCCGAACTCGCGCACCAGGTGTTTGAAGCCGGCGCGGGCGTGCGGCTGGCGCGCTATGTGCTCCAGAAGCGCGCTCTCGCCGAAGGGCTGCGGCGCCGGCCCCTCGCCCTCAGCTTCCTCGCCCTCAACTGCGCGGCGCCGGCCCATGTTTCCTCCGCTGGGGCGGCCGCAGCCAGCGCCCGGGCAGCTTCGAGAAATACGCCAGCCGTTCGATGGCCGGAAGCATCCGGCGCACCGTGCGGCCGTCCAGCAGCAGGCTTCCGGTCACCAGCGCCGGATGGGGAATCGTGGTGCAGCACCGCGCGCAGATGTCCACTTCCCCGCCCCGCCCCGCGGCATGCAGCGCGCGCATCCGTTCCATCTCCGCCGAGTTCCAGATCTGCCCGAGCGATTGCCTCTCGAGACTGCCCACCGGCTGCCCATCCAGCATGTAACTCTGGCAGCACGGATATACGTCGCCATTCTGCTTCACGTACATCGGGCCGCGCCAAAGATAGTGGCACGGGTGCTTCCAATCGGCAGCCGCGTGCCCGGCATCCGGCCGCATCAGGTTGGTCTCGTCCTCTTTGACGCGGATCTGGTCGATGCCGGGCACGCCCCGCCAGAAACCGATGAACTCGTCCACCTCGCCCGCGTTGCCTTCCATGCGCACCATCTGCACCACCACCTGCAGCTTCGACCGCCGCTGGTGTTTCATGCGGGCGAAGCGCACGAAATTATCCCTCACTTTTTCGAATTTCGCGCCCTTGCGGTAGAACTCGTATGTTTCCTTGCGCGCGCCATCGAAGCTAAGGGTAATCTGCTCTAGCGGAGAATCGAGCACCCGGGCGGCCAGTTTTTCATCTAGGAAAGTGCCGTTGGTCGAAAGTAGGGTAGAGATGCTATGGCGATGACAGAATTCGATGCGTTGGAAAATTTGGGGGTCCAGGAACGGCTCTCCCAGGCCGATCAGCATCATGTGTTCCGCGCTGCCCGCAGCCTCCCGCACCAGGCGCTCGAAGACGCCGCCGGCCATGTCGGCTTTGGGTTGCTTGTGGGTTTCCCTTGGGCACATCGGACAATAGAGGTTGCACTTGGCGGTTGTCTCGACAATGTACTCCACAGGGAGCGCACGCAAATGGGAACGCCGCGCCAGGTAACCCAATAGCAGCTTCGCGCGGTTCCAGGTCCCCATGCGTATACTCATTGTACAGGCGGGACCGTTATCTGCTACCGATCCGGGGGCGGAAGAGGAGGGCGGCCATGAACATTACGATTTCCGGGGCTTCCGGCCTGGTTGGCCGGCGGCTGATGGCCGTGCTGCGCAGCGCGGGGCATCAGGTGCATATCCTGAGCCGCCGCAACGCGGTTTCCGCGCCGGAAGGCGCCCGCGTTTCGCAATGGGATCCGGCCGCGGGACCGCCGCCGTGCGCGGCATTCGAAGGCGCGGACGTGGTGGTTCATCTCGCGGGCGAGCCGGTCGCGCAGCGCTGGACTCCCGAAGTCAAACAACGCATCCGCGATAGCCGCGTGCAAAGCACACGCCACCTCCTGGAAGGGTTAGCGAGCCGCGGGCGCCGCCCGGAAGCGTTCGTCTGCGCTTCCGCCATCGGCTATTACGGCTCGCGTGGCGATGAGGTATTAACGGAGTCCTCGCCGCCCGGTGCCGGCTTTCTGCCCGAGGTCTGCGTCGAATGGGAGCGAGCCGCGGGCCAGGCTGCAACAATCGGTATGCGCCTGGCGATCGTCCGCATCGGGGTGGTGCTCGATCCGGCTGGCGGCGCCCTGGGCCGCATGCTTCCGCCCTTTCGCGCCGGTGTGGGCGGTCCTATCGGTTCCGGCCGCCAATGGATGTCCTGGATTCATGCCGAAGATCTGGCCGGGCTGTTTCGTTTCGTGATCGAGAACTCGCTCGAAGGAGTTTTCAACGGAGTCGCGCCCTTTCCGCTCACTAACCGGGATTTCACCCGGGAACTGGCGCGGGCGCTGCGGCGGCCGGCCATTTTGCCGGTCCCCGCGTTTGCCCTGAAGATCCTGTTCGGAGAAATGGCGCAAATTCTGCTGGAGAGCCAGCGAGTGTCGCCGCGCGCGGCCGAAGCGGCCGGTTTCCGTTGCCGCCATCCGCAGCTAGCAGGAGCGTTGGCGGATCTGCTCCGCCAATAACACCCTGGCTGTTAACGCGTCCCGTTGCCGCGGGCCGGCGCGCCGTTCCCGTCGCCCTCCCGCACTGGCGTGTGATGCTGGCCGCTGGCTGTTTCTCGCACGACGTCGGCGATCACTTCCTGAGAGCGGTCCGAGTTTAGATCCTCTTTCATGCGGCGCAGGGCCACGCTGACCACATCCCGGTGATGCAGCTTCGCGCCGGGGCCTTTCTCGCTCAGTTCGAGCCAGAGCCGATGGACGAGATCGATATCTTCCGTATGGCCGCAGCCCGCCAAAAAGAAATGAAGGACAGCATGACGGTCGTGGCGACAACTACTTTGACCGCGCCAGGCCGTTGCTCCAGTTTCACGAAGGTAACTCCTCGATCACAGGGACATCATGGGCCCGGTGACTGCTGTGTTTCCGCGCGCTGGATTAGCGTTTGGCTTGCTTATATTAGCATAGGGGTTGCCGAGGGCTAATGGGAAGTGGAGCGGAATCATTGGCCTACCGGGTGGCCGGCACGTTGCGCCGGGCCGGATACCAAGCGTACCTGGTAGGCGGTTGTGTGCGCGACCTGTTGCTCGGGGCCGCCCCTAAGGATTTTGATGTATCCACAGACGCACCGCCAGAGCGGATTCTGGAATTGTTTCCCGGCTCGGGGCAAGTGGGAGCACACTTCGGCGTGGTTCTGGTGCGCAACGGGACACCAGAGGGCCGTGCCCATGTCGAAGTCGCCACTTTTCGCAGCGATCATGATTATGCCGATGGGCGGCGGCCTTCGCGCGTCCAGTTCGAAACCGATCCTCGCCAGGATGTCCTGCGCCGCGATTTCACTATTAACGGGCTGATGATGGACCCGGAAAACCGCCAGGTTCTGGATTTCGTCGGCGGCCGCGCGGATCTCGAAGCCCGGCTCGTGCGCGCCATCGGCGACCCCGAACTCCGCTTCCGCGAAGATCACTTGCGGATGCTGCGCGCCGTCCGCTTCGCCGCCCGCCTGAAATTCCGCATCGAGACGCGGACCATGGAGGCCATCCGCCGCAACCATTCCGCGATTGTGCGCGTCTCGGCCGAACGCGTGCGCGAGGAACTGGTGCGCATCTTGACCGAAGGCGGCGCCCGTTACGGCTTCGAGCTGCTGGACGCCTCCGGGCTGCTGGGCGATCTGTTACCCGAAGTGGCCTCCATGAAGGGAGTGCAACAGCCGCCGGAGTTCCATCCCGAAGGCGACGTCTGGGTACACACACTGCTGCTGCTCGAAAAACTGGAGCGGCCTACGCCGACCCTGGCCTGGGGTGCGCTCCTACACGATGCCGGCAAGCCTCCCACGTTCCGCGTGGCTGAGCGCATCCGCTTCGATGGTCACGTGGAGGAGGGCGTCCGGCTGGCGCGCGATATTCTCACGCGCCTGCGGTTTTCGCGGGAGGACGAAGAGCAGATCGAAGCCTTGGTAGCCAACCACATGCGCTTCAAGGATGTGGACCGTATGAAAGAAAGCACCCTCAAGCGCTTCCTGCGCCTGCCCCGGTTCGAAGAGCACCTGGAACTCCACCGCCTCGATTGCCTCGCCAGCCATTGTCGCCTCGAAAATTACGAATTTGTACGGCGGAAGCTGGAGGAGCTACCCGCCGAGCAGCTCAAGCCGAAACCGCTGCTCACCGGAAACGATCTGATTGCCGCGGGATATCGGCCCGGCCCGGCTTTTTCAAAGATGCTTGCGGCGGTAGAAGACGCGCAACTGGAGGGGCGGATTCACAGCAAGGAAGAGGCGCTGGAGCTGGTGAGGGGACTTCCCTGGTGATGCAGTCTGGCCTGTCCGCGTAACATTTCGTTCGAAGCGCCGCGATGGGCGTCCACCTGGCCACTTACAGTCCCGCCGCTTTTCGCGCGTTCCGGAAGACTGCCAGCAGCATCTTCTCCGTCAACTTGCCGGTCGACGTGTTTTGCTGGCTAGGGTGGTAAGAACTGATGAGGATGGGCGAATCCGGAGCGGGCCGAAACCGCCGGTTGTGGCCGAACGCGAAGGCCGACCGGCTGGAGATAACTCCTTGCGATTTCAAAATCCGCAGGTACTGATCGAAAGCAATCCGCCCCAAGGCCACGACCACCCGCAGGTTCGGCAGCAGTTCGAGTTCGCGCTCGACATAAGGGCGGCAGTTCCGCAATTCCTCCGGTGTGGGCTTGTTGGCCGGCGGGGCGCAGCGAGCCGCGGCCGTAATATAAATGTCTCGCAGCGTGAGACCGTCGTCGCGCGACACGCTGCAGGGCTGCGAGGCGAAGCCGGTCTGGTACAGCGCGCGGTAAAGCCAGTCGCCGGAGCGGTCGCCCGTGAACATCCGGCCCGTCCGGTTCGCGCCGTGCGCCGCCGGCGCCAATCCCAGTACTAGTACGCAGGCCTGCACGTCGCCGAAGGACGGAACCGGTTTGCCCCAGTATTGCCAATCGCGATACGCGCGGCGGCGCGTGGCGGCCACAGTTTGGCAGTGCTCGCGCAACCGGGGGCACCGGCTGCAGGCACTGATCGCGGTTTGCAACTCCAGCAATTCCTGGCCTTGCACTTAAGTTTATGTTACCCAAACTAAATCGGTACGTCTGAAGTTTCGAGCTGTTCCGCCGATATAAGAAAGGAGGTGGGCTGCGATAAAAGCGCGAAAAATAAGGCTTTTCAACTACTAGATTATTCCAAATGGGTAGCTGGAGGTACCACCCCGAGGCTATGCGGAAACGAAAATATCTTGACGCGCGTAAGGCAAACAGTGGAGAATCAGATAGTTCAGCTGCTCCGGCTGGACCGGATCCAAACGGCTCTATAACGGGTTTCCCCCCAGTGTTCCTTTCGCGAGAGGATATGCACGAGCACCGCCTGCCTGGAATTGTTCGAATTGCCATTTTATTTGCCCTGATTATTTCGTTGTACGTGCCGGGTTTGATGGCGACCACCACCAAGGCGCGCAAACGCCGCGCCCGTACCCTGGCACACCCGGCCTTAGTGCGCACGACAGCGGTGGCGCCGCGGAAAACGCTCCCGGCGACGCGGGCGGCTTTAGTAAAGCCGGCGCCGGCTGTGCTGACTGGTGTGGTGCGCGGCGGCCCCTGGACCGAACCAACTTTTGCCGATTCCACCGAGGGCGATTACGTGGATGGCGACGATCTGGATGTCCGCCGCGCCGCGGTAGAGGCGCTCGGCCGGTACAACGGTTCGGTAGTTGTAGTGGATCCCCTATCCGGCCGGATCCTCTCTATCGTGAACCAGAAATTGGCCCTAGGGAACGGGTATCAGCCGTGCTCCACGATTAAAGTTTCCGTCGCGCTTGCCGCCCTGAGCGAAAAGGTGATCGCGCCCGATACCAAGCTCCGCTTAGGCGGGGCCCGCATGGACCTAACCTACGCGCTGGCCCACTCGAATAACTATTTCTTCGCCACGCTCGGCCAAAAGCTGGGTTTCGAACGGATTTCCTATTACGCGCACCTGTTCGGATACGGTGAGAAAGCCGGACTCAACATTGCCAGCGAACAACCCGGTCGGTTCCCCTCCGCGCCGCCCGCCAACGGTGGGGTAGGCATGCTCAGCAGTTTCGGTGAGGAGATCGATCAGACGCCTTTGCAGCTTGCCGCCCTGATTAGTGCCGTGGCGAATGGCGGCACGTTGTACTACCTCCAATATCCGAGGACCCCGCAAGAAGCCGCCACTTTCGTGCCGCGCGTCAAGCGGCGGCTCGATATTCAGGAGGCAATCCAGGAGATCAAGCCGGGGATGCGCGGCGCCGTGGATTTCGGCACTGCCCATCGCGCACGCCAGGAAGAGCCGCTCGCCGGTAAAACCGGAACCTGCAGCGAAAATCACGCCCATCTCGGATGGTTCGGTTCGTTTAACGATGTGGGGAACAGGAAACTGGTGGTGGTCGTTCTGCTCACCGGCGGCCGGGGAGTAAGCGGGCCGGTAGCCTCGGAAATCGCGGGTGACTTCTACCGCCACCTGGATCAAACCAATTACTTCGCTTCCGCGGTCCCGTTGACACCGGCTGCTCTGGTTTCGAGCCAGATCTGCTGCCGTCAATAACAACGCGGCCCGTTACCCGGGAAAACCGTACAACTTGGAACCGCTTGCCGGCACGATTTCAGGGATATCATGGCATAAGGTCGGCGGCGGCCTGGATTAGCGCGGCGCCGCCACAACGGCGTGACAGTGGCGAATTCCAGCAACAGGCCTCCGGCACAGGACATCCTCTCAAAGGTGCATAGGCTCCACCAACGAGCCTTGCACTCTCACGCGGAAGGCCGGCTCGATCACTCCAAACGGATCTGCGCCCGCGCTCTCCGGCTGCTCGAACGCGAAGCCGGCAGACCGGCGCCGGCTTTAGCGAACGTCCTGAATACCTACGGTCTGATCCACCAGGATCTCGGCTTATACCCCGACGCGGAGGCCCTTTTCCGCCGCTCTGTGGAACTCTCGCAAACCCTGCCCGAAGGCCCTGAAATGCAGCGCCTCCGTGTGCGCGCGCTTTCTCATCTTGGCGATATCCTCCGCGTCCAGGGCAGGTACCGCGAGGCCGAACCCGTCTTCGCGCGCGCCCTCTCACTGGCCGAAGCCGCCCTGCCCTCCCACGACCTCCACATCTCCTCGGTTTTGAACGGATGGGCGATGCTGTGCAAATACTCCGGGCACTTCGAAATGGCCGAACGGCTGTACCAGCGCGCTTTGGGCATCATGCAGACGACCCTTGGTCCCGACCACCCGGAAATCGCTACCATGTACCACAATCTCGGCGGCCTGGAATATTCCCGCGGCCGGTACACGGCCGGGGAACCATATGCCCGCCTGGCTGTGGCGATCCGCCAGAAGGCGCTGGGAGATGCGCATCCTGAGGTGGCCGGGGATATCGCAGCTCTGGCCGCCCTCGTCGACGCGCAGGACCGGCATGAGGAAGCCGAACAGCTCTACCAGCGTGCGCTGCACATTTTCGAAAGCCAGCTTGGCCAGGAAAATTACGCCGTAGCGGTCAACTTAAATAATCTGGCCGCGCTCAATCACCGCCGCGGGAATGTGTTGCTGGCGGAAGCCTTCTACTGGTGGTCGCTGCACTTGAAGGAGAAACTTCTCGGCCCCGAGCATCCCGATACGGCCATGACCGTCAGCAATCTGGCCGTGCTGCTTCGCTCCCAGGGAGACTTCGAGCAGGCCGGAGCGCTCTTCCGCCGCGCCCTGGGAATCTTTCAGAAGACCCTCGACCCCGACCACCCCAGCGCGGTTATGTGCCGGGCCAACTACGACGAGTGGCGTCAGCAAGTGCAGGACGGTTCTGAAAGCCCGCCCGCTTCTTAAGCTCGTCTGGAAGCAGCGCGCTCCCCAACGGCCAGCGCAGCCGCTCTCTTCAGCGGCCACATTTCGAAGAAATCGGCGAAGAAGATCAGGAACGGGAACGTCACCGCCAGCAAAGCCGAAGCCAGCCAGATTTCGAAATCGTAGCTTGGCGGTCCGGGATTCACCGGACCGGAAATCGCGGGCGCGAGCGCGCCGTAGATCCGGGCCAAGGCCACGCCGAGCGCCGTCGCGACCACCGCGCTCACTACGCCGCGCATGGGCTGCTCCAGCTTGCGGAATAGCGACCCCTGCAGCATATTCAGCACAATGATGGTGCCAAAAATGAATGGAATCGGCGCCTCCACCAGAAACGCCACCACGTCCATTCCTCCTAGGTTTACGAACAGGTAGTAAGCCAAGCCGCCAAGAACGAGCGCAAGTGCGGTCCACACGAGACCCAATACAGGCTGCTTCATCAGCGCGGGCGACTTCGTGAACGGCCACAGATCGAAATGCAGCATCAGGAAGAGCACCGAGAGCGCCGACATTTCGAATACCAGCACGCGCCAGGCGTTGAACAGGCCGTGCGGGTCGAGCGATGCCACGTAGACCGGCGCGCCCCGCATGAAGCCGTAGTCAAACAGAATGCGGAACTGCAGGAAGTTCACCACGTAGCAGGCCGCGAGCAGCGTGAGTCCCGCGGCCACGGGATTCTTGATCAACTGCACGAACGGCCAGCCGCCGAACATCAGCGCCAGCCAGAAGGTCATGATCACCGATGTGATAATGCACATCATGGCCATGGGCGGAGGCGGCCCGATGCTGCCGGCCACGGTCACAAAATGAACAGCCGCCACAATCGCGCCCACCACCAGGCAAACCAGAACCAGCATCACGCCCTTCGCGGGTTGCGGCCGCGCCGCGGCGAAGGCCGGTTGCTTGCATCCCCAGATGACGCCCGCGATCACTTCAATTGGAATGAAGCAGATGGTCAGATACGAGACCCAACCCATAAAGGTGGGAGCCGCAAAGAGCGCAACGAACCCGAGCGAAACCACCATCACGACAAGTGAGGCGGTAATTCCTAATGCGGGCTGTTTCATGGCAGGTCCTTCCCAACTGGCGCGCCGCGCGCTTCAGTGCGCGGCTTTCTGTAAAATCTGCGAAGGGTCGGCGCCTACCCTTCCGGATTCCGCTTGTCCCGCCAGCGCGGCCAGCTTGAAATCGAAGTGAATGCTCTGCAACTCCGGATAAGGCGACGCGGTATCGTGCTGGTTCACGCTCACCACCAGCGATTCGGAAGCGCCGAAGACCGTGTCGGAATCGAGGTGCGGATCGCCCGTCAAATACAGCGCCGTAACCACCTCCCGGTAGCCGGGCGCGCCGATCACAAAGTGAATGTGGGCGGGACGGTACCCGTGCCGGTTCTGCGCGCGGATCATATCGCCCACCGGCCCATCCATCGGGATCATGTAACCGGTCGGGGCGATGGTGCGCAGGTAAAAGCGTCCCTCCGAATCGGTGTAGAAGCGGCCCCGCAGGTCCATATCGGAGGGGTCGTTTTTCTGCAAGTCGTACCAGCCTTCTTCGTCCGGCTGCCAGATTTCAACCGACGCATTCGGGATGGCCTGCCCGGCCGCATTCACCACCCGCCCGTAAATCACGGTATTGGGCTGCTTGCCCTTTCCCACAATCGAAGCGCCCAACGGCATGGTGTGCGAATCAGCGCGATAAAACGGTCCCAGAAGGCTGGATTTTGTCGAGTCCTCCGTGGCCCGCCGGTCGTGCATGGCATTGACCAGCGCACTCATACCGAGCGTGTCGGAGAGGAGGATGAATTCCTGGCGGAATTCCGTGCACTTCTGCCCCACGGCCGTGAGAAACTTAATGCCCTCCAGCCATTCCTCCGGCGTGAGATCGACCTCCCGCGCGAAGGCGTGAAGATGCTTGACCAGGGATGACATGATCTCTTTGAGGCGGGGATTCGGCGTGCCCGCCATCTGCTCCAGCGCCGCATCGGTAATGGTTTTCTCGTCGATTGCCAACATGGGATTCCTCTCGCGGGCCGACAAAACAGCCCCGGCTGAACTTATCACACGCGCATTTGGCCCGTCAAGAAAGGGGGATCGCTACAAGGAACCGATCAGGTTAACAGTTCGAGATACCGCGCGACGGCCTCAATGCCCCGGAAAAAATTCGGCAGGTGGAATTTCTCGTTCGGGGCATGCAGGTTATCGTCCGGCAGGCCGAAGCCCATCATCACGCTGGGAATCCCCAGATATTTATCGAACAGGCCCACGATCGGAATCGATCCGCCGCCGCGGACATAGACCGTTTCCTTCCCGAACACCTGCTTTAGTGCTTCGGCCGCGGCATGAATGTAGCGGTTATCCGGGTTGGTGAGCGAAGGGGCGCCCATGTGGATCACCTTGTATTCGGCGGTGACTCCCTTGGGGCAAGCCGCCCGCACCGCCGTTTGCATCTGCCGCGCGGCTTCTTCCGGCTGCTGATCGGCTACCAGCCGCGCACTCAGCTTGGCCACGGCGCGCGCCGGAATCACGGTCTTCGCACCCTCTCCGGTGAAGCCGCCGCGAATGCCGTGTACTTCCAGCGTCGGCCGGGCCCACAGCCGCTCGAATAGCGGCACCTCCGGCTCGCCCACCAGCTCGCGCGCGCCCATGTCGTTCTTCAGGTACCGGTCCTCGTCGAACGGCAGCCGCGACCACGCTTCCCGTTCTTTGGCTGATGGCGGCTGTACGCGATCATAAAACCCCGGAATGCGAATGTGGCCGTCGCGGTCTTTGAGCGCGCACAGGATTTCGGCAATCGCCTGCAACGGGTTCGGGGCCGCGCCGCCATACACGCCCGAGTGCAGATCGTGATTCGCGCCTTCCACCCACAGCTCGCCATACACGATCCCGCGCAATCCCACGCAAATGGTAGGCAGTTCCGGCGCGAACATCTCCGTGTCGCACACTACCGCGGCATCCGCCTTCAATCGCGCTGGCTTCGATTTCACATAAGCTTCGATGTGCTCGCCGCCCATCTCCTCTTCGCCTTCGATGAGGAATTTCACGTTCACCGGCAGCCGGCCCTTGGATTTCAGCAGGCTCTCCACCGCCTTGATCTGAATGTAGACCTGCCCTTTATCGTCGGCCGACCCGCGCGCGAAAATATTATCGCCGCGGATTTGCGGCTCAAACGGCGGCGATTTCCATTCATCCAGTGGGTCGGGCGGCTGCACGTCGTAATGCCCGTAGAAGAGAATCGTCGGCTTCCCAGGAGCCCCCAGCCATTCCGCGTAGACCAGCGGATTGCCTTCCCCTTCGATCAATTGGGCTTCGCGCATACCGGCCGCGCGCAGCTCTTCGCGCACGAATTCCGCCGCCCGGCGAACGTCCGCCTTATGTTCCGAAAGCGTGCTCACGCTGGGGATCCGCAGGAATGCCTGCAATCCCTCGAGAAATTGAGAATGATGCTCCTGGTAGTAGCTCATTGTTTCTTAACTTACCCCACTTGCGCGCGCGGGTCGAGCAGTTTGCTCAGTTGCTCCTCCGGCAGGCCGGCTCTTTCCCGAGCCACATCGCGAATCGTCCGCCCGGTGTTATAAGCTTCCTTCACGATCGCGGCCGTATGGTTGTAGCCGATCTCGGGCGCCAGCGCCGTGGCGGTAGCGAACGATTGCTCCACCAGAAACGCGATCCGTTGGCGGTTCGCTTCGATGCCATCCACCAGTTTTGAGGTGAAATTGCGCGTGCCCGCGGCCATCAGTTCGATGCCGTCAAGCAGATCGTAGGCCATGATGGGCATCATCGCGTTCAGCTCGAAATTGCCCGCCGCCCCGCACCACGCAATCGTGGCGTCGTAACCGATCACCTGAGCGCATACCATCAGCAGGCTCTCCGCAATTACCGGGTTCACCTTACCGGGCATAATACTCGAACCCGGCTGCAGCTCCGGCAATTTCAACTCGCCCAATCCGCAGCGCGGTCCCGAAGCCAGCCAGCGAATATCGTTGGCGATTTTCGTGAGCGAAATGGCGTACGAGCGCAACGCGCCGCTCAGGAAACAAACCGCGTCCCGTGATGCCGAAGCTTCGAAGTGATTCTTGGCCTCGCGGAACGGCAGCCCCGTACGCCGCCCGATTTCCCAAATCACCGCGCTGGCAAATTCCGGCGACGTGTTCAGGCCCGTGCCCACTGCCGTCCCGCCCAGCGGCAGTTCGTAGATACCGCCCAGGGCGATTTCCAGCCGCTCGCGCGAAAGCTCCACCTGCCGCGCGTACCCGCTGAATTCCTGGCCCAGCCGCATCGGCACGGCGTCCTGCAGGTGCGTGCGGCCGATCTTGATCACGTCGTGAAATTCCCGCGCCTTCCGGGCCAGCGACATTTCCAGCTCCTCCATGGCCGGTAGCAGGTTTCCCGTAACCGTCTCAGCCGCGGCAATGTGGATCGCGGACGGAATCACGTCGTTGCTCGATTGTCCGCGGTTCACGTCGTCATTGGGGTGGGCTCGCGCCAGCCGCGCGATCACCTCGTTGGCGTTCATATTCGTGGAAGTGCCGCTGCCCGTTTGAAAAATGTCCAGAATGAATTCGCGGTCGTGCCGCCCTTCCACCACCTCTTCCGCCGCCGCTTCGATTTCCGCCCGCTGATTCACCTTGGCCGCGGCGCTCTTGATCAATCCCAGCGCGCGGATAAAGGACCGCGGAAAGCGTTTGTCGCTGATCCGGAAATTTTGCGCGGCGCGCATGGTCTGGGCTCCGTACAGCGCGTCCGCGGGGACCTGGATCTCGCCCATGCTGTCCATCTCAATCCGATAAGTATTGGCCATGTTTTCATGATGGCCACGAACGCCGGCCGAAAGGAGTTCTGCCGGTACAGTACGTTACAATGGGTGGGTTTGGTCGCATGCGCAACGTCATCATATTGGGATCTCAGTGGGGCGACGAAGGCAAAGGCAAGATTGTCGACGTGTTCGCCGGCCGGTTCGATATCGTGGTCCGCTACCAGGGCGGGCACAATGCCGGCCATACCGTATACATTGGGGACCGCAAATACGTATTGAAGCTGATTCCCAGCGGGATTCTCCGGCCAGGCAAGCTGGCCGTCATCGGCAACGGCCTGGTCGTCGATCCAGCCGCGTTGCTGGCCGAAATCGATACTCTTTGCGCCGCCGGAATTGACGTCGATCGCCAGCTCCGCATCAGCAGCCGCGCCCACGTCCTTTTGCCGGTGCACCGCCTGATGGAGAAGCTCTCCGAAGGGCGGCCGGGGCGGGTTTCGATCGGCACCACCTCGCGCGGCATCGGCCCCTGTTACGAAGATAAATTCGCCCGCCGCGGCATTCGCATCGCGGAACTGCTCGACCGCGACACCTTCCGCGCCCGCTATGACGCGCTGATGGAAGAGAAAATCGCCATCGCCAAAGCCCTGGGTATTTACGAAGAACTGGACGCCGCCGGCACCCGCGAACAATACGAACAGCTCGCCGATCGCATCCGCCCCATGGTCTGCGACACCGCCATGCTGCTCCACCGCGCCATGAAAGAAGGCCAATCCGTTCTCTTCGAAGGCGCGCAGGCCACCATGCTCGATATCGATCACGGCACCTATCCATTCGTAACCTCTTCGAGCGCCACCGCGGGCGGGGCCTGCACCGGCGCCGGCGTGCCGCCTACCAGCATCTCGGCCGTGGTCGGTGTAGCCAAAGCGTATATCACGCGCGTGGGCGGCGGTCCCTTCCCCACCGAGGCGCGGAATGGAGCGGGCGACCGCATCCGCGAGCGCGGCCATGAGTTCGGTTCCGTCACCGGCCGGCCGCGCCGCTGCGGCTGGTTCGATATTCCGCTGCTGCGTTACAGCGCGGCCATTAACGGCATCGATAGCCTGGTGATCACCAAGCTCGACGTGCTGGATGAATTCGATAACGTGCCTGTGTGCGTGGGTTACCGGCACGGCACACAGGAAGTGAGCGAGATTCCCGCCACCTTCGCTGAAATGGATCGGCTCGAACCGATTTACGAGTGCCTGCCGGGCTGGCAGGCGTCAACTTTCGGCAGCACTTCGTACGACCAACTGCCCGGGCGCGCCAAAGAGTACCTCGCCTTTCTGGAAAATCGCGCCAGCTTAGAGATCGGCTGCATCTCCACCGGCCCCGAGCGCAGCCAGACCATTGTCAAGCCAGGTTCCCGTTTCGAAAAGCTGGTCGGTTAAAGCATTTTACGCCGCATACCGGAACAGCGCGCACACCCGCGCGCCTTCCGGCATCGCCTGCTCCTCCACAATACGCGCTTCCCCGCCCTGCGCGATTGTCTGATAGGCGGCCAGTTCCACCAGATCTACTGGCTCCTCGGCGGTTTCCTCGGCCTGCCGGATTTCCTGAGTTGCCGCATCGTAGACACCCGGAAATTGCGCGTTCGCCTCAAAAAAGAATTCGGACACTCGCCCCGCGAATGCCGCCGGCACGATCGTATGAATGTGAATGGAAGCCAGGCCGAGGCTGATCCGCCGGTCCAGATCCGCGGGCAACGCATTGCCCGGCATCTGCTCCCATTGCTCGAGCGCCGCGCGGGCGCGTTTTTGCAATTCCGCTCCATCCATTCCATCGGGCGCTCCCGCCACCCCCGGCTCCACCAGTTGCGCGTACGTGTTTGCACGCCGGTAGAGCGCCAGTTCCTGCTCCACTCCTGCCGGCACAAGCGGCTCCTCTGACCCCTTCAACACAGCTTTCACCGCCCGATCGACGTCCTGAAAAAAATGCAGCAGGTATTCGCCTTTGGCTTCCCGGTCCGTAGATGTGCCAAACAGTACCGTACCCGCACCGATCGAGGGTCCGCCGGTCACTCGGTTATCGAGCACGTGGTCCGGCTGGCGCGTTTGCATGGCATCCGCCAGGCTCGAAGGATATCCCGCCGGAAAAGGAACTTCTTCGCAGCTATCGCCCGTGCAGCGCAGAATCCGCGTCCGTTTCTGGCTCAGCGCCAGGATGGCAAATCTCTTCCGTGCGGCCTCGGCCGCCACCAGGGTCCGCGCATCGAAACGTTCGCCCACGCGCACCAGGGGCTTCAGCCCGCGCACCCGGTAAATCTCCAGAACCTCGGATGAGCGCAGAATCACCATGCTGCCCGCGCCTTTCGCAAAACGCGCCTCGGTTGCGGCGGCCGCAATCGGCTGCAGCAGTGCCTCGCCATCCATACCTAATTTGTCAAGATTTGGCTTCCGCAACTCCTCGCGGATCCGCGCCAGCGCATTTTTTAACTCTATGGCAGTATCGCCCATCTCGTCGCCGGCTAAGACCAGGGTGATGCAGGGTCCGCGAGCACGCAGCAATTCGCGAATCGTAAGGGCTTGGATCTCTTCCGTTGTGGTCATACCGTAACGGCAGCAACCCTGTAACCAACCGTCCTGTCCCCGCTCGGGCAATTTCCCCGAACGCGGTAAAAACAATAGTGGTCCGGTCCGTGCGCGCCGGTATGAGAGATGCAACCCCCCGCGGATCTGATTTGCCATCAGCGCCGGCCGGAAAATTTCGAATCTCCACGTTCCATCTTCGAGAGTTTTCTCACGCCCCGGGAATTATTTTACGTTCGCAGCCATTTCGACACGCCGCACATCGAGGTATCCTCCTGGCGTCTCCAGGTGGCGGGCGAAATCGAACGGCCGCGAGCTTTCACCTTCGCCGAGGTGCTCGACGCGCCGCAACGCCATGTGACGGCAACGCTCGAGTGCGCCGGCAACAGCCGCGGCTTCCTCCCCCAGCCCGTCAAAGGCGTCGAGTGGGGTCCGGGGGCGGTCGGCACGGCGCAATGGACCGGCGTTCCGCTCGCCTGGGTCATCGAGCGCGGCCGCCTGCAAAATGGCGCAGTATCGGTAATTCTGGAAGGCGCCGACAGCGGCTTCGCGGAGGGCGAAACCGGGTTGTCCGCGCCGATTCCGTTCGCTTACGGCCTTGATATCGAGAAAGCTTTCAACGCCGATGTCCTGCTGGCCTGGCAGATGAATGGACGCGAACTGGATCGCCGCCACGGATTCCCTTTGCGCGCCCTGGTTCCCGGATGGTATGGCATGGCTTCCGTCAAATGGCTTCGCCGCATTGTAGTTTCCAACCAGCGCTTCCAGGGCTACTTCCAGACCTTCGAATATAGCCGCTGGCAGGATCTCTACGGCATTCCTTCGCTTGCACCCTTAACTCGCGGCGAAGTGAAAGCGGGGATCGCCTATCCCGCCGCCGGCGAATCGCTCCGTGCCGGTGCCGTCTGCCCGGTTCACGGCGCCGCCTGGGCCGGAGAATCCGAGATCGACCGCGTGGAAGTGAGCGTGGATCGCGGCCTCACCTGGGCCCCCACTTGCCTGCTCGATCCGCCGCGGCCCTACTGCTGGGTGCGCTGGCAGTATCCGTGGACGCCCCGCCGCTCCGGCTCTTTCACGCTCATGGCGCGCGCCTCCGCACGCGATGGCCGCATGCAACCCTTCAGCCGCGACCCCCGCGAACGCACCTACAGCGTGCATCACGTCCTGCCCGTGCCGGTCGAAGCGCGGTAACCACCGCGCGCTACGGGCGGCAGAACTGGATGATGGCTGAGCGGAAATTGACGCCCCTCACCAAGGCACCCGTCCCCCGTCCTCGAAATAGCCTCCCGTAGGTCCGTCCGCGCCGATCGTCGCCATCTCAATCGCAATCCGCGCGCCCTGCTCCGGTGTCCGCGGGCCGCTGTGGTTGTTCAGGTCAGTCGCTACGTAACCCGGACAAACCGCGTTCACCTTCACCGGCGTGCTCTTCAGTTCATTCGCGAACTGCACCGTCACCGCGTTCAGCGCGGATTTGGAGCTGCAGTAGCCCAGCGCCAGCACCTGCGACATCGGGCTCGATGGATCGCTCGTCAACTGCAGCGAACCCAAGCTGCTCGATACGTTCACAATCCGGCCCGCCTCCGACCGCAGCAACAGCGGCAGCATCGTTTGAATCATGGCAATTGCGCCGAAAAGGTTGGTGTCGTAAATTTCCCGTACCGTCGCGATGTCGGTATTGCTCGGCTTCGACCCCCACTCCCTGGCAATCCCTGCGTTATTCACCAGCACATCCAGCTTCCCGTAGCTCTTCTCGACATCGGCCGCAGCGGACGCAATCGTCTCTCGGCGCGTTACATCCAGCAGCACCGGAAACACATTCAGTCTCTCCTGTTTCAACTTTGCCGCCGCCGCTTCCGCGCGCGCCAGATCCCGGCAAGCCAGCAGCACCCTCATTCCCTTCCCCGCCAGTCCACGCGCGATCTCGTAACCAATCCCTTTATTTGCGCCGGTTACCAGCGCGACCTTCGTTCCATTCGCCGAGGGCATACTTGCAATCTTACATTGTGAGTTCCCGCCCTCCTCATGCATTGTGAGCCCGGCGGCCTTGACAATGCCATTTCGTACACCCTTTTCCCTAACCGGAGGGCAAATTTTGCCGCGTCCCAGCCCGCCGGCCTTTCATCTTATAAATTAGGTAGTGGAACCTCGAAGGTACACAGTGGAACCCCGAATGCTACGGTGATCCTCTTTTTGTTGGTGGAAAGCATCAGCTTACCTGCTCCGTCGGAAAACAATCGGTCCCGATGAATGCTGAAATTCATACATCCGCCGCCACCTGGCGCGAACGTCTGCGGGCTCTTCATAATATCCGTCCTCTCATCGGGATCGTTTGGAAATCCGGCCCCGCCGTAGTCACTGGCGGGCTCGTAGGGCGTGTGCTGGCCGCGCTCGCGCCGCTTGCCATCCTCTTGGTTTCGCGGCTCATCCTGAATGCCATTCAGGCGCACTTCGCGGGCAAGCCGCTGCCTTCCTACTTCTGGTACCTGGTGGTGGCGGAGTTCTCGCTGGCCGCCACCGCGGCCGTGCTTTCGCGCGTTATCGCGTTCTTCGACAGCCTCCTCTCCGATCGCTTTACTCGCTATGTGAGCGTGCGCGTCATGCACCACGCTTCGCGCCTCGACCTGGCGTCTTACGAAGACCCCGGCTTTTACGACAAGCTGGAACGAGCGCGTGTCCAGGCCACCGACCGCATTTACATGATTCAGGCCATGGGCCAGCTTCTGCAGCAGTTTGTAACGGCTGTCAGCCTTTCGGCGGCGGTCGCGGCTTTCTCGCCGTGGCTGCTGCTGTTGCTGATAGCGGCGGTCGTGCCTGCTTTCCTCGGCGAAAGCCACTACGCATTTCTGGGCTTCACGCAGAACATCCGCCAGACTCCCATAAAACGGCAACTCGATTACTTGCGGCAGTTAGGCGCCAGCAAAGAATCCGCCAAGGAGTTAAAGCTGTTCGGCCTCAGCGATTTTCTTTCGGGCGAGTTCGACCGGCTGGCGACGACGATCTACGAACAGAATGTCGCCTTGGCGCGCCGCCGGCTGTTCGCGGGAGCTTCCCTGTCCGTGCTCAGTACGGCAGGGTACTACGGCGCCTTCGCGTACGTGGTCTATCGGACCGTAATGGGCGCCCTTAATTGGGGCGGTTTGCAACTGCTTGCCGGATCGATTTTGGGGGCGAGTCAGAACATTCAAAACATCTTCGCTACCTCCGCCAGCATCGCCGATCAATCGCTGTTTCTGACCGACCTGATCGAATTCTTTAAAGTCCAACCGTCGCTCGTTTCCAAAACAGACGGCATCCCGGCGCCTCGCCCCATCCGCGACGGCTTCCTGTTTGAAAAAGTCAGTTTCATTTATCCCGGCACTCAGCGGCTCGTTCTCGACAACCTGGATCTCCGCATCTCCGCCGGCGAGCGCATCGCCCTCATCGGCGAAAACGGCCAGGGCAAAACCACCCTGGTAAAGCTGGTCACCCGCCTCTACGATCCCACCTCCGGGCGCATCCTCCTCGATGGCGTGGATCTCCGCGATTACCGGCTCGACGAACTGCAAAGCCAAATCGGCGTTATCTTCCAGGACTTCATGCGTTACGAAATGACCGCCTGGCAGAACATCGCCGTCGGACGCCTCGAAATACTGCGAAGCGATCTGCCACCGAACGGCGAAGTGCCGCAGGCCGCTTCCAAAAGCCTCGCCGATGCCGTCATTGAACGGCTTCCACAGCGCTACGATCAGCTCCTCGGCCGGCGCTTCGAAGGCGGCGTCGATCTCTCCGGGGGCGAATGGCAGAAAATCGCCCTCGCCCGCGCCTACCTCCGCGACGCCCAGGTCCTCATTCTCGACGAGCCTACCGCCTCGCTCGACGCGCGTTCCGAATACGACGTTTTTCAACGTTTCGCCGACTTGACCAGCGGCAAAACCGCCTTGCTGATCTCTCACCGCTTCTCAACGGTGCGGATGGCTGACCGCATCGTGGTGCTCGAAAACGGCCGCATCGCCGAACAAGGCAGCCATAACCAATTAATCGCTCTTGGCGGGCGATACGCCAACATGTTCGAACTTCAGGCATCGAGTTACCGATGACAACCCAACTGGCTCCCCAGGGAATCCCGATTTCCGCGCCCGGCGCCGCTTCTCCAGCCCTCCATCCGCCGAACCGCAGTCCCAAGCTCCGCCGCCGCGCCTTCCAGGCCCTGTTCGACCGCGCTTCCGCGCTCCACCGCGACCCTGACGCCGCGGCCGTCCTCGATAATGTGCGCTTCCTGCGGAGCGTCGAACAGCTCGTCCCCGATTTTTTCCGCGTGGAGCCGCGCCTCCCCATTGACGGTGGGGCAGGCGCTTCCGCCTGCCAATCTGCCATCCCCCGCATCCTCGCCCTCACCCGCCAGTATCTCGATAACGCCGCCAATCGCTTCGAGGAAGAAGAGTTTTCGGCCTTCCTCGACGACTATCAATCACAGACCGTTCTCACCATTCTGGAACTCTCCCACCTCCAGGCGGCTCTCGAACTGGAACTGCTCGATCGGCTCATGGCGGCCGAAGATCCCTCCGCCTGGCCCGAGCTCGTCACCAGCTTGCAGCGCGCCGGCAAGGCCAATTGGCGCGATCTCATTCAGAGCATTAATCGCATCGATCGTGTGCTCGCCGAAGACCCGTCCCAAATCTTCGAGCGCATGGATTACGAAAGCCGCGCCTCCTACCGCCGCGTCATCCAGGAGATTGCGGCCCGCAGCTCGCGGGGCGAATTGGAAATCGCCCGCATCGCGATTCGCCTCAGCCGTGAGGCATTGGCCGCTTCCGATGGCTCCCGTCTCGCCCGGCGCCGTGCCCATGTCGGCTTCTATCTGCTGGGCGCCGGCCGCTCGCGGCTCGAAGCCGAAGCCGGCTATCAGCCCTCGCTTTCCGCCCGTTTCCGCCGCTTCCTGCTCAGCCACCCCACCGGTTTTTATCTCATCTCCATCGAGTTGCTCACCTTCGCGCTCGTGCTGGCGATGATTTCGGGCCTCGATACCCTCACCCCCATTTTCACCGGCCTGGTCTTACTCATCCTTCCCGCCTCCCAGGCCGCGGTGGATTTCGTCAACAGCTTAGTCACTTCCCTTCTCCCCGCGCGCCCTCTGCCCAAATTGGACTTTTCCGAAGGCATTCCCAACGATTGCGTCACCATGGTTGCCGTCCCCGCGCTCCTCCTGAACGAAGAGCAGGTGCACGATCTCGCTCTCGATCTCGAAATCCGCTTCCTCGCCAACCGCCACCGCAATCTCTATTTCGCCCTCCTCACCGATTCGCCCGATTCCGATCAGCCCATCGATCAGCGCGATCACCTGGTGGATATTTTGAAAGCCCTCGTCGAAGGCTTGAACGCCCGCTACTCCGGCGATGGCCGCTCCCCGTTTTTCCTGCTCCATCGCAACCGCACCTACAACGAGCGTGAAGGCCGCTGGATGGGCTGGGAGCGCAAGCGCGGCAAACTTCTCGATCTCAACCGCGCCCTTCGCGGCCACCTGCAGGCCTTTCCCGTCGCCGTCGGCGATCTTTCCGTTCTGCCCTCGGTCCGCTACGTGATCACGCTCGATGCCGATACGCAGTTGCCCCGCGATTCCGCCGCCCGCATGATCGGAACCATGGCCCATCCCCTCAACCAGGCCGTCATCGATCCGCAGAGCCGCATCGTAGTGGATGGCTACGGCATCCTGCAGCCGCGCGTCGGCATCAGTATTCAGTCCGCCTCCCGCAGCCGCCTCGCTTCGCTCTACTCGGGGCAGACCGGCTTCGATATCTATACCCGCGCTGTCTCCGATGTCTACCAGGATCTGTTCGGCGAGGGCAGTTTCTGCGGCAAGGGCATCTACGAAGTGGACGTGCTCCGCGAAACCCTGGATCACCGCTTCCCGGAAAACGCCCTGCTCAGCCACGATCTCATCGAAGGGGCCTACGCCCGCGCCGGCCTCGTCAGCGATATTGAGGTCATTGACGATTACCCTTCCCACTTCTCCAGTTACAACCGCCGCAAGCACCGCTGGGTGCGCGGTGATTGGCAAATCCTCCGCTGGCTGCTCGGCCGCGTCCCCGATTTCACCCGCCAGCTCGTCCCCAACCCGATCTCCCTGCTCTCTCAGTGGAAAATTCTCGATAATTTACGCCGCAGCCTCTTCGAACCAAGTCTGCTGCTGCTCCTTTTGGGGAGCTGGCTCATCCTGCCGCAATCGCCCGTCTATTGGACCGTAGCCGCGGTGGCGGTGCTGTTCCTGCCGGCCTATGCGCGCCTCTTCTTCGCCCTTTTCCGCATTCCCTTCGAGTGGCGCGGCGTTACTGCCTGGGTGCGCGTCACCGCCGCCGCCTTTCTAAAAGAAAACGCCATGGCTCTGTTCAGCCTGGTCTTCCTTTTGCATCAGGCCCTGGTGCTGATCGATGCGATCGTGCGCTCGCTTGCCCGCGTCTTTGTCACCGGCCGCCGCTTGCTCGAATGGGAAACCGCCGCCGAAGCGGAAGCCGGCCTGCGCCCCAAGGCGACCGTCGATCTTTACCTCGAGTGGACCCCCTGGATCGCCCTCCTCATCGGCTTCGCCGTCTGGTCCATTCGCCCCGCCGCGCTCCCCTCCGCCGCGCCCATTCTGTTCCTCTGGCTCATCTCCCGCTTCGTCTCCAGTTGGCTCAACCGGCGGCCGCGCGCCGCCGGCTGCCGCGTCAACGCCAAAGACGCCCTCCTCCTCCGCACTGCCGCCGAACGCATCTACCGTTTTTTCCGCGACTGGAGTTCCCCCACCACCTCCTGGCTTATCCCCGATAGCGTGCGCGAAAACGGCGCAGTCGATCTGCGCATCTCCCCCACCAACGCCGGTCTGCTCCTCAATGCCCGCGTTGCCGCCGTGCACCTGGGCCTGGCGCCCCTCAGCGAATTCGTCTTCGAAACCCGCCAGACTCTCGACTCCCTTCAGGCCCTGCCCAAATATCGCGGCCATCTCTTCAACTGGTATTCCATCTCCACCCGCCAGCCCATTGCCCCGCTGTTCATTTCCACCGTCGATAGCGGCAACCTGGCCGCCGCTCTCTGGACCCTGAAACAAGCCGCCCTGTCCTTCGCCGCCGAGCCTCCCGCGCGCCGCGGCCTCACCAAGGAACTCGCCGCCGAATTGAAAGACATCGCCGAAATCTGCGAACGCCTGGTGCGCGAAATGGATTTCCGCTGCCTCTATCACCGCGCCCGCAGGGCCTTGTCCATCGGCATCGACGCCTCCACCGGCCACATCGCCGAAGCCTGTTACGACATGCTCGCCACCGAAGCCCGCATCGCCGCCTTCATCGCCATCGCCAAAGCCGACGTTCCCCAGGAAGTCTGGTTCAATCTGGCCCGCCCCCACACTTCCCTCCACGGCGAGCGCGTTATGATCTCCTGGACCGGCACCATGTTCGAATACCTCATGCCGATGCTCTGGATGCGCCACTACGAGGGCACCATTACCGAGCAGAGCGTGAAATCCGTGGTCCGCATCCAGCGCGAGTACGCGCGCCGCAAAGGCGTTCCGTGGGGCATTTCCGAATCGGCCTGCCTCGGCCCCACCGAAAACGAATTCGGCTATATGGCGTTCGGCCTTACTTCCCTGGCCATGCGCCGCTCGCCCGATAACCTCGTGGTCGCTCCCTACGCCACCTACCTGGCCCTCCCCGTCGATCCCGCCGAGGCCATCGAAAACCTCCGCCGCATGGAAGAATTCGGCTGGACCGGCCGCTACGGACACTTCGAAGCCATCGAATACACCCACACCGGCGGCCAGCCCATCCGCACCTGGATGGCGCACCACCTCGGCATGAGCCTCCTCGCCATAGTCAATCTCCTGTTCGATCACCCGTTCCAGCAGTACTTCCACGCCGAGCCGCAAGTCATGGCCACCGAACTGTTGCTGCATGAACGCGCGCCCAGCGCCGCGCTCGACGAGCCCGCCATCGCCTTGCCCGATTTTGCGCCTGCGGAAATCTGACCGCCGGGGGCCAACAGCCCCCGGGCGATACAATCGAACCAGACACCATGCGCAAGCCGCTCCTGATTGCCTTCGGCATCGCCGCAGTGATTGTGATTGTGGCCATTGCCGCAGTCTTCTGGGCGCAAAAAGGCGCGCACATGGAATTGCGCGGCCAGATTCTCAAGGTAAGGACCGCCCCTTTGGATGAAAACCATTCCGTCGCGGTAGTCGATTTTCGCTTTCTCAACCTCGCCGACTACGAATATGAAGTGCGCCAGGTAACCGTAACCGTGGCTGATAAATCCGGTATGACGATCGAAGGCATGACCATTCCCGAAATCGACGCCCAGCACCTGTTTGCAGCCATCCCCCTGCTCGGGCAGAAATACAATCCGTCGTTGATCGTCCGCAACCGCATCCCGGCCCACGTCACCCAGGACCGCATGATCGCCGCCAGCTTCCCCGTGCCGGAAGACCAGCTCGATATGCGCCGCGGGCTCACCGTGCGCGTTCAGGAACATGGCGGTGTCATCTCGGAAATTACGGGTAATTAGCAGCCGCCCCAGTGGCTCGTCGCGGTGAATTCGTTACCATCGCTCCAGCACGGCCGCATCTGAGCCGCGCGCGTAAGCAAGTGGATGGCGCGAATCATCGCGTAGCGCCTCCCCGGTTGGCAGGCGGTAGCGCCTACCCCACCAATGGGTGCTACTCTGGATCGAGGGGGTCTGCGCAATGCGGCTACTCCTGCTGGTGACGCTGGCGTCGCAGGTTCTGGCGGCGCCGCTGGAAATTGTCCAGCCACAACTTTCCAACTCCGATGGAGGAGCGGTCAACCCCGCCGATTTTGTTTACCACCCCGGAGAGACCATCTTTTTTTCGTGCCGCGTGCGCAATTACCAGAAAACGCCCGACGAAAAGATTCACCTTACCTGGTCCATTCAGACGCTGGATGCCGAAGGCGTGCCGCTGGTTGAGCCGGTAAAAAATGAAATTGTGGAAGAGGTGGGGCCGCAGGATAAAGACTGGATGCCGCGGCTGGCCGTCGAAATCCCGCTTCCTCCGCTGATCGGCTCAGCAACATATCAAGTTGTGGTTTCGGTGAACGATCTGACCGCCAAAACGCAGACGGAGCTCAAGGTGCCTTTTGCCGTTCGCAGCCAGGCTGTGCGGCCGAGCGATTCGCTCACGCTCGAGAACCTGCACTTCTTCCGGTCGGAAAACGACACGCAGCCGCTCGAAAAGGCCGCCTACCGCCCGGGGGATGCCGTATGGATGCGATTCGATATCACCGGGTTCCGCTACGGCCCCAAAAACAAAATCGATGTCAGCTACGCAGTCTCCGTCCTGGATGCCTCCGGCAAAGTGCTTTGGACCCAGCCCGAACCGGCAACCGCAAAATCCGAATCGTTCTATCCAAAGCTATGGATCCCGGCGTCGATGTCGGTAACCACCCAGAAGAATACAAGCCCCGGCGAATACGGCATCGCGATCGAGGTGAAAGACGCCATTGGGAACCAAATGTACGAGGCGAAGGCGAACTTTACGATCGAGTAGCGTCAATCCCCCGAAACGGTGAGAACGACGGTGCGCTCGCGGCCGCGGGTGTCGCATTCGAGGTGAACAATCTGCTGCCATGTGCCCAGATTCGGCCTGCCATCGGTAACCGGCAGGACCAGGGATGGCCCAACCAGCGTAGCCTGCAGATGGGAATGGCCATTGCCATCGTGCCAGGTCTGCTCGTGGCCGTAATCGCGGCTGGGAGGCATGAGCTTATCCAGGATTGCGGGCAAATCGCGGCGCAGACCCGGCTCGAATTCGATGGCTCCGATGGCGGCGGTGCTGCCGATGGCGAAGACCGCGACCGTCCCGGTGCGAATCCTGGCGGAACCGGTGGCTTCCGCGATCCGGTCCGTGAGATCGTGCATGTCGCCATGGCCTTTGGTGGAAAATGAAATCTGCGTCTGGTAGGTCATGGTTTTACGCTATCAACCGCCGGCGGTCAGCTATCAGCCATCAGCTAATACCGGTTTGGGCTGAAAGCTGATTGCTAAAAGCTGAAATCGGCAGGCGGCGGATATGATGAAGGAAGGCTGGAGCGCGGATACGATCCAAGGAGCATACAAATGACGTTGCTGGAATCTCTGAAGAAATACACCACGGTAGTGGCGGACACGGGCGATATCGAGGCCATCGCGCGGCATCGCCCGCAGGACGCTACCACGAATCCTTCGCTGCTCTATCACGCGGCGCAAATGCCGCGCTACCGACACTTCGTGGAGGAGTCCTCGGATGTGGCCGCCGGCCGCGATGGCAGCCAGGCGCAAATGGCGGAAGAGTTCATGGACCGCCTGTCGGTGCTGTTCGGGTGCGAGATTCTGAAGGTGATCCCGGGCCGCGTCTCGACGGAAGTGCCTGCGAATTTGAGCTTCGATACGGAAGCCACGATCGCCAAGGCGCGCAAGCTCATTTCTCTTTATGAACAGAAGGGCGTGAGCCGCGAACGAATTCTCATCAAAGTGGGGAGCACGTGGGAGGGCATCCGCGCCGCCGAGCGCCTGGAAAAAGAAGGCATCCATTGCAACCTGACGCTGCTGTTCAGCTTTGCCCAGGCCGTGGCTTGCGCGGAAGCCGGCGTAACGCTGATTTCGCCGTTCGTGGGCCGCATCTACGATTGGTATAAGAAGGAGCACGGCGGGGCCGAAATTCCGCCCGACCAGGATCCCGGAGTTGCGTCGGTAACGCGCATCTACAACTACTACAAGAAGTTCGACTACAAGACGCAGGTGATGGGCGCGAGCTTTCGCAACACCAACCAGATTATTCGCCTGGCCGGCTGCGATCTGCTCACCATCAGCCCGGACCTGCTCGATCAATTGACCCGCACGGAAGGCACGCTGGAGCGCGCGCTCGATCCGGATAAGGCCAAGGCCTCGGTGGGCGAGCGCCTGCACGTGGACGAAAAAACCTTCCGCTGGATGCTCAACGAGGATGCCATGGCCACGGAGAAACTGGCGGAAGGCATCCGCAAGTTCTGGAGCGATGCGCGGCGGCTGGCGGAATACGCTACCTCGCAGGTGGCGGCAAAGGTGGGGTAATGGCCTGTCGCAATAAATTCGTTACCGTCGCTTTAGCACGGCAACGTCAGAGCCGGTAGAGTAGGAGGGGACCGAACAGGTGGGTCTTGTAAAGTATTTTCGTTCCCGCGGCGCCAGCAAGCCGGAATTCATGCCAACACGCCCTTGGGCAGCCGGTCCTCGTACGGGATCGCAAACCGATTCAGCGCCGCTTTCCAGTCCGCTACCGGCCGCGTCCATTTCCGGGCGGCCCGCTCCACAGCCTGGTACAACAGTTTCGTGGCCGCCTCTTCGTTGGGAAATGAACCCCGCGTTTTGATCACCTTCCGCAGGCTCATGTTCAGCGACTCCACCGCATTCGTCGTGTAAATCACTTTGCGGATTTCCGCCGGATACGCGAAAAACG